>JADGOG010000168.1 GCA_017883065.1 Acidimicrobiales bacterium | reverse complement strand
CGCCGGCCAGGGCGATGGACTCGGGGTAGGTGGTCCAGTACGGGGCCAGCACCAGCACCTCGTCGCCCGGGTCGCACAGGACGGCGAACGAGTTGGCGATGGCCTGCTTGCCCCCGTTGGTCACCAGGATCTGGCTGGCTGGGACCTCAAGCCCGGAGTCCCGCTTGGTCTTCGCAGCCAGCGACTCCCGCAGTGCGGGCAGGCCGGACGTGGGGGTGTACTTGTGGGAGGCGGGGTCCCGGCAGGCCTCGACGGCGGCCTCCACGATGTGCTCCGGTGTGGGGAAGTCGGGCTCACCGGCTCCGAAACCGATCACGCTCTCGCCCTGGGCCTTCAGCGCCTTGGCCTTGGCGTCCACGGCCAGGGTGGCCGACGGGGAGACGGCGGCGATGCGCGCGGAGATCCGGGCGCTGGTCATCTGGCCGGGAGCGGCCGACGGGTGGCGGAGGAGCCGGCGGTTGCGAACCGGCGGGCCCAGGTTTCGGCCCGAAGGGCCCCGGTTTCTATGGTGAGGGACACAGTGCCATGATTCCATACGTGACCGACACCCCTGACATCACCATTCCCGCCAACCTCCTGCCCGCCGACGGACGATTCGGCTGCGGGCCGTCGAAAGTCCGCCCCGAGGCCGTCGCCGCCCTGGCCGCCGAGTCCGGACGGTACCTCGGGACCAGCCACCGTCAGAAGACGGTCAAGTCGGTTGTGGGCAGTCTGCGAGAGGGCCTGGCCCACCTGTTCTCCCTACCCGAGGAGTACGAAGTGGCCCTCGGCAACGGGGGAACCACCTGCTTCTGGGATGCGGCCACCTTCGGGCTGATCGAGCGCAAGAGCCAGCACCTCACCTTCGGCGAGTTCTCCTCCAAGTTCGCCACCGCGGCCGCCGATGCGCCCCACCTCGACGACCCCGAGATCATTGCCGCCGACGTGGGCACCCACCCGACGGCGGTGGTCAGCGAGGACGTCGACCTCTACGCCCTCACCCACAACGAGACCTCCACCGGGGTGATGATGCCGATCACCCGACCGGAGGGCGCAGCCGCCCCGGCGGACGGCGGCGGCCTGGTGGCCGTGGATGCGACCTCGGGGGCCGGTGGGCTGCGGGTCGACCCCGCTCAATTCGACGCCTACTACTTCGCTCCCCAGAAGTGCTTCGGCTCGGACGGCGGCCTGTGGGCGGCACTGCTCTCCCCCGCCGCCCAGGACCGCATCGGCGCCATCGCCGCCACCAAGCGGTGGGTGCCATCCTCCTTGGACCTGACCATCGCCCTGGACAACTCCAAGCTCGACCAGACCTACAACACGCCGGCCCTGGCCACCGTCTTCCTCTTCGACCACCAGGTTCGCTGGTTCAACGAGAACGGCGGTCTGGACTTCTCGACAGGACGGTGCGACCGGTCGGCCGAGACCCTCTACACCTGGGCCGACAACTCGGACTTCGCCACTCCGTTCGTCACCCGTGAGCAGGACCGGAGCCACGTGGTGGGCACCATCGACTTCGACGAGTCGGTCAGTGCGGCCACCGTGGCCGCCGTGCTCCGGGCCAACGGGATCGTCGACACCGAGCCCTACCGGAAGCTGGGCCGTAACCAGCTGCGGATCGCCATGTTCCCGGCGATCGACCCCGAGGACATCGCCTCGCTGTGCGCCTGCATCAACTACGTGGTCGGTGCCATCGCCTCCTGACCGATCGGGGCGTCTCCTCCCGTCTGGGTGATCCCCGCGTCATCGGGGTGTGAATTCTTCGCGACACCGGGCTCCGGCGGCGTGGGGCGGCGCTAGGCGCCGTCGGTCAACCACTACCGTGACGCGGTGAGACGAACCCTGGCCGTCGGAGCCGGAGCACTGCTCGGAGGTGTGATGGCACTGGGCTGCGGCTCGTCGTCGGCCACGCCGGCCACACCGTCGACCTCGACCACGGCCCCCGAAGCAGTTGCGGTCACGACACCACTCGCCTGGTTGGTCGCCGAGGCCAAGCCGACCAACAAACGGCTGAACCGGGATCAGGCGGAGATCCTGGTAGCCAGCCGTTCGGCCAAGGAAGCCAGCGCCGGCACCTTCTTCGCCCATCTGGCCTCGGCGTGCACCGCCATGCTCCGCGACGCCCGACGTGCTCGCGACCTGCCGAAGGCGCCCTCGGCCACACTGTCCGCCGCCTGGAACGGCATGGCCACCGCCACCGAAACGTACGCTTCGGACTGCCTGACGTTGACCCGCACCCACTCGAACGCGTCACTCACGACGTGGAACACCAGCCTGAAGACGATGGACACCGCCAATGCCGCATTGAACTCGGTGGTGTCGGCGATCCGGAGTGGCGCGAGCGGCTCAGCTGGGTGAGCGGCGTCGGCGTCGAATGAGCAGGCCGCCGACCAGCACGGCGCCTACGCCGACGACCGCCAGTTGTTCCACGTCTGCACCGGTGAACGGAAGGCTGCTCGTTCCCGCCAGAGCAGCGTGAGACACACCGGCCGAGGCCGCCGACGCCGGCGACCCCGTGAACGGGAGAGCAGTGGTGGGCGGGAGCTCCGAATTGGTGCCTGCCACCACCGGCACGACGGTGCACGTTGACTCCACCATCGATTCGGTGATCACGCACGGGACAGCGGGACTCGTCGCCCCGGAGACCGCCGGCACGGCGAGCAGCGACGGGATCACCAGTCCCGCAGCGAGCAGCATCCTTCGAAGGGGAGGGGTCACGGACGGCCTTTCTGGAGTGAACCGGGCCCGACTGCCCCACGGGAGGTGTTCGTTGGATGTGGAAGCGCGAATTCCACGCGCCCGTCAGGTGGATGTCCAGGGACCGAGGCACGCTGACTCCGCCGACTGATGCAGTCCCCGATCTACGCCACCGCCCGACGACGGCGGACCAGGAGGACCGTCCCGCCGAGGAGCCCGATGCCGGCCGCCGGCAACAGGACGGACTGCGGTGCTTCCGGAGTGCTGGCCCCCGGGAAGGCCGGCGCCCAGTTGGGGGACTCGTCGGTGGCGAAGTTCGGCGTGAGGTCCGTTGCGGTGTTCATCAGGCCCGAGTTGCCGGAAAAGGAGATCGAGTAGGCGTAGACGTCCTGGCTGGCTGGACCGGGCTGGTCGTAGGCGATGGCGTTCCCCTGCGGAGAGAACACCGGGTTCTCCGTGGCCGCGGAGACGCCGCCGACCTTGGGGCATGCCTGCTGACCGGTCGGCACGCCGCCCGACAGCACCTGGAACACCGGGGTCACTGCGGAGCCCGGCTGGTCCGAACTGGTGTAGAGCTGGGTGCCCGCACACGGGCCACCGGCGGCGGCGGCCGAAGACCGGTCCGACTGGAACACGATCTTCTGCACGGCGGGCAAGCCGGTCGGGGACGGTGCGAAGTCCGGCTTCGAGTCGTTGCTCGAGCCGTCGCCGTCGGATGCGGAAAGGTTGACCGGTGGCGTCGCCGGTGTGGCCAGGTCGTACGAGAAAATCTGCTGCGGGCCGCCCGGCGCCTGTCGGACGAAGGCAATCTCGTTGGCATTGGACGGGTCATAGACGGGTTGGGTGTCACTGAACCCGGTCGGGGAGGAGAACACGGGCACCGCCGGCAAGGACGGGGTGTTCACGTTCTCGGTGAAGAGCTGCGGCGTGCCCCCGGGAAGGGTCCGCTGGAAGATGATCGTGCCCTGTGCGCCGGGTGCCGCCGGTGCCCACGACGGGTAGTCGTCCACCCCGGCATTGGGGGGATAGGAGACATCGGTGACGCTGCCCGGCGACAGCAGCGAGCCGGTGTAGAGCTGGAACGCCCCGGACCCACCCCCGCGGTTACTGGCGAACACCGTCTCCGTGCCGTCCGGGGAGACGAAGACGTGCTGGTCGGTGTGCCCGTCGCAGTCGACCTGGGTCACCGAGCCGCCTCCGGGCGGTACGGCGAAGAGCTCACTGCTGGTGTACGGGTTGCACGGAGTGATGCCCGCCTCCGTGCCCTGGTAGACGATTGAGCCGTTGGTGCCGGGGAAGGCAGCTCCGGCCACGCCGGGGACCAAGACGAGTGCGCCGACGGAGGCCGCTGCCGCTGCCGCCACTCGACGGGCGATACGTCCGCTCGAGTTCTTCATTGTTCGAGTATCACCTACGCGGGAAAGCATGAATACCCGAGATCGATGGTTTCGGGATGAACTCTTCGCCACGGATTTGTGAACTGTCACCTGGCCGTCACGCACGGCGCCACACTGCCGCTCAAGGGGTGCCCGCCACCACTGACGGTGGCCGCTCGTGACCCACCGTCCCGATGCGATCGGCAACCGCTCCGACGACACAAAGCGATCATCGTTGAGCGAGGGCCCGACCGGCACGGTCGCAGTCCGGGTGTCCGACGACACGGCTCCCGGTGCGGGTGTCCGACGACACGGCTCCCGGCGCGGGAGGACCGGGGCCCGAAGGCCCCGGTCCTCGTCGCTCGACGGCGCACCATCGGCACCGATCGTGGAGTGCTCGCTGACCCTGAACGGTTCAGAGCTGCGCGACCCGTCGCCGTCGCCGGTTGACGGCCAGCACTCCCCCGCCCACCAGGAGCAGGATGCCGCCTGCGGCCACGCCCGGATACGGGAACTCAGGCAGCAGCGGCTGCGGCTGGCTGGCCACCGCACCAGTCGTCGGGTCCAGGTACAGCACCGGGTTGGTGCCGGCTGACGGACCGCTGAAGTCGAACATGCTGTCCAGCGATCCGGCCACGTTCGCCGTGGACCCGGTGATCGGGGGAAGACTCCAGTTGTCCTGGACGAACTTGGTGATCGACGACTGGTCGGTCAACGTGTGGTCCACGAAGTTCGACTTGGCATAGGGCGAGATCACCAGAAGTGGCATGCGGGGGCCATAGCCGCAGCGACCCTGCTGCCCGGCCAGCGGCGTCCCCGACCCGCAGGCACCGACGCCGGTCAGCTGGTCGGCCACGCTGGCGGAGGGGTTGGTGACCCCGCTGTAGGCGTGGTCGTACCAGCCGTCGGAGTCGTCGTAGGAGATGATCACCGCGGTGTGGGCCCAGTCCGGTGTCTGCTCGAGGCCGTTGATCTCCTTGGTGATGAAGGCCTGTTCGTCGGCCGGATCCGAGTACGCAGCATGACCGTCCTGATAGCCGGGGGCCTTGAGGAAGCTCACCGCCGGCAGGGCACTGCCCGGGAGCTGTCCCTGGGCGATGGACGAGACCAGCTGGTCGAAGTCGCTCGTGTCGTACTGGTGGTTCGGCGTGTCGAAGTTCGGAGTGCCGGCGTTGTAGGTCTGAGTGTCGGTCCCGATCTCCTGCAGGCCGGCCAGGGTGTCCTGGCCGCTCCCGTTGGTGGGGATGGTCAGGTGGTGCGGGTTGGCCGTCGAGGCGTAGTAGTCGAACGGCTCGTGGTGGGCGATGTAGTCGTCCTTGAAGCCGTAGGAGCCCGGCGTACCCGAGCCGGCCGTGCCGCCG
>JADGOG010000167.1 GCA_017883065.1 Acidimicrobiales bacterium | reverse complement strand
GAGCCACCGGCGGAGCGGACCACCGTCCTGCCCACGGCCGAGCTCCCATGAACACGCCGGTGGCCGTCGAGGTCCTCTCCGCCGCAGACGCAGCCCCGGCCCAACAGCGGGCCGCCGGGGCACTGCGCTCCTTGGGACTCGGCGTCGGGGACCGGGTTGCCTTCTGTCTCCCGTCGTCGTCGGCGTTGCTCTGCGCCGTGCTCGGAGCGCTTCGCACCGGGGTGGTGCCGGTGATGTTGAACGCCACGCTGACCATGGTGGAGCGGACCGCCCTCATCGCCGATGCCGAACCCGGCCTGGTCATCACCGAGCCCGAGCAGCTGGCCGCCCTCGACGGCGGGCCGCCGGTGGACCTGGAGCGCTATCCGCTCTCCCGACCCATGCACTACACGTCGGGCACCACCGGACGGTCCAAGGGGGTGTGGTCGGGGATCTGGGACGCCGCCACCGCCGAGGCCGCCTTCACCGACGAGGCCGACCTGTGGTCGTTCGGCCCCGACGACGTCCACCTGGTCTGCTCGCCCATGTACCACTCGGTGTCCATCCGCTTCGCCGGAGGCACGCTGCTCCGGGGGGGAACCGTGGTCATCCTCAGCCGGTTCGACGCACACGTGGCCAGCGACGCGCTGGGTGGCCGGTACGGGCCGGTGCCGACCACCACGTTCATCGCCCCGTCGTCGCTGGGTCGGCTACTGGCCGCGGCATCTCCGGGGGACCTCGACGGCGACGCGCAGAAACGGGCCGTGCGCTTCGACTCCCTCCGGCTGCTCGTCCATGCCGGCTCACCCTGCCCGCCCGCCGTCAAGCATGCGGCCATGGAGCGAGTGGGGCCGGGGGTGGTGTGGGAGTTCTACGGATCGACCGAGGGGCAGTTCACCGTGTGCTCCACCGAGGAGTGGGTGGCCCGTCCGGGCACGGTGGGACGGGCCCGGCCGGGACGGACCCTCTCGGTCGACGGGGACGGGACCATCTGGTGTGTCGCGCCGCCGTTCGCCCGGTTCGAGTACTGGCGGGACGAGGCGAAGACGGACGGAGCGTGGCGCGATGGTGCCTTCACTGTGGGCGACCTCGGTCGACTCGACGACGGGGGGTACCTGTACATCGACGGGCGCCGTGACGACCTGATCATCTCCGGCGGCGTCAATGTCTACCCGGCCGAAGTCGAGGGCGTTCTGGGTGACGTGCCCGGCGTGGCCGAGGTCGCCGTGTTCGGGCTGCCCGATGACCGCTGGGGGCAACGGGTGTGCGCCGCGGTCGTCCCCTCGTCGCCGACGGACCCGACGCAGGCCGACCATCTGGTCGAGACCGTCCGGGCCCATGCCGTCGACCGGCTGGCCGGCTACAAGCGGCCCAAGCAGTACGTCGTGCTCGACGCCCTGCCTCGCACGGCCACCGGCAAGGTACAGAGGAACTCGATCCCGGGGCTGGTCACCTCGGGGTAGGCCCCACCCGGACCCCGCCGGAGGCGTATGGGTCGATTCCCCCATCGGCGATACTGGGGCGATGAGTCCTGCAGACGCCGGTCCCCCCATCGCCACCGTCAATCCCGCCAACGGAATACTGGTCGACTCGTTCGAGCCCTACGACGCCGCCGGGGTGGAGACGAGGCTGGCCGCCGCCGCCGCCGGTGCTGCCGTGTGGGCCAAGAGCACGTTCGAGGAGCGGTCCCGTCTGCTGGTCACCGCCGCCGAACTTCTCGAGGGCGAGCTGCCCGACATCGCTCACGTGGTCACCACCGAGATGGGCAAACCCTTCGCCCAGGCCAAGGGCGAGGTCGCCAAGTGCGCCAGCGGGTTCCGCTGGTTCGCCGAGAACGCCGAGGCCATGCTCACCGACGAAGAGATCCTGGTGGACGCCTCGCTCGGCCTGGTCACCTACCAACCGCTGGGTGCCGTCCTGGCCATCATGCCGTGGAACTTCCCCCTCTGGCAGGTGGCCCGGTTCATCGCCCCGGCGATCATGGTCGGCAACGTCGGCCTGCTCAAGCACGCTCCGAGCGTGCCCCGCTGCGCGCTGTTGCTGGAGGACCTGTTCCGTCGGGCGGGAGCCCCCGACGGCGTCTTCCAGACCCTGCTGGTCGGGACCGACCAGGTGCCGGCGATTATCGCCGACCCGAGGGTCGCGGCGGTGACCCTCACCGGCAGTGTCGGTGCAGGGAGGGCGGTGGCCGCCCAGGCCGGAGCGGTGGGCAAGAAGGTCGTCCTCGAGCTCGGAGGGAGCGACCCGTTCATCGTGCTGCCGTCGGCAGACATCGACCAGGCCGTCTCGGTGGGGATCCAGGCGAGGATCCAGAACGCCGGACAGTCGTGCATCGCGGCCAAGCGGTTCATCGTCCATCAGGATGTGGCCGAGCAGTTCATCGCCGGGTTCGTCTCCGGCATGGACGCGCTCTCCGTCGGCGATCCCTTCGACCCGGCGACCGAGGTGGGGCCACTGGTCACGGCGGCGGCCTGCGACACCATCGCCGCCCAGGTGGACGACGCCCGGGCCCACGGTGCCACCATCCTGTGCGGGGGCGAGCGGGTGGTCGGCCCCGACGGCCCGGACCATCCCGGCTTCTTCTACCGCCCCACCGTGATCACCGGCATCACCCCGGCCATGCGGGTGTTCACCGAGGAGGTCTTCGGCCCGGTGGCCCTTCTGTACACCGTGGCCGATGCCGACGAGGCGTTGGCCATGGCCAACAGCACCGAGTTCGGTCTGGGCTCGAGCGTGTGGACCACCGATCCCGACGAGCAGCAACGCTTCGTGGTCGGGCTGGAGGCAGGCCAGGTCTTCGTGAACGCCATGGTGAGGTCCATGCCCCAGCTGCCCTTCGGCGGGATCAAGAGCTCGGGAATCGGACGCGAGCTGGCCAGTCCGGGACTGCACGAGTTCTGCAACGTCAAGTCGGTCTGGATCGCCTGATGGCCGAGCGGGTCGAGGGCGACACGACCCGGCGGGCCTATTTCGACCACGCCGCCACCACGCCGATGCACCCCGAGGCGATCGAGGCCATGCGTCCCTACCTCGACGGCCGGTTCGGCAACCCGTCGGGGAGCCACGCCGAGTCCCGGCGGGCCCGCCTGGCTCTCGATGATGCCCGCGAGCAGGTGGCCGAGCTGCTGGGGGCCGACCTGGGCGAGGTGGTGTTCACCTCGGGGGGAACCGAGGCGGACAACCTGGCCGTGGCCGGCGGCTGGCATGCCAACGCGTTCGACAACCCCCCGGTGGCCGCACTGGTCTGCTCGGCCATGGAGCACCACGCCGTCCTCAACGCCTGCCGTGCATTGGCCCGCCAGACCGGGGCCGAGCTGCGCGAGGTGCGCAGCGACCGGAACGGCATCATCGACCTCGACCAGATGGCCGAGGCCTGCACCCCCGAGGTGGGCCTGGTCTCGGTGATGGCGGTCAACAACGAGATCGGCACGGTGCAGCCCCTCGGGGCGGTGGCCGACATCGTGCGGGCCCACTCCCCGCAGGCAGTGCTCCACACCGACGCCGTGCAGGCGGCACCGTGGCTCGACGTGACGACCCTCGCCGAGTCGTGCGACCTGATCGCCGTCAGCGCCCACAAGTTCGGCGGGCCCAAGGGGGTGGGCGCGATGGTGGTCAGGGCCGGCACCCGCCTCGAGCCGCTGTTGTACGGCGGCGGCCAGGAGCGAGAGCGCCGCAGCGGGACCCCTGATGTGGCCGGCATCGTGGCCATGGCAGCGGCGCTGGCTATCACCGTTGCGGAACGGGACAGGACCACGGCCCGGGTGGTCGCCCTACGGGATCGGCTGGGGGACGCCCTGGTGGCCACCGTGGCCGGCGTCGCCGAGACGGGTGACCGACGCCAACGGACTCCCGGCCACCTCCACCTGCGTTTCTCCGGGATCGAGAGCGAGGCGATGGTGGTCCTTCTCGACGCGGCCGGGGTGGCGGTGTCAGCCGGCGCGGCCTGCTCGAGCGGCGCCGTCGAGGCCAGTCATGTGCTCGAGGCGATGGGCCTCGACCGGGCCCAGGCCACGACAGGGATCCGCTTCTCACTGGGGTCGACCACCACCGAGGCGGACGTCGACTTGGCCCTGGCCGTCGTTCCGGACGTGGTCGCCCAGCTGAGAGACTGACCCAATGCGCGTGCTGGTTGCCATGTCCGGAGGCGTGGACTCCTCGGTGGCTGCGGCCCTCCTGGCCGAGGAGCTGGGCCCCGACCAGGTGGTCGGGGCCACCCTCAAGCTGTGGGGCGGAGCATCGGACTCGGGGTGCTGTTCGGTGGCCGATGTGGAGGACGCCCGGCGGGTCGCCGACCAGCTCGGCCTGGTCCACCACGTCTTCAATTTCGCCGACGAGTTCGAGGAGTGGGTGGTCAACCCGTACGTGCGGGGACACGCCGAGGGACGGACCCCCAACCCGTGCATCGAATGCAACCGGCACCTCAAGTTCGACCGGCTACTGGAGCGGGCCCGGTCCCTCGGCTTCGACGCGGTGGCCACCGGCCACCACGCCCGGTGCGTGGTGACCGCCGAGCGGAGGTTCCAACTCCGCCGTGGTGCCGATGCGCTGAAGGATCAGTCCTACGTGCTTGCCATGCTCGGCCAGGACCAGCTGGCCCGGGTCCGGTTCCCGGTGGGGGAGATGACCAAGGCCCAGGTGAGGGACGAGGCCCACCGACTCGGGCTGCGCACCGCCGCCAAGCCCGATAGCCAAGACGTCTGTTTCATCCGGTCCGACGAGGGTCGTCAGGGATTCCTCGGCGCCCGGCTCCCCCTCCACGCCGGCCGACTGGTCGATCACGATTCCGGCGAGGACCTCGGGCCGGTCGACGCGGTCGAGCTGGTCACCGTGGGCCAGCGCCGAGGGATGGGCCACGGCACCGACGGCCGCCGCCGGTTCGTGACCGCCGTTGACGTGCCGGCACGACGGGTCTCCATCGGAACACCGGAGGCGGCCCACACCACCGAGGTCCGTCTGCACACGGTGGCCTGGGTGGACGGGGACCCCACCGCTCCTGTCCCCGAGGACGTGGACACCGTGGTCCAGCTGAGTGCCCACGGCCGGCCGGTCCCGGCCACGGTGCGCCGGACACCCGACGGGATCGCCGTGGCGTTCGCCACCCCACAGCGCCGGGTGGCACCCGGCCAGACCGTCGCTCTCTATGCACCCGGCGATCCCGATGTGGTGGTCGGATCGGGCATCGCTCAGTGAGTCCGGACGGACCGGTTTCCCCGGCGAACAGGGACGGAGGCGACACCGACCCGGTGGCCCGGGCCGAGGAGCTGCGTGCGCTCATCGCCTATCACAACCAGCGCTACCACCAGCTCGACGACCCGGTGATCGCCGACGCCGAGTACGACGCCCTGGTGCGCGAGCTCCGGGAGATCGAGGCCCAACACCCCGACCTGGTGGTGCCCGAGTCGCCGACCACCCAGATCGGAGCGGCACCGTCCACGCTGT
>JADGOG010000166.1 GCA_017883065.1 Acidimicrobiales bacterium | reverse complement strand
GGCAATCCGGGCATACCCAGCTCATCGGGCCCAACCAGAACGTCCTCCTCGCACGGCCCGCCGATGATCCGATGAGTGCGGTCGTCCCTCTCCACTGGTACGGGGTGCTGCTGGTGGTCGCCGGCCTGTCGGCGTGGGTCCTGACCTTCCCGGCCCGCCGCATCGCCGTGCAGATCGGGTACGTCGCCCAGCCCGACGAGCGCAAGGTGCACCAACGGGTCACCCCGCAGTCGGGTGGGGTGGCCATGTTCCTGGCCATGCTGGTGGCCTGGGCGGTGGCCGCCTCCATTCCCGCCCTGGCCCCGCTGTTCCGGGGATCGTCGGAGCCCCTCGGCCTGATCCTCGGGGCCTCGGTGATCTTCGTGGTCGGGACCATCGACGACCTGCGGGAGATGTCTGCTCCGGCCAAGGTGGCCGGCGAGGTGCTGGCCGCCACCATCCTCTACTTCATGGGCGTCACCTGGTTCCAGTTCAAGGTGCCCCTGGCCGGACTCATCCAGCTGTCCCCCGAGTGGACCCCACTGCTCACCGCCCTGTGGGTGATCGCCATCACCAACGCGGTGAACCTGATCGACGGCCTCGACGGACTGGCCGCCGGAGTGGTGGCCATCGCCTCGGGCACCCTCGCCGTCTACGGTGTGCACCTCCAGGACCTGCACAACCTCCCGGCCGACAACATCGGGCCGCTCATCGCGGTGATCACCTGCGGCATCTGCCTCGGGTTCCTGCCCCACAACTTCCACCCCGCCAGGATCTTCATGGGGGACGCCGGCGCCCTCCTGCTCGGCTTGTTGATGGCTGCGTCCACCATGCTGATCGGGGGACGGACGTCCGGGTATGTGGGGGGCGTGGCCGGACGCAGCGGTGCGACCTACTTCTTCTTCGCCCCCTTGTTCATCCCCTTCTTCATCCTGGGTGTGCCCATCGTGGACATGGCCTTCGCCTTCGTCCGCCGCACCGCCAACCGGACCGGATTCTCGACCCCGGACAAGAACCACCTCCACCACCGGCTCCTCCGCCTGGGTCACGGCCACCGCCGGAGCGTGCTCATCCTGTGGGCCTGGACGGTCCTGCTGTCGGGCTTCATCCTGTTCCCGCTGTACGTCTCCAGCGTGAACGCCATCATCCCCTTCGGGGCCCTGGCGCTCGGGGTGGTCCTCTATACCTTGTTCCACCCCTCCCTCCGGAAGCACGGCGATGCGGGGACCGACGACGATCCCGCCACCGGCCCGCCGAAACGTCCGGACGGCAGCGGGACCGGGGCGGTCGTGGCCGCTGCGACCGGCCCGCCCGGCGAACTGTAAACGGAGTGTTTCCTACGTTTTGCCGGGTCGGCGCGGAGGTGCGATGATGACCACCGTGAATTGCGGGCCGATCGCCCCAACCGTGGTCGCTGGTGCGGCCGGCAACTCCACCGGCCACGACAGCCGGGCCACTGCGTGATTTCAGGAACGACTCGTGAATCCCCACAACCCCACACACCTTGACGCGGCCCGGCCCGAGCATGGACGAGAGCGCACCTCAGCCAGATCCGGAATCCGGGGAACCACCCCCGTCGCACGAGCCGACGGTGGTCGCGGCGGCGGTCGAGTTCCTGAGCCTGGGACTGGCGGCGGCGGTATCGCTGGTCGCCGGGGGGGCAGCGGGGTACTTCCTCGACCGGTGGCTGGGGACCAGTCCCCTGTTCGTCCTGATCGGGGTGGCCCTGGGTGTGGTGATGGCCGTCCTGACGACCGTGGCCCGGGTACGCAAGTACCTCTGACCACCGGCGCACCGTTCGGCGCATCGAGCCGGTGGGGGGTCTAGGAACCGACATGTTCGCCCACTTCTCGCTTCCCAACGTGCCCGACGTGTCCCGCCGGACCATCTCCATGGTGCTGGTGGTCGGCGTGGCCGCCGTGGTCGCCGGCGTCTCCTTCGACAAGCCGCTCATCGGCCTCGGCGCCTGTATCGGGCTCGGACTGGGCACCTTCAACTTCCGGATGGTCGGCAACTCGGTGGCCAGGGTCTCGGCCAGCGGGGTGAAGAACAGTCGCCGGCCCCTGGCCCTCAACACGTTCGGCCGGTTGGCCATCATCACCGTGATCACCTTGGGCCTGATGACCTTCTCCCACCAGCTCGGTTTCGGCATCCTGGCCGGCCTGGCCCTGTTCCAGATCATCCTGATCGCCAACGTGGCCCGGTCGATGGCCAAGGCCGGTCCGATGACCTCGGTGGACGATGTGATCAACGCCAACGTGGTCGAGGACAACATCGGCCAGGCACCCCATCCGCCCTCCATCGGGACGGCTGACGACGGCAAGGGCAGGAGCTGATCGCCATGGGCCTTACCAACCTGTTGAGCACCCCCACCCTGGGCATCGACATCTCGCCGGGCGTCCATCCGCAGGTCCACCTCGGTCCACTGACCATCGACGTGGACATCGTGTGGGCCACCCTCATCGCCGCCGCCGTTGTGATCACCATGGGTCTTGTCCTGCGCAAGAAGGCCACCAACGGCGTGCCGGGCAAGTTCCAGCTGCTGTGGGAGCTGGCGGTCGGCGCCGTGCAGAAGCAGGTCGATGACACCATCGGCTCCCGTGGGGCGCAGGTCGTCCCCTTGGCCCTCACCCTGTTCGTCTTCATCTTCACCTGCAATCTGTTCGAGGTGCTGAGCATCGGTAGCACCTACGACTGGCTGCCGGCGCCCACCAGCGACGTCAACCTGCCCCTGGCCATGGCCCTCTTCGTCATCGTGCTGGTCCACCGGGCCGCCATCAAGAACCGTGGACTCGGCGGCTACGTGAAGCACTACTTCTCCCGGCCGTTCCCGCCCAAGCTGTTCTTCGTCAACCTGTTCATGAACGGGGTGGAGGAGCTGGTCAAGCCGGTCACCCTCACCCTCCGTCTGTTCGGCAACCTGTTCGCCGGGGGTCTGATGCTCTCCCTGCTGGCCTCGCTGGTCATCTGGAAGCTCGGTCCCGCCCCTATCGGAGCCGTCCTGTCGGTGCCCTTCACCGTGATCTGGAAGCTCTTCGACATGGCCATCGGCGCCATCCAGGCCTTCATCTTCGCCCTCTTGACCATCCTGTACTTCGACACGGCCATGGCGCCTGACGAGGAGCACCAGAAGTCAGGCGAAGTCATCAACGGCTGATTCATCGACAGATTCAGGACATCGACAACCTCAAAAAGGAGAAGGAACAATGGCAGCAGACCCACAGATGGTGAGTGCGGTAAAGATCGCAGGTGCCATGGTCGGCGCCGGGTTGGCGCTGGGCGGAGGCGCCGTGGGCGCGTCCATCGGCGACGGACTCGCCGGTAGCCAGACCATCGCCGGCATCGCCCGCCAGCCCGAGGCCCAGGGTCGTCTGACCACCATCATGTTCCTCACTGTGGGTCTGTGCGAGGCCGCGTACTTCATCAATCTGGTGTTCGCAGCCCTCTTCGTCTTCTCCCTGGGCAAGTAGCAGGACCATGCCGCTGCCGGGCCCCAACTCCTCGGTCGGATGCTCTGATCTGCACCGGGGCGGGTCCCCCTTCGGCTGCCTGCCGCCGACT
This sequence comes from Acidimicrobiales bacterium, assembly GCA_017883065.1. Classification (GTDB taxonomy): domain Bacteria; phylum Actinomycetota; class Acidimicrobiia; order Acidimicrobiales; family RAAP-2; genus Bog-756. The sequence goes on along the minus strand of JADGOG010000166.1, from coordinate 1,883 downwards.
CCACCAGCGACTCCACCAGCGACTCAGCAAGCGAATCAGCAAGCAAGGATGACGCCGTGCCTCTAGCCACCAGTAACTTCCTCGTCCCCAACGGGACCTTCATCGTCGTGCTCCTGGCCTTCGTCGTCGTGGTCTGGGTCATTGCCAAGAAGGTCCTGCCGGTGCTGAACAAGGCCCTGACCGAGCGCCAGGAGCAGATCCGGGGTGAGCTCGAGGCGGCGGACAAGGCCAAGGCCGACGCCGAGGAGGCCGACGTGGAGCGCCAGGCCACCCTCGAGCAGGCACGCGTGCACGCCCGCGAGATCGTGGCCACCGCCACCGCCACCGCCGAGCGCACCGTGGCCGGCGCCGAGGAGCGGGCCCACGAGGCGGCCGAGCGGATCAAGCAGGCGGCCGAGGCCGAGGTGGCCAACGCCCGCCAGGCCGCCGTCGAAGAGGTCACCGTCCGGGTCGGCGAGATCGTGCTGGCCGCCGCCGAGCGGGTCATCGGCCGCGAGATCCAGGCCGCCGACCATCAGGATCTGATCAACGAGGCCATCGAGGCCGTGCGGGCCGAGTCCGCAACCGGCGCTGCCGCCGGAGCCGCCGGAGCTCGTCAGTGAATCCTGCCCTCCAGGGCTATCTGGCCGCCATGGAAGAGTCGCTGGCCTCGGCCGGCGCCCTGGGGGACGCCGCGTCCGAGCTCCAGTCGGTGGCCGAGCTGGTCACCACCAACAACGAACTGGAACTGGCCATCAACGACGGCTCCGTCCCGGTGTCGGCCCGCCGTTCGGTGCTCGACGACCTGTTGGACGGCAAGGTCCGTCCCGAGGTGAGGAGCCTGATCCACCAGGCGGTCACCGTGGTGCCCGCTTCCGATCTCGAGGCCGCCTTCCACTGGCTCGCCTCCCAGATGCGGATCGCCGCCGAGCACGGGCCGTCAGTGGCCGGCGAGACCGACGACGAGGCCACACTGGGTCGCCTTGCCTCGAGGAACCGGGTCTCGGGCTACGCCGCCGCCGTCTTCGAGGGCGTGACCACCGCTGAGCTCGAAGAGATCGAGGACCAGCTCTTCCGGTTCGCCCGCACCGTCGAGAACAGCCGTCCGCTGCGCCACGCCCTCGGGGACCGCGACCTGCCGGTGGCCCTCCGCCAGCAAGTGATCGCCGACCTCTTCGGTGACCAGGTGCTGCCCGCCACCCAACGTCTGGCTGCCTACGCGGTGCGGGGGGGCCGGGCGCGCGACATCGTCGCCACCCTCGACGCCCTGGTGGTCGACGCGGCCCGGGCCCGGGGCTGGCGGGTGGCTCGCGTGCAGTCCGCCAAGGTGGTGGACGACGCCCAGCGCCAGGGCCTGAGCGAGGCGCTGGCCCGGTTGGCCGGCAACCCGGTCGAGCTGCAGGTGACCATCGACCCGAAGCTGTTGGGTGGTGTGGTCGTGCAGGTGGGCGACTTGCTGGTCGACGGCAGCGCCCGACATCGTTTGAACGAACTGAAGGAGCACCTCCTCGTTTCCGAGGCGGCCTACCGGATTCCAGGAAGTCCAGAAGGAAGGGAACCAGCCGATGGCTGAATTGACCATCAACGCCGACGAGATCACCGCCGCCCTCAAGCGGTACGTCGATGACTACACCCCCGAGGTGGGCACCGAGCAGGTCGGCCGCATCGTGGAAGTGGGCGACGGCATCGCCCGGGTGACCGGTCTGCCGGGCGCGGCGGTGAACGAGATCCTCGAGTTCGCCGACGGCACCGAGGGCCTCGCCCTCAACCTCGACGAGGAGACCATCGGCGCGGTGATCCTGGGTGAGGACACCGGGCTGGAGGAGGAGCAGCTGGTCAGGGCCACCGGGCGCATCCTCTCGGTGCGCGTGGGCGACGCCCTCCTCGGCCGGGTGGTCAACGCG
>JADGOG010000009.1 GCA_017883065.1 Acidimicrobiales bacterium | reverse complement strand
TCAGTCGACCCAGCCTCAGCCGGCTTCGGACTCGCCCTCCGCCGGGTCTGAACGGTCGGCGTCGAGCACTTCGAGGATCCGGTCGGTGTTCTCGCGAATGGCCGTGATGTTGCGGAACATCCACTTCGGTGGAGCGTTGTCCGGCATCTCCTCGAACTTCTTCTCCCAGTCGACGTTCTGCATCCGTGTGCCCAGGCGTTTGGCAACCAGACCTAGTCCGATGAACAGTGCAGCTGCCACGAGCAACTTCTTCATGGACCGATCGTATTGCGGCCAGACCGTGTCGAACAGAGGAGAAGGTCCCCCACTCGTCTCTATCGACCAGGATCGCCCCACGACAGGTCGCAGGCCCTGTTCCGAGCCCGCTGCAACGCGTTCTGCATACTGCCATCCGACGCTGCGGCCTCGTCGCATCGGCGATCGGAATCTCCCGTGGGGTGGTCGGCGCCAGAGTCGCTATCGTGGCCCCAATCGGCACGTGTCACAGCAGTAGTCCGAGTCGGACCGGCGCTCTTCTCGATTGGCTCGATTCTTGAGGATGTCCCCACATGTCGGGTCGGTGGGGCAGAGACGATGGAGCGCGTCGCCGACCGGCACGGACCGCAGCCTCACGTGGTCGGCGTCTTCAGTCCATCGGCTTCAACGAGACTGGATTCTCGTGGGAGCCGACGCCCCCCGGGATTCGTCAGCGGTTTCTGCTCCCTCCGTCGGTCCCACCCGGCCGGCTGGCCACCCATGACGACGCCTCACGAACCGGAGTCGCAGTCGGGTGCGACCGAACCGCTGCACCTGCACCGGTGGACCGACCGGAGAGTGGTGGCCGTGGCCTGCGCCGCACTGGCCTCGGGATTCGGCCAGTTCGGGGTGATCGCCGCGCTGGGGGACGTGGCACGCGATTTCGGGCGGATCATCCCCGGAGGGAGCATCACCGACCAGGTGGGTCTGTCGGGCACCGAACTCGGCATCGGACTGGCCATCATCCGCATTTCGTCGTTGGCCAGCCTGCCGATCATCGGCCTGGCCGACCGGTTCGGGCGACGATCGCTTCTTCTCGCCACCCTGGCCATGGGCCTGGCCCTGACCGTCGTCGCCGCGCTCAGCCCCGGCTACTGGTGGTTCGTGGTGCTCTTCGCCTTGGGGCGCCCTCTGCTCAGCTCGACAAATGCCCTTACCGAGGTCATCGCCGCCGAGCAGACCGACGCCCGAGGACGGGCAGCGGCGATCGCTCTGGTGACTGCCGGCTACGGCGTCGGGGCGGGGCTGACGGCAGTCATCCACAGCCTGGCCTCCAGCGCGCTCGGGTTTCGCGGTCTGTTCGCCTTGGCACTCGTCCCGCTGGCGCTGGTCCCCTTCCTCCGACGGTGGATCGAGGAGCCGGACCGTTTTCGCGTCGCCGCTGTCGAGGCGGAGCGCCCCCGACCCGTGCTGGGCCCTGTCGGACCGCGGTTTCGGAGGCGCCTGGTGATCATCGCTCTGATCGGGTTCTCCGCCTCGGTCATCACCGGCCCGGCCAACAGCTACGTCTTCGTCTATGCCCAGAACGTGCTGCACCAGCCGGGGTACGTGACTGCCGCCATGGTCCTCGGTGCCGGCCTGGCCGGTCTGGGCGGCCTTGTGGGTGGCCGCTGGCTGGCCGACCACCTCGGTCGCCGCCCCACCGGCACGTTGGGGATGATCGGCATGGCGTTGTTCGGCATGCTCGCCTATCAGGGTTCGAGCGCCGCCTTGGTCGTCGGCTACATCCTCGGCGTGATGGCGGGCTCGGTCTTCGCCCCGGCCATCGGCGCCCTCCTGGCCGAGTTGTTCCCCACTTCCGTCCGGGCATCGGTGGCCGGGTGGTGGGTGGCGGCCGGGGTACTCGGTGCCGTGCTCGGCCTCGTGGTCTTTGGCGCGACGGCCGACATCGGCAACCGGTTCGGCTTCGCCGCGGTACTCACCTTCGCCCCGGCGGCCCTCGTCGCCGGGCTGTTCTGGATGGTCCCCGAGACAAGGGGACGAGAGCCCGAGGACCTCTGGCCGATCTCCCAGGCACAGGCCGGCGACGACCTGGATGCGGGAATGGCCCCGTAGTCGGGTGCCGATCCTGTCGGGCCACCGACGCCTCGGCGCTCACTCCGGCCTGGAATGTCGCCTGGCCCCCCAGTGGCGGGAGGTCGCCGGGCGATGCCCGGTCAGTCCGGCACCGGTTGGTAGCGGGCCACCGAGAAGGCGAGGATCAGAGGCACGTCCACCGCGAACATGGCCAGCATCACGCTGAACAGGGCCAACTGCCGTCCGGGGGTGTGGTCGTAGATGAACACGTACTCGAGGATGCCGGCGATGGTCAGGTAGGCCAGAAGGGACCAACCGAAGACCCGGAAGAACTTGTCCCAGGCGAATGCCTCGATCCGGGACAGCAGCACCAGGTTGACCAAGAGCACCACGCCGGCGGCGATGGCCAGGACGAGCGCCGGCACCAAGGTGACCGACCGGCCGATCTGCGCGGCCATGTAGATCCCGCCGGTCACCACCAGGGCCAGGGTCACCGTGGCCAGGCGAGCCACCGGCGGCAGGTCCGCCTGGCGGAGGTCGATCGCGTCGGGCTCGGGATGTGCGGCTCCCGCCACGTCGCTCACCGGCTGGCCAGGAAGGTCATGATCACGATGGTGGCGATCTGGAGGATCCCGGTGATCCCTGCCGTGTAGACGAAGATCTTCATCAGCTTCCCGATCCGCTCAGGGTTCGGACGGGGCTTCTTGAGCTCGAAGAGGACGGCGATGTTGGCCGGCTCGAGCAGGCCGAGGGCGATCACCGCCATCACCCCGACGATGACATACGAGGCGACCAGCCATCCGTGATGGGGATAGTTGGTCTCGAGGTTGCCGAGGTGTCGGGCCAGCTGGAAACCGGCACCCAGAGTCATTGCCACCAGGGTTGGCATGATCACCACCATCTTCGGCATGAAGCGGACGGTGAACTCGATGCGGGCCGGCACGGACAGCCGTCCGAGTATCGGACCGATGATCAGTCCGAGGAAGAGGTCGATGCTCGTCCACAACCCACCTCCGCCCACATGGAAGAAGGTGAGCGCCCACAGGCTGTTGGTGGCGATGGCCACGATCAGGCCGACCAGCAACGCAGCGGCGATGGGGATGCCCCGCACCGGCACGATCGAGAATTCGGGGATCGGAGGTGGGCCGCCGACGCTCTGCGGGGGAACTGCACCGACGTGGACGGCGGTGTCGGTCATGAACGGGCTCCTCCATCCGGCGGGCTCCGGTCACGCACCCGTCGGGTCCGCCGGACGCCGCCTCACTGGTCGTCACGGTGATCGTACGCCGGGGGTGCCCTCGTTTCAATCACCGGGAACAGGTGAGCCCGGCCGCCTACCAATGCCCCCGGTGGACGCTGTCGGCGATGGTGCGCCGGGGCCGACCGGCCGAGGACGACGGTGGATCGGGCTCGGCCGCCTCGCCCAACAGGACCGCCCCGAGCCAGCGGAAGTGCGCGGGCACTCCCAGAGCCTCGCGGAGCCTGCCTTCGCCACGGAAGTTCCCGAGGAAGGAGGCACCGATGCCGCGGTCGCACGCCCCGAGCAACACGGTCATGGTGGCGAAGGCCGCATCCACCAGCCAGAAGGGGACCACCCACTCCACCGGCTCCTCGTCCGCCCGTCGTTTGTCCGACTCCTCATACCTGGCGACGTACGCCTCGGGATCGGCGAAAGGCAGCACGATCACCGGAGCCCTGGACAGCCCGGCGTAGCGACGGGAGCGGGCACGCCACTCCTCGTCGGTGGTCGCCGTCCAGTAGCGATCGGTCTGTCCGGGTCCCTCCAAGACGACGAAAGCACGCCCCTGGGTGTTCCCCGCAGAAGGCGCCCGCAGCGCCCCCTCCAACAGGGCGTCCACGACCTCGGGGTCGGGTCCGCGCCCAGTGAAATTCCTGGTCATGTGCCGGCGGGTCACCGCCTGGGCGAACTCCATGGCCGGAACGCTACTTCCCTGGTCACGCCCGGCCCGTGCCCGTGACCGGCACTCCCCGAGCACGGCGGACGGACCGTCGTTAGTGTCGCCGGCATGACCGAACCGATCGCACTCTCCCGCCGGGCTCTGCTGGGAGGCGCACTCGCAGGAGCAGCCGCCATCGGGCTGGCACCCACGGGTGCGTCGGCATCGGCCCTCCCCGGGGGCAGGCGGCCCGGACCGGGCACGCTGCCCAATCCGAACGCGGCCGCCGGCACCGACCAGATCCCCCAGATCTCCAACATCGTCATCGTGATGATGGAGAACCACTCCTACGACAACGTCCTCGGGATGATGCAGGGGCGGGGCGACGGATTCGTGCTCGGGGCGGACGGGAAGCCGACGGCGTCCAACCCGTGGCCGAAGAGCTCGACGTTCCCGCCACCCTCGAAGAACGCGGTGCTCCACGCCTTCCCCATGCCCAACCCGTGCCAGGTGGACCGTGAGCCCTACAACACGTGGGAGGCCTTCCACGTGTCGTATGCCCACGGATCCAACACCGGCTTCGTGAAGAGCCAGAGCGGTCCCGTGTCGATGGGGTACGTCGAGCCGTCGATCCTGCCCTTCGTCAACTCGCTGGCCGCCACCTTCCCGGTATGCGACCGCTACTTCTGCTCCGTGGGTGCCCAGACCTATCCGAACCGTCGGTTCATGATGGGTGGGACCTCGCTGGGTCTGACCACCGACGTCCTCAACTCCGACAAGCCGCCCAACGGCACCATGTTCGAGGCCATGAACAAGCACGGGATCTCGTGGAAGAACTACTACTCCTCGCTGCCCTCTGCCCTCATCTGGACCTATCTGGTCGGCGTGCCCGACATCAGGCCAAACCTGGTCGACATCACCGGATTCTTCAGCGATGCCGCGGCCGGGACCCTGCCCGCGGTGAGCCTGGTCGACCCCGACTTCGGGACGCAGTCCGAGGAGAACCCCCAGGACGTGCAGTACGGCGATCAGTTCCTCTCCCAGGTGGTCTCGGCGGTGATGGCCTCGCCGCAGTGGCCCAACACCATGCTCGTCTGGTGCTACGACGAGTCGGGTGGCTACTACGACCACGTCCCCCCACCCGGCGCGGTCAAGCCGGACAAGGTCAAGCCGGTCCTGTCGGCCGGCGACGCCCACGGTTCGTTCAACCGCCTCGGATTCCGGGTCCCGGCCGGCGTGGTGTCGCCCTACGCCCGCCCCGACTACGTCTCGCGGGTGACCCACGACCACACGTCGGTGCTCAAGCTGGTCGAGACCAAATGGAACCTCCCGGCGCTCACCTACCGGGACCTGCATGCGGACAATCTGTTGGACTCGATCGACCTGGCCAGCCCGCCGGCCTTCCTCGACCCGCCCACGTTGGCGGCCCCGGCGGATCCGGCCTTCCTCGCCGGCTGCCTGTCCACCGGCCCGGGGACCATCCCGCCCGCCGGCTACGTCACCACCGGCTAGCAGTCCCCCGATGGACCCAGAGCTGTCGGGAATGTTGACCTCGCTGGTAGTGTTTACCTCACTGTCGAGTGGTGCGTCGGCCCCGGCAGGCCCGGATCCGGCGCCGTCCAAGAAGGATCGTGATCGTTGTGCCCACGTTCAGAGAGATGTTGGCCGCAGCCAAGGCTGCAGTCCGCGAGATTGAGCCCGTGGAAGCCGAGCGGGAGATCGAGGCCGGCGGTGCGGTGGTACTCGACGTCCGCGAGCCCGACGAGTACGAGCAGGGCGCCCTGCCCGGCGCCGTGCACATCCCCCGGGGCACGCTCGAGACCTCCGTCGAGGGACGGATCCCCGACAAGTCCAGCCACGTGGTCATCTACTGTGCCGGAGGGACGCGCTCCGCGTTCGCCGCCAAGACGATGCAGGAGCTCGGCTACGCCGACGTGGCCTCGGTCATCGGCGGGTTCAACCGCTGGAAGGACGAGGGTCGGGCCTGGGCGGCACCCCAGGCGCTCGACCCCGAGCAGCGCAACCGATACCAGCGGCACCTCCTTCTCCCCGAGGTGGGCGAAGTCGGTCAGCTGAAGCTCCTCGATGCCAAGGTGCTCCTCCTTGGGGCCGGCGGGCTGGGCTCACCGGCCGCCCTCTACCTTGCCGCCGCAGGAGTGGGGACCCTCGGGATCATCGACATGGACGTGGTCGACGCCTCCAACCTCCAACGACAGATCCTCCACAACACCGATCGGATCGGGGAGCGCAAGGTCGACTCGGCCAAGAAGACCCTCACCCTGATCAACCCCGACGTCAACGTGGTCACCTACGACGTGCGGCTCGGGGCCGACAACATCCTCGACATCATCGACGGCTACGACGTGATCGTCGACGGCACCGACAACTTCCCCACCCGGTATCTGGTGAACGATGCGTCGCTGCTGAAGAGGATCCCTGTCGTGCACGGGTCGATCTTCCGGTTCGAAGGACAGGCCACGGTATTCAATCCCTTCGAGGGTCCGTGCTACCGGTGCATGATTCCCGAGCCGCCTCCGGCGGAGTTGGCCCCGAGCTGCGCCGAGGCCGGCGTGCTGGGCGTGCTCCCGGGCATCGTCGGATCGATCCAAGCCGTCGAGACCATCAAGATCCTGCTCGGCATCGGCGACACGCTCCAGGGCAGGCTGTTGGCCTACGACGCACTGGAGCAGAGCTTCCGGAACTTCAAGGTCCACCGCGACCCCCAGTGCCCGGCCTGTGGTCCCGATGCGGGCGAGATCGTCATCGCCGAGTACGACGATCTGTGCATGCCCCACGCGGTGGCCCCGCCGACCGCCGGCTGATCCTCCGGGCTGCTTTTTCCGGCGACGGCCGGAAACCGTAACCTGTGGCCCATGGCACCCAAGAACGCGTCCCCTTCCCCCGAACGCAAGCGGCTCACCGACTCGGGCATCGAGATCCGGCAGGTCTACGGACCGGACGATCTGGACAGCTGGGACCCTGACCAACAGCTCGGCTCGCCCGGGCAGTACCCCTACACCCGGGGGATCCGCCCCGACATGTACCGGGGCCGCCTGTGGACCATGCGCCAGTACGCCGGCTTCGGTACCGCCGAGTCGACCAACGAGCGGTTCAAGTTCCTGCTCGGCGCAGGCCAGACCGGCCTGTCGTGCGCGTTCGACCTGCCCACCCAGATGGGATACGACTCGGACCACCCGCGCTCGGAGGGCGAGGTCGGCAAGGTGGGGGTGGCCATCGACTCGATGGCCGACATGCGCCTGCTTCTGGCCGGCCTCCCGCTCGACCAGGTCACCACCTCGATGACCATCAACGCCACCGCTGCCATCCTCTTGCTCTTCTACCAACTGGTCGCCGAGGAGAACGGCGTGGACCCGAAGCAGCTGGGCGGCACCATCCAGAACGACATCTTGAAGGAGTACGTCGCCCGCGGCACCTACATCTACCCGCCGCGACCTTCGATGCGGCTGGTCACCGACACCTTCTCCTACTGCGCCGAGCATCTCCCGGCGTGGAACACCATCTCCATCTCCGGCTATCACATCCGCGAAGCTGGATCGACGGCGGTGCAGGAGATCGCCTTCACCATCGCCAACGGCATCGCCTACGTGGACGCCGCGCTGGCCGCCGGCCTCGACGTGGATGCCTTCGCCCCCCGACTCAGCTTCTTCTGGAATGCCCACAACAACCTGTTCGAGGAGGTGGCCAAGTATCGGGCCGCCCGCCGGATGTGGGCCAAGATCATGACCGAGCGCTTCGGGGCCAAGGACAAGAAGTCGACGTTGCTCCGCTTCCACACACAGACCGGCGGGTCGACACTCACCGCCCAGCAGCCGGAGAACAACATCGTCAGGGTGACCCTGCAGGCCCTGGCTGCGGCACTGGGCGGCACCCAGAGTCTCCACACCAACGGGTTCGACGAGGCACTCGGCCTGCCGACCCAGCGGGCGGCCAAGGTCGCGCTGCGCACCCAGCAGATCGTGGGCTACGAGTCGGGGATCGCCGACACGGTCGATCCACTGGCCGGCTCGTGGTTCGTCGAGTCGCTGACCGACGAGGTGGAGAAGGGTGCCTGGGAGTACCTCGAGCGGATCGACGCCATGGGCGGGGCGGTGGACGCCATCGAGGCCCAGTACATGCAACAGGAGATCGAGCAGGCCGCCTATGCCTACGCCAAGGACATCGATTCCAGCGAGAAGATCATCGTCGGTGTGAACAAGTTCGTCGACGAGGAGCTCGAGACCACCGAGGTCTTCCCGATCGACCCCGAGCTCCAACGCTCACAGGTGGCCCGGGTCAAGCGGGTCCGTTCGGAGCGCGATCAAGGTGCGGTGGACGCGGCCCTGGCCGACATGGAGGCGGCGGCCCGTGGCACCCAGAACCTGCTGATTCCCATGAAGACGGCCCTGGCCGCCATGGCCACCCTCGGCGAGGTGTCCGACGTGTTGCGCGGCGTGTTCGGCGAGTTCCACCCGAACGGCTGACCAGCGCTGCATGGCGGCCCGCGTCGCACCGCGGGTGGGGCGTACCGGCCGAGGGGCCACCGTCGGTGCTCCAGGCGCGGGCCGCCATCCTGGCGGGCCTGTTTCGCCGGTCGCATACGTTGAGTACCCCCGATGACACCTGCCGGACCGTACTATTGGTAGGAAGACGAGAAGATGTTCGGCGGGTTCAAGGGTCCTGCGCACCTTCTCAGCCCGGGCTCGAGTGGCGTACGAGCCGAAGAGGTCCGCACCCGGTGGGAGCGCAGGCCACACTGCCCGGGTGGGATTCAGCGGTCGAGCAGGCGGTCCCGCAAGGTGCCGGGCTGGGCGGCGTCGATGGCCGTCCAGGCCATGGCCAGGGCCCCGTCCCGCACCGCGGTGTCCGCCGACGGCGTGACACAGGCTGCGGCGAACTCCGGTTGATGGTTGACCGATCCGCCGGCCTCGATCCGCACCAGGGGATGGATGGTGGGCACCGCCAGGGACACGTTGGCCATGTCGGTGGAGAAGGTTGGTCGCGGCACCTGTTCGTCGTCGAGGGAGAAGGTGCGACCAAGCGCCTCGGCGTTGGTGCGGTACAGGGACAAGAGACCCTGGTCGCTCTCCATGTGGGAGTAGACGGGCGCCAGGTCGGTGCGGCTGAAGGAGGCGCCCGTGGCCACCGCCCCGGCTTCGAAGCAGGCCATCACCCGCGGCTCGAGCAGTGCGAGCCCGGCGAGCGTGGTCGAGCGGCACATGAACCGGCCGGTGACCGACTCGGGGATGATGTTGGCGGCCTGGCCACCGTAGGTGGTGATCCCGTGGACCTGGTCACCGGGACGGAACTGCTGGCGGAGCATCCCGACGGCCACCTGGGCGATGGCCAAGGCGTCTCCGGCATTGACCCCCTCGAAGGGAGCCGCCGAGGCGTGGGCACTCTTTCCGGTGAAGGTGATGTCGAAGTGGGAGACGGCCAGACAGGTGCCCTGGAGCCGCTCGGTCGGCCAGGGATGGATCATCATGGCGGCGTGGACATCGTCGAACACGCCGTCATCCAACATGGTGATCTTGCCGCCGCCGCCTTCCTCGGCGGGGGTGCCGAGCACCCGCACGGTGAGCCCCAGCCTGTCGGCCAGTCCGGCCAGGCCGATGCCGGCGCCCACCGCTGAGGCGGCGATGATGTTGTGACCGCAGGCGTGGCCCACACCGGGGAGCGCGTCGTACTCGGCACACAGCGCCACCACCATCGGACCCTTGCCGAGCTCGGCGGTGAACGCGGTGGGCATGCCCGATGTGCCCCTGGTCACCGAGAACCCCCCGGCCTCCAGGGCGTCCGCAGTCCAGGCGCAGGCCTGCTCCTCCTCGAAGGAGGTCTCGGGGTGGTCGTGGATGGTGTGACTGAGTTCGACCAGGCCACCCAGCCGGGCGTCGATGGCGGCCCGGGCATCGCCCTTCAGCCCGGCGACCTCGGCCATGGCGTCGACGACCCCGCTACTCGATGACGGCGATGACGTCGCCCGGGCCGACCGACTCGCCTGCCTGGACCCGGACCTCTTTGACCATGCCCGCCCGTTCGGCGATGACGTTGTTCTCCATCTTCATCGCCTCCAGCACGCAGACCGTCTGGCCGACTTCGACGGTGTCACCTTCGACCACCAGTACCTTGACGATAGTTCCCTGCATGGGGACGGCCACCGTTCCCGATCCGGCGCCGGATGCCGCCGCCTTCGGTCGCTTCGGCCCCGCGGCCTTGGAGGCACCCCCACCGGATGCGACCACCGCGTCGCCGAGGTCGGGCACCCAGAGCTTCACCTGGTAGCGGCGTCCGTCCACTTCGGCGGTGACGTCCCGGAGGACCCGGGGAGCGGCCTCCTCCCCATCGGGGGTCGCAGGTGCGGGCGGAGCCTCGGTGCCGACGGACACCATGCCGGTCAGGTCCAGGGACTGCTCGACCCAGTTGGTCGAATGCTCACCGGCGACGAAGTCGGGATGGGAGAGGATGGCCACGTCGGCGGGAAGGGTGGTGGCCACGCCGTCGATCACCGTCTCGTCGATGGCCCGCAACATCCTGCGTCGCGCCGCCTCGCGGTCGTGGCCCCAGACCACCAGCTTGGCCACCAGATTGTCGTAGAACTGGCTGACCGTGTCCCCGGACGCGTAGCCGGTGTCGAGCCGGACCCCGGGCCCCCCGGGCATGAGGAAGCGGGAGATGGTGCCCGGCGACGGGGTGAATGCGCCACCGGCCGGGTTCTCCGCGTTGATACGCACCTCGATGGCGTGACCGTTGCGTCGGACGTCGTCCTGGGTGAACCCGAGGGCCTCTCCCGAGGCCACCCGGAGCTGCCACTCGACCAGGTCGAGGCCGGTAACCAGCTCGGTGACCGGGTGCTCCACCTGCAGACGGGTGTTCATCTCGAGGAAGAAGAACTCGCCGTCCTGATAGAGGAACTCGACCGTGCCGGCGTTGACGTACCCGCAGGCCCGAGCCACCTTGACCGACGCCTCGCCCATCGCCTGGCGGACGTCGTCTGGGAAGTTGGGTGCCGGGCTCTCCTCGATGAGCTTCTGATGGCGACGCTGGGCGGAACAGTCACGCTCGCCCAGCCACAGGGTGTTCCCGTGGGTGTCGGCGATGATCTGCATCTCCACGTGGCGTGGCCAGGCCAGGTACCGCTCCACATAGCACTCGTCCCGACCGAAGTAGGAGAGGGACTCCCGTTTGGCCGACTCGAGGGCCTCGGCCGCCTGATCGGGACCGGCCACCACCTTCATGCCCCGACCACCACCGCCGTAGGCGGCCTTGATGGCCACAGGCCAACCGAACTCGTCTCCGAACGCGACGACCTCGTCCGGCGAGGCGAGGACCTCGGATCGTCCGGGCACCCCGGACACGCCGACCCGCTCGGCCGCATGCCGCGAGCTGATCTTGTCGCCCATCACCTCGATGGCCTCGGGCGGGGGACCGACGAAGGTGACGCCGCGCTCGGTGATGGCCCTGGCGAAGTCGGTGTTCTCGGAGAAGAACCCGTAGCCGGGGTGGACGGCGTCGGCTCCGCTCTTCTCGATGACATCGAGGATGGCCTCGGTATTGAGGTAGCTCTCCGCCGCGGTCTGCCCCCCGAGCGAGTAGGCCTCGTCGGCCAGTCGGACGTGCAGCGCGTCACGATCGAGGTCGGAGTAGACGGCGACGGTGGCCACCCCCAGTTCGCGGCAGGTCCTGATGACCCTGACCGCGATCTCTCCCCGGTTGGCGATGAGAACCTTCTTGAGCACGCTGCGCCTTTCGAATCGGACGGACATGAGGCGACCCACTGGTCGCCTCGAGGCGATATAACACTGTCACGGCCCGTAGGGTGTGTGCCATGCCGGAGCCCAGGTTCACCGATATCCGGCACTTCGACTCGATCGACTCCACCAATCGCTACCTCCTCGACGAGGCCAGGGCCGGTGCCCCCGGTGGGGTGGTGGCGGTGGCGGACCACCAGTCCGCCGGTCGGGGTCGTCTGGGCCGACGGTGGGAGGCACCGCCCGGATCGAACCTCTTGATGTCGGTCCTTCTCCGCCCCGACCTGCCGGCCGAGCAACGCCATCTGGCCAGCGCGGTGGTGGCGTTGGCCGCGACCGAGGCGGTGCTCACCACCCAGGGTCTCGAACTGGGCATCAAGTGGCCCAACGACCTGCAGGCATCCGACGGGAGGAAGGTGGCCGGCGTGCTGGCCGAGGCCGATCTGACCGGAGCCGAAGGCTCCGAGCTGCCGCCGGTGGTGGTCGGGATCGGCATCAACGTCAATTGGCCGGCCACCGACCAGGACCTCCCGCCCGAGCTGGTGGGGGTGGCCACTTCGCTCCGCCAGCTAGTGGGACGACCGGTCGATCGCTCCGCACTGCTCGACGCCCTCCTGGCCGCCTTGGATCCCAGGGTCGAGGCGTTGGAGTCGGCGGCGGGACGGGCATGTCAGGCGGCGGATCTCGCCAGCCGGTGTACCACCGTCGGGACCCGGGTCCGGGTGGAGCTGTCCGAGGGATGGTTCGAGGGGACGGCGACCCAGGTGACCGCCGAGGGTCACCTGGTGGTTGATGCCGGAGGCGTGGCCCGGACCGTGGTGGCCGGCGACGTGATCCACATCCGTCCCGGATCCTGAAGCGACCACGTGCCGGGTCGCCGGTCCCATCCCGAGTAACATCTCGCCCGATGCGACTCCTCGTCACCGGCGGTGCCGGCTTCATCGGTTCGAACTTCGTACGCTACTGGGTCAACCACCATCCCAGCGACGAGGTCGTGGCCTTCGACGTCCTCACCTACGCCGGAAACCTGCCCAATCTCGACGACCTGCAGGGACGGATCGAATTCGTCCAGGGTGACATCGGCGATCTCGATGTGGTGGCCAAGACGTTGGCAGCCCACCAGATCGATGTCATCGTCAACTTCGCCGCCGAGTCCCACAACAGCCTGGCCATCCTGGATCCGTCCCGGTTCTTCCGCACCAACGTGCTCGGGACCCAGACCCTGGCCGAGGCGGCCAGGCGCCACGGGGTGTCGCGTTTCCACCACATCTCCACCTGCGAGGTCTACGGGGACCTGCCCCTCGACTCGGACGAGGTGTTCACCGAGGAGACCCCCTACCGGCCCCGAACCCCCTACAACGCCTCCAAGGCCGGTGCAGACCATGCGGTGCGGGCCTATGTGGAGACGTTCGGCCTGCCCGCCACCATCACCAATTGCTGCAACAACTACGGGCCTTACCAGTTCCCCGAGAAGGTCATCCCGCTCTTCACCGCCAAGGCGCTCGACGACCAACCACTTCCGTTGTACGCCTCTACCCAGAACCGCCGCGAGTGGCTCCATGTCGATGATCACTGCCGGGCCATCGAGCTGGTGCTGCACCATGGCGACGTTGGGGAGACCTACAACGTGGGCAGCGGGATCGAGGCCAGCATCGAGGAGATCGCCGACGCGGTGCTCGCCGCCACCGGCAAGCCGAAGAGCCTCAAGGAGATCGTCCCGGACCGCCCGAGTCACGACCGCCGCTACCTGCTCGACTCGAGCAAGATCCGCAAGGCACTGGGCTGGGAGCCTACGGTGGACTTCGCTCAGGGCCTGGCCGACACCGTGGCCTGGTACGCGGCCAACCGGAGCTGGTGGGAGCCGCTGCGTGACCGGGCTCCGGTAGTCGAAGGGGCTTGGTCGCCGAGTCCATCGACGTCGGGCCCCACGCCGTCTCGGTGACTTCCCCGCTCCGGGTCCTGGTGACTGGTGGCCGGGGTCAGCTCGGCCGTGACCTCTGTGACGTGCTGGCAGGTGGCCTTCCTGACGGCGGCCTGGCCGACGACGGAACCGGAATCCTTCCCGCCGTGCCGCCAGGGCGGTTCGAGGTCCGCTCGACCGACATCGACACCCTCGACGTCGTCGACCGGGATGCGGTACGGGCCGCCGTCGAGACCTTCCGACCCGACCTCGTGCTCCACGGCGGGGCCTATACGGCCGTGGACAACTGTGAGTCTGACCCCGACACCGCCTTTGCCGTGAACGCTCTGGGTACCCGCAACATCGCCGAGGCCGCCCGCGAATGTGGTGCCCACCTGGTGTACATCTCGACCGACTACGTATTCGACGGCTCGCTCGACCGACCATACGACGAGTGGGACCGGACCAACCCCTGCTCGGTGTACGGACGGAGCAAGCTCGGTGGCGAGCTCGAGGTGCAGTCGATCTGCGGTGCGTCGGCCACCGTGGTGCGCACCGCCTGGGTCAGTGGAGCCCACGGCGCCAACATGGTCAAGACCGTCCTCCGCCTGGCCGAGGCTGACCCAGGCGGCATGCTCCGGTTCGTCGACGATCAGCATGGCTGCCCGACCTTCACCGCAGATCTGGCCCGGGCGGTGGTCCGACTGGCGCTCGATCGTCGACCGGGGACCTTCCACGTCACCAACCAGGGAGCGACCTCCTGGTTCGGCTTCGCCCGGGCCACCCTGGCTGCCGCGGGTCACGATCCTGCGAGGGTCGAGCCCATCTCCACGTCCGACCTCGACCCGCCTCGGCCGGCACCACGTCCGGCCAATTCGAGACTGGACAACGCCGCGCTCCGGCTGGCAGGCCTTCCCTTGCTTCCCGAGTGGACCGAGTCGCTCGAACGCCTGGTCAGGGCCCTTTCTTCGAGGGAATGAGTTCAGATCGGATGAGAATCTGCCGAGATGAGGATGTCCCGGCACCACGGGGGAATGGAGTGATACGGATGACAGGGACCGGTCAGTGATGTCGTGGAGTCTGGGAGTGTTCAGCGGATCGGGCAGCGGACCGTCCTCGGCCCGGACGTCGGGGTCCGACGCCGGCCAGGCCGGTGCCTCCTTCGGGCACGGAGGTGCGGCCGTGCGCGTGCTTCCCCACGGTCGTGGGCGGACCGTGGCGGTGATCGGGGTCGGCTACGTCGGACTGCCGACGGCGGCGACGCTCGCCCACCTCGGCCACAGGGTGACCTGCGGGGATGCCGACCCGGGCAAGGTGGCCATGCTCGAGGATGGCAGGGTCCCCATCGTCGAGGACCACCTCGAGGACCTGGTGCGCGAGGGCCAGTCGGCCGGACGACTTCGATTCGTGGTCGGTGCCACCGCCGCCGTGCAGGGTGCCGACTTCGTCTTCTTGTGCGTGCCGACGCCCCAGGGTGAGGACGGATCGGCCGACCTCTCCTTCGTCGAGTCGGTGGCCAAGGAGATCGGGCCGCACCTGCAACCGGGCACCATCATCGTCAACAAGTCGACGGTGCCGGTGGGCTCCACCATGGTGGTCGAGCGTGTGCTCGGTCGCCACGACGTCAAGGTCGTCTCCAACCCCGAGTTCCTGCGGGAGGGGACGGCGGTGTCGGACAGCCTTCATCCCGAGCGCATCGTCGTCGGGGCCGACGACCAGTCGGCTGCCGCCAAGGTGGGTGATCTCTTCGCCGGGACCCACGCACCGCTGCTCATCACCGACGCGGCCACGGCCGAGACCATCAAGTACGCATCGAATGCCTTCCTCGCCACCAAGTTGAGCTTCGTCAACGCGGTGGCCGGGCTGTGCGAGGCGGTGGGGGCCGATGTTCGAGACGTGATCCTCGGGCTCGGCTACGACAAGCGGATCGGCTTCGAGTACCTGCGGCCCGGGCCGGGCTGGGGCGGGAGCTGCCTGCCCAAGGACACCAGGGCGCTGGTGCACATCGCCGAGCAGGCCGGCTACGACTTCTCGTTCCTCAAGGGGGCGATCGCCACCAACGACGAGCAGTTCGTCCGGGTGGTCGACAAGATCACCGCCGCTGTCGGAGGCGAGCTGGCCGGCTCGGTGATCGCCGTGTGGGGGCTCACCTTCAAGGCCGGTACCGACGACGTCCGCAACTCACCGGCGGTCGAGGTGGCACGACGCCTGGTGGACGAAGGCGCCATCGTTCAGGCGTTCGACCCGACGGTGGCGGTCCCCGAAGGCCAGGCTTCGGTGGAGATCGACGAGTTGCCGGCCTTCGCTCACCACGATGGACTCGGTCCCGCGGACGCCCTGCAGGCGTTCCCCGATGCCTACGCCGCCTGCAAGGGTGCCTCGGCCGCGGTGGTGCTCACCGAGTGGGACGAGTTCCGCTGGCTCGACTTCGCCAAGGTCCTGTCCAACATGGCCACGCCGGTGGTGGTCGACGCCCGTAACCTGCTCGACCCCGCCCAGCTGCGCCGTCTCGGATTCGAGTACACGGGCATCGGCCGCCGATGAGCGGACGGATCGTGGTGTTGGGCGGTGGTGGGTTCCTGGGCTCGCACCTGTGCGATCAGCTGCTGGCCCGCGGCGACGAGGTGGTCTGTGTGGACGACTTCTCCACCGGCCGCCCGGCCAACGTGGCCCATCTGGTTGGTCAGGATCGGTTCACGATGGTCGAGTCCGACATCTCCCGTTCCATTCCCGTGGAGGGCCCGGTGACCGGGGTCTTCAACCTGGCCAGCCCGGCCAGCCCCCCCGACTACCTGGCCCTTCCGCTGGAGACGCTGGCGGTGGGGAGCGAGGGCACCCGCCGCGGCCTGGACCTGGCCCACCGGAACGGAGCGCGGTTCCTCATGGCCTCGACCAGTGAGGTGTACGGCGATCCCGACGTGCATCCCCAGTCCGAGACCTACTGGGGCAACGTCAACCCGGTGGGTCCGAGGAGCGTGTACGACGAGGCCAAGCGATTCTCCGAGGCGCTGACGATGGCCTACCACCGGACGCTGGGGACCGACGTGTCCATTGTCCGGATCTTCAACACCTACGGGCCGCGCCTGCGCCCGGACGACGGCCGGGTGGTGTCCAACTTCCTCCTCCAGGCCATCCAGGGCGAGCCGCTCACCGTGTACGGGGACGGAAGCCAGACCAGGAGCCTCTGTTTCGTCGACGACGAGGTGCGCGGACTGATCGCCCTGTTCGACTCCGAGCTGGTCGGTCCGGTGAACATCGGCAATCCCGACGAGTACACGATCCTCGAGTTGGCCGAGACGGTGGTGTCCCTGCTCGGGTCCTCGTCCGAGATCATCCACCTGCCCCTCCCCGTCGACGATCCGACTCGGCGTCGGCCGGACATCACGGTGGCCCGCAAGGAGCTCGGATGGGAACCGACCACCCAACTTCGGGACGGCCTGGCCCGCACTGCGGCGTTCCTGGCCGAGGATGCCGGCATCGCGCTGGCGGCGGTATCGACCGTGGCGGGAGCGGAGGCCGACGACTTTGGGTCAGACTGACCCGGTCCCGTCCGGGACGCCGATCAAGGAGAGCACGGCAATGGCAGACGGAGGTCCCATGGATCCGATGGAAGACGGGGCCCCTGACCTCCATCGCTACACCATGCTGTCGGTGATCGTGCCGGTCTTCAACGAGCGGAGCACAGTGGCCGAGGTGCTCCGGCGCATCCGGTCGGTCGAACTCCCGGTCGAGGTCGAGGTGATCGTCGTCGATGACGGGTCCTCGGACGGTACGGACAAGGTCCTGGCCGCACTGGGCGACTCGACGGTGCGGGTGATCAGCCACGCGACGAACAAGGGCAAAGGGGCGGCTATCCGTACCGGCATGGAGGCCATGCGCGGCGACCTGATGCTGGTTCAGGACGCCGACCTCGAATACGACCCGAACGACTGGTCGAAGCTGCTCCAGCCCATCCTGAGCGGCAAGGCCCAGGTGGTCTACGGCAGCCGATTCACAGGCGAGCGGAAGAACATGCTGCCGCTCCACTGGATCGGCAACCGGATCCTCTCCCTGGTGACCAACGTCTTGTACTCCTCGACCCTCTCGGACATGGAGACGTGTTACAAGCTGTTCGATCGTCGGGTCCTCGAGGGGATCACCATCGAGTCCGACAAGTTCGAGTTCGAGCCGGAGATCACCGCCAAGGTCCTGCGTCGTGGCCACCGCATCTACGAAGTTCCGATCTCCTATGCCGGCCGTGAGTTCGACGAGGGCAAGAAGATCACCTGGCGGGACGGATTCGGGGCTCTGAAGGCGTTGGTCAAGTACCGGTTCATCCGGCTCGACACGTGATCGGGCGCGCCGTGGGGCGCGACGCCAGCACGAGCGACAACCGGATGATGGGCGCGAACGACGCCGCATCGGTGGTCATCGTGAACTACGAGTCCGGCCCCGCCCTGGTCGGCTGTGTGGAGGGATGGCGCAACGAGGGCCCAGCCCGCGTGGTGGTGGTGGACAACGGCTCCACCGACGGCTCCACCGACGAGGTCTCCCGCCGGTTCCCTGACGTCGAGATCCTGCGACCAGGCCGCAACCTCGGCTACGGAGCGGCCGCCAACCGCGGCGTGGCCGCCACTGACACCCCGTGGGTGGTGGTTGGCAACCCCGACCTCGAGGTGCACGCCGGAGCGCTGGCCATCCTGGTGGGTGCCTTGTCGGCCGACCCGGGATGCGCACTGGCCGGGCCCCTGATCCGCACCGCCGAAGGCGAGCGCTACCCGTCGGCCCGGCAATTCCCCTCGCTGGTCGACGCAGCCGGGCACGCGGTGCTGGGTATCTTCGCCCCGGACAACCGGTTCACCCGCACCTACCAGAGGTCACATCTCGACCATGCGCCTGCCGGTACCGCCACGACCGACTGGGTCTCGGGGGCCTGCTTCGTGGTGCGGAGGGACGCGTTCGAGCAGGTCGGAGGGTTCGACGAGGCGTACTTCATGTACGCCGAGGATGTCGATCTCTGCTGGCGTCTGGGCCGTGCCGGCTGGTGTGTGGCCTATGTCGCCGATGCCGAGGTCACCCATCTCCAGGGAGTGTCCACCGACCGGCACCCGTACCGGATGATCGCCGAGCACCACCGCTCCCTCTTGCGGTTCGCAGGGCGATCGACCCGTGGATGGCGTCGGTTGCTCCTGCCCCTTGTGGCGTTGGGCATCGGATTCCGGGCGCTTCTAGCCTTGGTGGCCCGGGCCACCGGCCGGTGATCGGTCGCGACCGAGTGGCCTGATTCCAGGCTGTAGGGTGTCGTCCGACCATGGCAAGCAACTCGACGGGCAAATGGGTAGAGCGCGCTGCCACCACGGGTGGAGGCCGGACCTATCGCGGCCAGATGCCGGTCAACTGGTACGCCACTCTGGCCATCATCTGCATCGTGGGCCTGTCGCTGGTCGGCCTCAGCCGCTATCAGCGGACCCACCAGGCGTCCTCGTCGACCGGGCCCCCGACCATCAACCAGGTCTGGCACGCGGCCCTCGGCATCGACGTCTGCGGCACCATGCAGCCGGACCTGCCGGCCAGCACCAACACGGCCAAGACCGGACTCGTGGCCAACGGGAACGGCGTGGTGACCATCGCCCCGAAGAACAGCTCCGAGTCGGGGGGCAACGCCACCCTCGGCAAGTTCGTCTCCGGCTACAAGGGGCTCGAACTCACCGCCTCCACCCTGCAGTACCCCGGCAAGACGGCTTACACCAACGGTGACGTGTGCCCCAAGGGCACGCCGGACGCGGGCAAGCCCGGCGTGGTCATCGTGGACAGCTGGAACAACTTCAGGTCGAACGGCAAGGGCACCCAGCCGAGCGGACCCCCTCAGGACCTCCTCTTCGGCAACGGGCAGCTGATCACCATGGCCTTCGTTCCGGCCACCGCCTCGGTCCCCAAGCCGCCGGCCCGGGCCATCACCAGCCTCATCACCTCGCTGCAGAGCGGCACCGCCGCCACCACGACCACCACACCGGGTGCCACCGCCGCCACCACGCCGGCGTCCACCACGACCACCACCGGGTCGACCACGTCCACCACGACGAAGAACTCAGGCGGAACCTCCAAGTGAGGGCGGTCGTCCTGGTGGGCGGGGAGGGCACCCGCCTCCGGCCTCTGACCCTGACCGCGCCCAAACAGATGCTCCCCATCGTGGAGCAGGCCATGATCGAACGGGTCATCGGCCATCTGGCCGACCACGGGATCGACGATGCCGTGCTCTCGCTCGGATACCGCCCCGACGCCTTCATCAACGCCTACCCCAGCGGGTCCATCGCCGGCGTCCAGCTCACCTACGCCGTCGAGCCCACGCCCCTCGACACGGCCGGGGCCATCCGGTTCGCCGCCCGCCAGGCCGGCATCGACGACACGTTCGTGGTGGTCAACGGGGACGTGCTCACCGACTCCAGCCTCTCCGAGCTGGTCGAGTTCCACCGACGGCGGGAGGCCGAGGCCACCATCAGCCTGACCCCGGTCGACGATCCGAGCGCGTTCGGCGTGGTACCCACCGATGACGACGGCCGGGTGCAGGCCTTCATCGAGAAGCCGCCCCGGGACGAGGCACCCACCAATCTGATCAACGCCGGCACCTACGTGTTCGAAGCATCGGTGCTCGACCGGATCCCCGAAGGACGACGGGTGTCGATCGAGCGGGAGACCTTCCCCGCCCTGGTGGAGGCGGGCACCCTCTTCGCCCTCGGTTCCGACGCCTACTGGCTGGACACCGGGACGCCGGACGCCTATCTGCGCGCCCATCGCGATCTGCTGCTCGGTCGGCGGCTGGGGATTCCCGCCCCCGGAGCCGAGCTGGACCCGTCGATCGGTGACGGTGTGTGGCGGATCGGAACCGTCGAGGTCGACGACGGCACCGTGGTCCGCTCGCTCCTGGGCACCGGCTCGACCGTGGCCAAGGGCGCCCTGGTCGAGGAGTCGGTGGTCGGGGCCGGTGCAGTCATCGAAGAAGGGGCCTCGGTCATCGGTTCGGTGATCCTCCCCGGCGCCCGGGTGGCGTCCAAGGCCAAAGTCGAGGGCTCGGTGATCGGGCCCGGGGCGATCGTCGGCCAGCGGTGCGTGATCCACGGGATCTCGGTGGTCGGTGCCGGCGCGGTGACCGCATCGGGCACGGTCATCGACGGCGAACGGGTGCCGGCGGGCGTCTGAGCATGCGGGCCATGGTCACCGGCGGAGCGGGATTCATCGGGTCGACCTTGGTGGACCGACTGCTGGCCGAAGGACACACCGTCGACGTGGTCGACGACCTGTCGACCGGATCGCTGGCCAACCTGGCCGGGGCCCGGTCTTCTGCCGGCCGGCAGCTCACCGTGCACCAGATGGACATCCGGTCCGCAGAGGTGGTCGACCTGATGGTCCGGCGTCGACCCGAGGTGGTCTTCCACCTGGCCGCCCAGGCCGACGTGCGCCGGTCGGTGGCCGATCCGGTGTTCGACGCCGAGGTCAACCTGGTGGGGACCTTGCACATCCTCGAGGGTGCGAGGAAGGCCTCGTCGAACCGGGTGGTCTTCGCCGCCAGCGGCGGAACGCTCTACGGCGAGCCCGACCCCTCCGAGCTCCCGTTGAAGGAGTCCCTCCCGCAGCGTCCGCTGTCCCCCTACGGCGTGTCGAAGAAGGCGGTCATCGACTACCTCGTCGCCTATCGCGAGCTGCACTCGCTCGAGTTCGCCGCCCTGGCCCTGGCCAACGTCTACGGTCCCCGCCAGGACCCCCACGGCGAGGCCGGGGTGGTGGCGATCTTCGCCGAGCGCCTCCTCGGGGGACGACCGGTGACCATCTTCGGTGACGGCGAGCAGACGCGTGACTTCGTCTACGTCGACGACGTGGTCGATGCCTTCGTGCGTGGTGCGACCAAGGGGGGCGGGCTGGTGTGCAACATCGGTACCGGGCGCGAGACCTCGGTCAATCACCTCTACCGTGAGATGGCCGCCCAGGCCGGCGTGGACACCGAGGCCACCCTGCAGCCGCTGCGTCAGGGCGAGCTGCTGCGGAGCTGCCTCGATCCCACCAGGGCCGGAATCCAACTGGGGTGGAAGCCGTGGACCGAGCTCGGAGCGGGAACGGCGGCGGTCCTCGACTTCATGCGCGGGCGCCTCAGCACGGGAGGCAGCTGAGCCTGCCGCGCCGGGCTGGCGCCGCTGACGTACTAACCTGGGCGGAGACCTGGTGCGCCGACTCGGCGACAGGCCATCCCCTCAGGCACATTCCGGTGTCTGTCCCTGTCGCACGAAAGCACCCCATGCCCCCCTTGCAGCCTTCCTTCGCCTCCCTTGGCGTACCCACCGACATCGTCGCCGCGCTCGACCGCAAGTCGATCACCGAGCCGTTCCCCATCCAGTCCATGACCATCCCGGATGCCCTTGCCGGTCGGGACGTGTGTGGCAAGGCACCCACCGGTTCGGGTAAGACGCTGGCCTTCGGGATCAGCGCCGTGGCCCGCCTCAGCGGCAAGCCCTCCCGCCCCAAGCACCCACGGGTGCTGGTGCTCACCCCGACACGCGAGCTGGCCGCCCAGGTGGCATCCGAGCTCCAGATCCTGGCCACCCCGCGCAACCTGCGGGTCGACTCGTTCTACGGCGGCGTCGGGTACGGCCCCCAGCTGAAGGCCCTCTCGCGGGGCGTTGACGTGGCCGTGGCCTGCCCGGGACGGCTGGGCGACCTCATCGAGCGGGGGAGTATCCGGCTCGATGCGGTGGAGGTGGTCATTCTCGACGAGGCCGACCGCATGGCCGACATGGGGTTCCTCCCCGACGTGAAGCGACTGCTCGACCTCACGCCGGCCAACCGTCAGACCCTTCTCTTCTCGGCCACGCTCGACGGAGACATCGACGTGCTGGTCAAGCGCTACCAGAAGGACCCGGCGCGTCACGAGCTGGAGGTCGACGAGAACGACGCCAGCGCGGCCGTCCACCTGTTCTGGCGGGCCTCGTCCGGCGACCGGGTGGCCGTCACCGCCGACATCGCCGCGGCCGCCGGCCCGACCATCGTGTTCAGCCGGACCAAGCACGCCACCGACCGCATCGCCCGCCAACTCGAGCAACGCGGCATCCGGGCCGCCGCCATCCATGGCGACCGGAGCCAGAAGCAGCGGGAGAAGGCACTCGACCTGTTCATCCGTGGAGCGGTCGACGCGCTGGTGGCCACCGACGTGGCCGCCCGAGGCATCCATGTCGACGGCGTCAACGCGGTGGTCCACTTCGACCCGCCGGCCGACTCCAAGGACTACGTCCACCGATCGGGTCGGACCGCCAGGGCCGGGGCCACCGGTGTGGTGGTCAGCCTGATCACCCCGGACAAGGCCGGCGCGGTCAAGCGCCTGCAGCGGGACCTGGGTGTCCCCATCGGGACGACCTCGCCCGACGTCGCCGCCATCACTGCGGTGATCGGTGAGCCGCCGAAGCGTCGGCCCAGCGAGGTCCACAGCCCGCGGTCCTCCGAGCGCAGCCAGGATCGTCCGCGCACCGGGCGTCCGGACCGACCGCGCCGGAACACCAAGCCGCGCACCGGACGCCCGTTCTCGGAGGCACGCACCGGGGCGCCCGGTGAGCGGACCCAGCGGGACGGCAGGCCGAGCGGCGGCACCTCGGGCTCCAGCCCGAACTCGTCCGGTGCAGGCTCGGCCAGCTCGAACTCGAGCAAGCCGCCGCACAAGAAGAAGCGCCCGACCACGACCACGGGCAGCTGGGAGCCCCGGGGGAAGCCGGGCCGTCCCGGCAAGCCGGCCTCTGGTGCCTCCGGCTCGGGTCGCAAGCGCAACGGCCACGCCGCCGGCGGCGCCGGCCAGACCGGTGGGGGACATGCCTCGAAGCGGGGAACGACGGTGGGCGCCAAGCACTCACCGGGCGGCTCGGGCGGTTCCGGCCGGGGTCGCTGAGCGGGCCGCTGCCCGGGATCGTCACCCGGCCCCCGGCCGAGACGGTCGCCGTGAGCATCTACAGTCGTAGGCATGGCATCCGACACCAAACCAGTGGTCACCATTCCTGAGGGACCACCTCCGGGCGAGCTGCTCATCGAGGACATCGAGGTCGGTGACGGGACGGAGGCAGTCCCCGGTCGTCCGGTCAACGTCCACTACGTGGGGGTCTCGTGGTCGACGGGCAGCGAGTTCGACTCGTCGTGGAACCGGAGCGAGCTCTTCGAATTCCCGCTCGGCAGCGGGCAGGTCATCTCCGGATGGGACCAGGGCGTCGCGGGCATGAAGGTGGGTGGTCGCCGTCGGCTGACCATCCCGCCCCACCTCGGCTACGGAGCGCAGGGGGCGGGCGGTGTCATCGCCCCCAACGAGACCCTGGTGTTCGTGGTCGACCTCTACGACGTGGGCTGACCGCCGCCACCGCCACCACCGCAGCCAGCTCCACGCGATCCGGGCCCACCGCCTCGGCCTCCGACACTGCCCACGCCAACGCCTGTGCCGCCGCTCAGCGGAACAGGTCCTCCCCGGGTGGGCGGATGATCTCGGCGGCCACCGAGCCCAGGCGCAACCACCGCTCGTCCACCCCACGAACGACGGCGGCGGGTATGCCGCGGTCCTTCCCCATCACCAGTTCGGCCGCTCCGGCCAGCTCGTCGGCGATGCACACCTCGGTCGCCTCGAGGATCCGTCCGGTGGCGTCGGCCGTGCCCCGCAGGTCCACCACGCCGGCCACACCGGCCAGGCCGATGGCCACATCGGTGACCCCGTTCCGCCACGCTCGGCCGAACGTGTCCGAGATGATCACCCCAACCGTCACCCCGTACCGGTGCTCGAGCACCTCGCGGATACGCCGCGCCGATCGGTCGGGATCGACCGGCAGCAGGGCGGCGGTCCCGGCCTCCACATTGGAGAGGTCCACGCCGGCATTGGCGCAGATGAACCCGTGGCGGGTCTCGGTGATGAGGAGGTCACCCCGGCGACGTACGATCCGGACCGATTCACTCTCGATCAGCGCCCGCTTGGCCTCGGGGTCGTCCACGTCGATATCCACGATGCGACCTTCGGCCTTGGACACGACCTTCTGGGTGACCACCAGGACGTCGCCGTCGGCCAGACCACCGGGCACCGGCGACTCGGACCTGTCGACGGGGACCAGCACGGCCGCCAGCACCGCACCCAGGTCGTCGTCCGGTCTGACCTCGCCCAGGCCGGTCACCGGGTAGACGGCCAGCCCGCCCGGACCCAGGGCTCCGCCGTCACCCGAGGGCATCGAGCACCGTGCCGGCCAGGGTGGCGGACCGCTCCACGCTGGACATGATGGTGGGGGCCACGATGCAGCGGACCCCCTCGGCCTCGACGGCCGCGGCCAGCGAGGCGTCGGCCTCGTCGATGACCAGGGTCCCCACCCACGAGGCGTACCACTTGGCTACGCCCACCACCGAGGACTCGAATCCCATCTCCACCAGTAGCCGGCCGGCCGGCCCCTTGATGGCCGCTCCGGCGACGATGGGGGAGACCCCGATGACCCGGTCCCGCCGGCGCTGGAGGTGGTCGAGAACTCCGGGCACGGCGAGGAGCGGCCCGATGGAGACCACCGGGTTCGACGGGCAGACAACGATGGGATCACCACGGTCCAGGGCCTCGAGCACCCCTGGGCCCGGCGTGGCCCGGTCGGCGCCGTCGAAGCGGATGCCCGACACCGGGACCTCGTGGCGGAGCCGGACGAAGTACTCCTGGAACCCGACTTCGGGGCCGTCGGCCAACTGGACACGGGTGCGCAGCGGGTCGTCGGTGACCGGCACCAGGGTCACGCCTACGCCGAACGACCCGACCAGCTCGGAGGTGACCGCTCCCAGGCGGGCTCCCTCGCTCAGGCGTTGAGTCCGGTAGAGATGGGTGGCCAGATCCTGATCGCCGAGGTTGAACCAGGTGACCCCTCCGAGCGTGCCGAGCGACTCCATCACACGCCAGGTCTCGCCGGCCAGCCCCCAGCCGGTCTCGGGGTTGATGGCGTCGGCCAGGGTGTACATCACCGTGTCCAGATCGGGGGAGATGTGCAGCCCGTGGAGGTCGGTGTCGTCCCCGGTGTTGACGATGGCGGTGATCTCCGAGGGAGCGACCACCTCGACCATGCCCCGCAGCAGGCGGGCGGCACCGACCCCTCCGGCCAGAGCGACGATCATCGAGCTGGACCGGACGGGGGGACGTGCATCGGGGGCAGGCTAGCGGGGCTCACCGGTGGTTCCGACCTGCACCAACCATGTGCAAGGCTCGCAGCGTGCCGGAGCGACCTGCACCCTCCGACCAGGGCCGGCTCACCGTCGGGTTCGACGCCACCCCGCTGCTCGGCAGTCCGACCGGGGTCGGTGCGTTCTGCGCCGGTGCGCTGGCGGGGCTGTCCGCCGTCCCCGGCCTCGACCTGTCCGCCTTCGCCATCAGCTGGCGTCGTCGCCGAGGCATCGCCTCGTTGGTCCCCGGCGGTGTCTCCACCCGACAGCGGGCCATGCCGGCCCGACCGCTCCATGCGGCCTGGGGCCGGATGTCGTTCCCGCCGGTCGAGTGGTTCATCGGGAGGCACGATGTGGTCCACGGGTCGAACTTCGTGGTGCCGCCCACCCGGAGCGCCGCCCGGGTGGTCACCGTCCACGACCTGACCGTGGTCCTCTATCCCGAGCTGTGCGATCCGCCAACCCTGGAGTTCCCCGGCATGGTCCGGCGCGCGGTGGCCGAAGGGGCGTGGGTGCATACACCGTCCCAGTTCGTGGCCGACCAGGTCGTGGCGGAGCTGCAGGTCGACCCTTCGCGGACGCGGGCCGTGCACCACGGGATCCCACCACTGCCCGACGTCGGGGGAGCCTCCTCACCGGTCCGGTTGCCCGACGGCTGCGACCGTTACGTCCTGGCCGTCGGGACCATCGAACCACGCAAGGACTATCCGCTGTTGGTGTCGGCCTTCGAGCGGGTGGCCGCCGGTCACCCCGACGTGGCCCTGGTGATCGTGGGCGGTGATGGATGGGGGAGTGACCGCTTCCTCACCTCGGTGGCCGCGTCGCCGGTGCGGTCGAGGATCGTGCGGTCCGGCTACCTCGACGACCGCGCCCTGGCCGCCACCCTGCGGGACGCGTCGGTGCTCGCCTATCCGTCGCTCTACGAGGGGTTCGGCTTCCCACCGCTCCAGGCCATGGCCGCGTCGGTCCCGGTGGTGGCCACGGCGGCCGGAGCGGTGCCCGAGGTGGTGGGCGACGGGGCCGTCCTGGTCGGTCCCGCCGACGTCGACGGACTGGCCGAGGCCCTCTCCCGTGTCCTCGACGGCGGGACGGACGTCGACCAACTGGTGGCCCGGGGCCTGGCCCGAAGCACCCACTTCACCTGGGATGCGTGCGCCGCGGGTCTGGCATCGCTCTACAGGGAGGCCAGCCTCGACGCGTCGTCCTCCCGCTCCGGGCACTCCCCTACGACCGGTGGGCGATGACCGCGATGCGCGTGCTGCTGATGGCCGAGCAGCTGCGACGCACCGCGTCGGGCGGGATCGGGACCTATGTGCGAGGAGTGCTCCAAGGCCTCGACGAGTTGGAGGCTGCCGATCCGAGCGGCCCCGACCTCGACCTCGAGCTGATCGCCAGTCGGGCACCTGCCGGCCGCGGCCGGAGCGACCCGATGGCGTCACTCGGCTACCCGTTGCGCAGCTCCTTGCTCCCCGGGCCCCTCCTGACCCGGGCCTGGGACCACGGGATCCTCCGGGCTCCGGCGGGCTTCGACGTGGTCCACTCCACATCGTTGTCCACGCTCGAGCCCGGTTCGGCCGTTCTCGTGGCCACCGTGCACGACCTCCTGTGGCGGAGGCTGCCCGACGCCTACCCGACCCGGGGGCGACGGTGGCACGAGCATGCGCTCCGACGGGCACTGGCGCGAGCTGACCGGTTCATCGTGCCGGCCGAGGTGGTGGCCAATGATCTGATCGATGCCGGCGCCCCTGCTGAGGCCATCACCGTCATCCCCATGGGGTCGGACCACCTCCCCCCACCCGACATCGAGGCCGGGGCCGCCCTGCTGGCCCGGGTGGGGGTGCACGGTCCGTTCCTGTTGAGTGTGGGCACACTCGAGCCCCGCAAGAACCTGACCCGGCTGATCGAGGCGTACGAGCAGATCCGGGCCACGCTCCCCGAGCCCTGGCCACTGGTGCTGGTCGGGCCGTCGGGGTGGGGCGAACGGATCCGACCGGAGACCGGGGTGGTGCTCACCGGCCTGATCACCCCCACCGAGCTGTCGGCGCTCTACGCCAGCACCCGTCTGCTGGCCTACGTCCCCCTCATCGAGGGGTTCGGCCTCCCTCCCGTGGAGGCGATGGCCTTCGACACGCCGGTGGTGGCGAGCCCGCTCCCGAGCACGGCCGGAGCTGCCTTCGAGGTCGATCCCCACCGGGTCGACTCGATCGCCGACGGCCTGCTCCGGGTGGCCACCGATGAGGTCGAGCGGGCCCGGCTGCGGGCGGCAGGACAGGTGCGGTCGGCCGAACTCACCTGGTCGTCGATCGTGCGGCGCCACGTCGAGGTCTGGCACGAGGCCAGCGGGAGCGGTGCGGGGAGGCCCGGTGGCTGACGGTCCCCTGCGACTCTCCTTCGACGCCACCGCCGTACCCGCCGATCCGGGGGGCGCGGGCCACTACACCTTGCAGTTGGCCTCGCAGCTGGCCCACAGGACCGACACCGACCTGGTCGTGTTCGCCCGCCGCTCCGACGGGCCCCGATGGCGATCCATCGCGCCCGGCGTCGAAGTGGCAGCGGTGGCACCCGACCTGCGGCTGCTCCGTTTGGCCTGGGAGCAGGCTCGACTTCCCCGGCTGCTCTCGAACCGGAGAGCGGAGGTGCACCACGGTCCCCACTACACGATGCCCGAGCGTTCGAGGGTCCCGGCCGTGGTCACCATCCACGATCTCAGCTTCTTCGAGGCGCCCGCGTGGCACGAGCGGTCCAAGGTCCTGGTGTTCAAGCGGGCGATCACCGTGGCCGCCCGGCGGGCCGCCGCCGTGGTCTGCCCGAGCCAGGTCACCGCCGATGAGTTGGCCCGGTGGTGCCGGGTGGATGCGGAGGTCTTCGTGGCCCACCACGGCGTGGACACCGCACGCTTCGGCCCGGACGAGGGCTCCCCCGGGACCGACGACCGGACGGTGGCCGCCATCGATCCCCGGCTGGTCGACCGGCCCAGCCTGGTGTTCATCGGGACGCTCGAGCCCCGCAAGGACGTGCCCACCTTGGTCGGTGCCTTCGCCCGGATCGCCCGGCGGCATCCCGAGGCACTGCTGGTGCTGGCCGGTGGGGCGGGATGGGGGGCTGACGAGGTGGACCGGTCGGTGGTGGCCTCGGGGATGGCGGACCGGATCGTCCGGACCGGCTATCTGCCCGACGCCGCTGTGCCCGCCCTCCTGCGCTCGGCCACCGCCGCGGTCTACCCGGCCCTCTACGAGGGGTTCGGTCTGCCCGCCCTCGAGGCCCTGGCCTGTGGCACGCCGCTCATCACCACCGCGGGCACGGCGATGGAGGAGGTGGCTGGTGACGCCGCCGTGCTGGTCCGCCCGGGGGACGGCGGGGACCTGGCCGACGCCCTCGACGCCGCCTTGGCCGGCTCGACCCCGTCGGGCACCGCCGAGTACCGGCGCAACCGTGGGTTCGAGATCGTGGCGGCATCGACCTGGGAGGCCTGTGCGGCGCGACATGTCGAGGCCTACCGGTTCGCGGCCGGACGGCCATTCGCGGCCGGGGATGCTGACCGCGGCGGTCAGCCAGTAGGGTGACCCGTCGTGCGCTCCCTCATCACCGGTGGTCGCGGCTTCGTCGGCCACTGGCTGGCCGACCATCTCCGTGAACTCGGCGACCACGTGGTCGTCATCGACAGGGAGGTCGACGTCACCGACCCCACCGCCCTGCTGGCCGCGGTCGCGGAGGCGGCACCCGACGCCATCTACCACCTCGCTGCCCTGACCCACGTCGGTCAGTCGTGGGACGAGCCGCTCCGGGTACTCGAGGTCAACGTCATCGGCACCGGCGCCCTGCTGGCCGCGGCCCGACAGTGCGGGAGCGATCCGAAGGTGCTGGTCACCAGTTCGGCCGAGGTCTACGGGGCGGTCACCGACCCGTCCCGGCTGCCGTTGACCGAGGAGTCCTCCACCGCGCCGCTCACCCCGTATGCGGCGAGCAAGCTGGCTGCAGAAGCGCTGGTGGCCCAGGCCAACCTCGGCCACGGGCAGCACGTGATCACCGTCCGCCCCTTCAACCACATCGGACCGGGTCAGAGCCCGAACTTCGCGGTGCCCGCGCTGGCCAAGCGCATCGTGGAGGCCAACCGGCGGGGGGCGTCGACCATTCCGGTGGGCAATCTCTCGGCGCGACGTGACTTCACCGACGTCCGCGACGTGGTCCGGGCCTACCGCTTACTCATCGAGAAGGGCGAGGCCGGCTCTGTCTACAACGTCTGCTCGGGCCGGGACGTGTCCATCCGTGAGATCGCCGACGGGTTGCTCGGCCTGGCCGGCACGTCACTGGCGTTCGAGATCGATCCGGATCTGGTGCGTCCGGTGGAGGTGCCCGTACTGCGGGGGGACCCGGGCCGTCTGATGGAGGACACCGGGTGGAAGCCGGAGATCCCGTTGGAGCAGACCCTGGCCGACGTACTCGCCTACTGGCAGGAGCACGCCGACTGAGGCTCGGTCCCAGTGAAGTGTCCGGTCCCGGCGTCGGTGTAGGCGTCGGTGTCGGTGTCGGTGTCGGTCAGGTCCGCCCCCGGACGCGAAGAACGGCCCGCCATGGGCGGACCGTTCTCGAAGGGTCGACCGGCGACCGGTGGGGTGGTGCCGCCACCTGGTGGCACCCGATCCTCAGGCGCTGGCGGTCGGGATCCTGTTGCGGATCTGAGTCCGTGCACCCTTGGCCTGGACGTGGGCCTGCTTGGCCAGGTCACGGGCCTGGGTGGGCAGACGGTCCTCCAGCGGTGCGACCGCAGTCTCAAGACGCTGGACGATCTCCTCGAACCGCTCCATGAGACTCTCGACGGTGGTGTCCATGTTGTGGAGGGCGCCACTGAGGTCGGTGCGCATGGATGCGACCCGGCTCCCGAGGTCGGCCCTGGGGTCGGACAGGCGCTTCAGCAGCTCCTGACGCTGGACCTGGGCCTGCTGGTAGCCGAGCACGCCGGCCCCGATCACCACATAGGTGGCGTCCTTGGCCACGTTGGCCACGTCCTTGGCTGCCTTGGCGATATCCGTGTTGATCTCGGGCATCTTGAGATCCGGCCTCTTGATCTCTGGCATCTTGATGGTTGGCATGGTGCTCTCCTGACGTCTGTGCGGCTACTCGTCTTCGACCGGCTGACCGGTGCTCGTACGCCCACTCGGTGTTCCTCTGTGAGTACAAGTGTATACGTCGTGATAAACTTTTGCAAGCACCCATCGCCACCCGGAACCGCACCCGTTGTCACCTGGGAAGACACCGCGGAGCGTCTCCGGCCCGATAGCCTCTGACCCCTGATGGACACACTGGCACCGCCGGTCGTCGCCGTCGTCGTCGCCCACGATCCCGGTCCGTGGTTTGAAGAGACGCTGGCTTCACTCGCTTCACAGGACTATGCGGAGCTGTCGGTCCTGGTCCTCGACGCAGGAAGTGCCGAGGACCTCACCGTGCGGGTGGCGTCGGTGCTTCCCACCGCCTACGTCCGGCGGTTCGAGAAGAACCTCGGCTACGGGGCCACGATCAACGAGGTGGGCTCCATGGTGGACGGCGCCGCCTACTACCTCTTGTGCCACGACGATGTGGCCCTGTTCCCCGACGCCGTCCATCTGATGGTGGAAGAGGCGTTCCGTTCGAACGCCGGCATCGTCTCGCCGAAGGTGGTCAGCTGGGACGACCCCGAGCGCCTGATCCACGTGGGGATGGTGGTCGACAAGGGCGGCTCGGTGGTCGAGCGCATCCAGGTCAACGAGATCGACCATGGCCAGCACGACGCGGTGCGGGACGTGTTCGTGGCACCCGGCGGGACGACCCTCGTCCGGGCCGACCTGTTCGACGAGTTGGGTGGCTTCGACCCCGCCATCGCGGCCATGGGGGAGGACCTCGACCTGTGCTGGCGGGCCCAGGTGGTCGGGGCCAGGATCATCGTGGCCCCCGACGCTCGGGTCCGCCACCTCGAGGAGCTTGCCGCCGGCGCGCGCCCCCTCGATCCGGCCCTGGTCGGACCGGGAACCGGTGGCGAGGGGGGCGGCCCGAACGATCACCCGGTCACCCTCCAGGAACTCCAACGACGCCACGAGTTGCTGGCCGTGTTCAAGTGCTACGGGACCTTCCACCTGATCCGGGTGGTGCCCCAGGTGCTCATCCTGGCCATCTGCGAGGTCACGGTGGCCGAGCTGGCCGGAAACCGGACACGGGCCCGGGCGGTGCTTCGGGCGTGGCGCTGGAACCTCGGCCGTCTCTCGGAGACCCGCCGTCAGCGCAAGGAACTCAAGGCGCACCGCCGCCTGAGCGACAAGGAGATCCGACTGCTCCAGGTGGGCGGGAGTGCCCGCCTGTCCGCCTATGTGCGCCGCGTCTTCCAGCACGGCTTCCACGGCGCCCACGCCGACGAGCTTGCCGCTGTCGACGAAGGCGCACAGGCGGCACACGGCGGAGCGACCGGGGGCGACGCCGCCCCCACCCGACCGGGGGGCGCCGGGGACAGATCCGCCCCGGGCGAGGCCCGTGGCCGGGTCAGCGGACGGACCCGGGCCACGACCTGGATCATCGCCGGGCTGCTCTTGGTCCTGGGCTCCCGGGGGGTCATGAGCGGCCGTCTGCCCGCCATCGGCCAGTTCACCCCATTCCCCAACTGGAGCGCCACGTTCTCCCAGTTCGCCGCCGGCTGGCAGCCCTCCGGGGTCGGGAGCACCGCACCGGCCACCCCGGCACTTGCTCTGGTCGGGCTGGTCGGGACCGTGCTGTTGGGGGCGATGGGCCTGGCCCAGAAGGTCCTGATCTTCGCCTGCCTGCCACTCGGCGCCTGGGGAGCGGTGCGGCTCCTGCGGCCGTTCGGCTCGCAGCGCGCCGCGCTGGTCACCGGCCTCGCCTATCTGGCCATGGCGCTTCCCTACAACGCCCTGGCCCTCGGTCGATGGGGGGCGTTGGTCGCCTACGCCGGCGCACCCTGGATCCTGGCCCGCCTGTTCCGGGCCACCCGGACCGCTCCGTACGCACTCCCGTCTCGGTCTCCGTCGGTGTCGCCGCCGACGGCGGGCACAGCGGCCATCAGCAGCGCCCCCGGGGCCCCGTCGTCGGTGCGGCACCGGATCGCGGCGTGGACCGGGCGGCATGACACGTTCCGTACCGTGGTGGCGCTCGGCCTGATCGAGGCCGTGCTCATCTCGTTCGAGCCGGCGCTGGCCATCGTGGTGGTGGCCGCCGCCCTCGCCCTCGTGGCGTCCTCGTGCATCGGCGGGGACTGGCGGTCCACCCGACGCGCCTTGACCCTGGCCCTCCGCGCCACGGTGGTGGCCGCGCTGATCTGCCTTCCGTGGGTGATCGGCGTGGTGTGGGCCGGTCGGGGAGCGGTGGCCGTCTTCGGGGTGCCGGTGCCCGCGTCGGATGCGGCGTCGTGGGGATCGCTGCTGAGGTTCTCGGTCGGCCCCATTGGCGCCTCGCCGTTGGCCTGGGGGTTCGCCGCCGCCGCCCTGGTGCCACTGCTCCTGGCCCGGGAGGAGCGCTTCCGCTGGGCTGTCCGGTTCTGGTCGATCGCGCTGGTCTTCTGGGTGGTGGCGTGGGTGATGGGACGGGGTTGGACGGGCAATCTCGCCGTCGACCCGCTCGTCCTGCTGGCTCCGGCGGCGGTGGGCGTGGCCGGACTCATCGGTCTGGGCATCGCCGCCTTCGAGGAGGATCTGCGGGCGGCCGAGTTCGGGTGGCGCCAACTGGTCGTGGTGGTGGCCACCGGTCTGGTCGTCCTGGCCTCGCTCCCCACCCTGGTCTCCGCCCTCCCGGGTCGCTGGGAGCTCCCGATCAACGACTTCAGCCAGTCGGTGGCCTGGATGCACGCCAAGGCGGCCGACGGCTCCTTCCGGGTGCTGTGGTTGGGGGACGGGCGGTCACTCAACCAGGGATCGTGGAGCGCGGGGAACGGCCTGGCCTACGCCACCTCGGAGGACGGCCCTCCCGACGCCCGGTGGTTGTGGAGCGCGGCGAGTCCCGGGCCGACGTCGGGACTGGCGACGGCGGTCAACCTGGCACGCAGCGACGGAACCAACCAGCTGGGACGGATGCTGGCACCGGCCGGTGTGCGCTACGTGGTCCTGTTGACCTCGCTCGCCCCCGAGATCAGCGGTGAGCAGAGTCCCGAGCAGTATCCTGTCCCCTCCGACCTGGCTCCCGCCCTCGCCTCGCAGCTCGACTTGAACCCGGTGGTGTCGGGCACCGGGATCACCGTCTACGCCAACACTGCCTGGATCCCCGAGCGGGCAGCGGTGGTGGGCCGCGCCACGGTGGCCAACAGCACCTCGGACCCGGCCGCCCTGGCCGGATCGCCCGGGGTGAGCATCGTGCCCGGCGCCGTTCCGGTGCTGCCCGGATCTCCCACCTCCCGCTCCTACCGCGGCCCGCTCCGGCCCGGCACGGTCCTCACCGCACTGGCCCCTGCCGGCAGGTGGACCCTGGTGGGGCCGAGCGGCACCACGGCCGTGCGTACCCCGTCCTTCGGATGGGCGGGGAGCTACGCGGTCACTGCACCCGGCCAAGGCACGCTGCGCTTCCACGGGGGTGTGCTCACCCCGCTGGCCCTGGCGGGCTCCATCGTTGCCTGGGGGCTGGCCGTCATCGTGCTCCTCGGACGCCGCCTGGGGGGCAGTACGGGGGCGGTGCGGCTCCGCCGCCGCCGTGCCACTCCGCAGGCGGACGACACGACTCCGGTGTCCGGTGAGGACCCGTCATGAGTGACGCCATGCCACCGGTCGTCGACCACGACGATGCGTCGCCTCCGGCCACCGGTCACAGCTCGTCCCTGCTTCGGGCCCGACTCGCCCGTCGTGCCGCCCTGCGACCCGTCGAGGGTCGGTGGGCGGCGGTGGCGACCGTGGTGGGCGTGGCGGTGGCCGTCGCGGTGATCGCCGCGGTGTTCGCCCCACCGGCCGCCGCGCCGGTTCCCGGCTCCTTCGACGGGGTCCCGATCCCGCCGGTCGGTGCGTACTCCTCCTCGGCGTTCTGCTCGACCGGGGCGGGGACGGCGGCCATCGACACCATCTACCTGACCAACTCGACGGCCAGGCCGGTCACCGGTGTGATGACCGCGGTCGGGACGGCCCCCGGCTCCGGAGCGGCACCCACCCAGCGCCGTTCGGTGACCGTGCCCGCCAACGGGGGTGTGGCGCTCAACCCGGCCCGGGGTCTGCCCGCCGGAAACAATGCCTCCACCTTCGTCTTCGACGGTGGTGGCGTAGTGGCCAGCCAGGTGGTGTCCGGTGGCGGTGGATGGTCGACGGCACCGTGCGCCTCCCGGACCTCGACACAGTGGTCGTTCGCCGGTGGGTCCACCACTTCCGGCAACG
The DNA here is from genome assembly GCA_017883065.1 of Acidimicrobiales bacterium. Lineage (GTDB taxonomy): Bacteria > Actinomycetota > Acidimicrobiia > Acidimicrobiales > RAAP-2 > Bog-756. The sequence goes on along the minus strand of JADGOG010000009.1, from coordinate 4,388 downwards.
CGCTTGCACTCACCCTCTACAATCCGGCGGCCACCGAGGCGGTGGTCAACGTCTCGTTCCTGACCAGCACCGGCAAGGTGACGCCCCAGACGTACCAGGGGTTGGTGGTGCCACCGGGACGCGAGTTGGTGGAGAACGTGGGCGACTTCGTCCAGAACGCATCGGCCATCGCCACGTTCGTGACGGCGCAGTCGGGGGTCCTGGTCAGCAACGAGTTCCAGCAGTGGTCGTCCGGGGCCACCAGCGGCCTGTCCCTCCAGCTGGGCGCCCCGGTCCTCTCGTCCACCTGGCGGTTCGCCCAGACCACCGTCGTGAACGGTGCGACGGTCGGCTTCACCTTGGCCAATCCCAGCACGGCCACGGTGACCGCATCGATCGCGCTGGGCCTCTCCTCGGGGTCGGTGGTGCCTCGTCAGATGACCATCCCGCCTCTGTCCACATCGGTGTTCAACGCCTCGGCGGCGACCGGTCTGCCCAGGCAGGTCCCCTACTCGGTGGTGGTCACGTCGCCGACGCCCATCATGGTGGGCCGGACGGTCCAAGCGGCGGCCGCCGCCACCCCGCCGCTGTGGGGCGGGTCGGCAGGCACGGTGACCCTGGCCAGCCGCTGGCTCGTCCCGGGGCCGGGTGTCCTGCACGCCCCCGGGACCCCCGGCGCCACCGTGGACAGCCTGGCCGTGGCCAATCCGGGAGGTATCCCCGCCCGGGTCACCGTGGCCGCGCCGGATGGCACCCGTGCGGCGATGGCCTTCACCGTCGGTCCCAACTCGGTGGTTGTGCTCGGCCCCAAGCAGGTCGGCGGGATCTCCGCCCTCGTGGTCACCTCGTCGACCCCGGTCAACGTCGAAGAGGACAGTGGTCCCTCCGGCTCCCCGGGGATCGTCTCCTCCACCGGTTTCCCGTTCACCGGCTAGCTCAGCCCATCGACCGGCGGTAGGGCACCGGCCCGTTCGGAACCCTCCACCCGCAGCCGACTGGCACAATGGCCCCATGACCACCCCGGGGGACGAGACGAACAGCGGACGGGCCATCGACCGGGTCCGCTCGATCGTGGAGGAGATGACCGACGACGAGAAGCTCTGGTGTCTTGACGGGGACGCCCCTTTCTGGGCCGGGCTCACCTATCTGGGGGAGTCGGGCTACCACAAGAGCCCGTTCCGGGCTGCCAAGGTGGCACGGCTCGGCGTCCCCGGCTTCGCCTTCTCCGATGGCCCGAGAGGGATCGTGGTCGACCAGGCCACCTGTTTCCCGGTGAGCATGGCGCGGGGTGCGACCTGGGATCCCAAGCTCGAAGAGCGCATCGGCGACGCCATCGGTCGCGAGCTGCGGGCGGTCGGCGCCGACCTGTACGGAGGTGTCTGCGTCAACGTGTTGCGCCACCCGGCATGGGGCCGGGCCCAGGAGACCTACGGGGAGGATCCCCATCACGTGGGGGAGATGGGTGCCGCGCTGGCCCGCGGCGTCCAGGCCCACGGCATGGCATGCGTCAAGCACTTCGCGTGCAACTCGATGGAGAATGCCCGGTTCCAGGTCGACATCGCTGTCGACGAGGCCGCCCTCCACGAGGTGTATCTGCCCCAGTTCAAGAGGATCGTGGACGAGGGCGTGGCCGTGGTGATGAGCGCCTACAACAGCGTCAACGGAGAGTGGTGCGGGGACAGTCGGGCCCTGCTTACCGACGTCCTGCGTGACGAGTGGGGGTTCGACGGCTTCGTGATCAGCGACTGGATCTTCGGCCTGCGTGACGCCGCTCGATCGGTGCACGCCGGCCTCGATGTGGAGATGCCGTACCGGATGATCCGTGCCGGTCGACTCCCCGACGCCCTCGAGAAGGGCGACCTGGCCTGGGAGGACGTCGACCGCGCCGTGGAGCGGGTGATCGCCACCTGCCTGCGCTTCGAGGAGATCCTGGCCCGACCCGTCCCGGGCCGGGAAGTGCTGGCCTGTGCCGAGCACCGGGAGCTGGCCCGCGAGGTGGCGGCCAAGTCGGTGGTCCTCCTCAGGAACGAGCCGGTGGACGCTGGTCCGCTCCTGCCGCTGGACCCGAGGTCCACCGGATCGGTGGCCGTGCTCGGGAGGCTGGCCGACCGGGTCAACCTGGGCGACGGTGGTTCGAGCGATGTGTGGGCACCCGAGGTGGTCACCCTGCTCGACGGGATCCGGGCCGCCGCACCGGGCGCGGTGGTCAGCAACGACGATGGCACCGATCCGGCTGAGGCGGCTGTGGTGGCGGGCGAGGCAGAGGTGGCCGTGGTGGTGGTCGGCTACACCCGGCTCGACGAGGGCGAGTACATCGGGGAGTTCGCCACGGACCACCTGATGGACCTGTTTCCGGGTGACGACGACCCGGAGCTGGTCGAGGCGTTCACCGCGCAGGTCGCCACCGAGCGGTTGATCGAGCCTCCTCCGCACGTCGTGGCCCGCGGCGAGGCCGGCGGGTTCGCCGCAGGCGGTGACCGCTCCTCACTCCGGCTCCACGACGAGGACGTGGCCCTGATCGCCGCGGTGTCGGCGGCCAACCCCCGCACCGTGGTGGTGCTGGTGGCCGGTAGCGCCGTGGTGATGTCCGAGTGGGACCGCACGGTCCCGGCCGTCGTGCAGTCGTGGTACTCGGGCATGGAGGGGGGGCACGGGGTGGCCGACGTCCTGTTCGGTCAGGCAGAGGCCTGTGGCCGGCTTCCGTTCTCCGTTCCGAACGACGATTCGGACCTCCCACAGTTCGACGCCCGAGCGAACGAGTTCACCTACGACGCCTGGCACGGCTACTGGTACCTGGAGCGTGCGGGCACGGTCCCCGCCTATCCATTCGGGTTCGGCCTCGGGTACACGACCTTCGCCCTGGAAGAAGCCCGCGCCGAGACATCCGGCGGAGGCATTGTCGTGCACGCCACGGTGGCCAACACCGGCGGTCGGGCGGGATCGGACCTGGTGCAGGTCTACGCCCGTCGTCGCGGTTCGGACCGGCCCTTCCGGCTGGTCGGGTTCGGGCGGGTGGGCGTCGAGCCAGGGGGCCGGGCGGGCCTGGCCATCCCCGTCCGAACGGAATCGCTGGCCGAACGGGACCTGGACGCGCACGCCATGGTGGTCCGGCCGGGCCCCTACGACCTGCGAGTGGCCCGCCACGCCGGTGATCCCGGCATCACCACCGAGGTGGTGGTCGACTAGCGCCAGATCGTCGCCGACCACCTAGCGGCGTCGGAGCACCCAGGCCTCTTCGCATGGCCACCGTCGGGCCCACTGCGGGGTGACGAAGGTGCACGAGGGGTAGGTGGCCTCGCCGGCGTCGGGTGGCCGCAGCTCGATCAGGTCCTCGACCGCGAGCCCGTTGGACCGGAACAACCGGATCCAGTCACCGTGGCCGAGGTGGAACTCGACGGTGGGGTCGTCGGGCCACTCGAAGCGGTGCATGCCGAAGTGGTCACGCACCATCCGGTCCTCGGCGGGGATGCCATCGAGGTCGGGCATGCACAGCATGAGCAGCGTGCTGTTGCCCAGGAAGATCAGCTGGCCCCCGGGACGCAGCAGGCGGGCGGCTTCGGGGATCCACCGGTAGGGGTCGGCCCAGATGGCGGCGCCGTACTCGCTGATCACCAGGTCGAACGACGCCGACGCCAGTGGCGCCTGCTCCCCGACGGCACGCACCAGAGGGAACGAGAGGCCGAACTCAGCCTGGCACGCCGCCGCGATCCGGAGCTGGCCCGGTGTCGGGTCGACGGCCACTGGACGCGCCCCGCGTCGCGCCAGCCAGGCCGACACGTAGGCGGTGCCGCACCCGAGCTCGGCCACGGCGGCACCCTCCAGGTCCACAGGCAGCAGCCCCACCAGCGACTCGGGGATTCCGAACACGCCCCAGATGGGTTCGGGCGAGGACCAGTGTCGCTTGGCTAGGCCGAGCTGGTCGTCCCTCCGGGACTCCCACCATGCTGCGTTGGGAGCCACGTACTCCGGCGTGCGATCCGTCACCGGTCAACCATAGGCCGGCGATCTCGGGGCCGTTGGTGCCACCCGGTTCGGTTGCTCGACCATCTCTCCAGCTGGTCTGCCGTCCCCGATGGGTTGTTACAGCGGTGTGATGTGATCGGTACGTGACTTCGGCGACGGACACCGACACGAACAGCCCGGCGAGCGGGGCCACCTCCCCGACCGATGCCGCCACGCCCGCCACACCCGCCGAGCTGTCCGCCGCCGTCGAGGTGGTGGCCTCCTTCGTCCACGCCTTCGACCCCGGGCTCTACTCCGGGGCCGACGCCGAGCACCTGGTCACCGTGTTCACCCGGGCCGAGCGTCTGGGTGGGGCGGGCAAGACACTGGCGGCCACCCGGGCAGCCGAGTGCAACCGCCATGTGCTCACCGGTCACCGGTCCCCGGCCGAGTGGCTGGCCTCCCGG
>JADGOG010000165.1 GCA_017883065.1 Acidimicrobiales bacterium | reverse complement strand
TGCATCTGATGGAGCCCTATCCCCACGCCTACCTCATCTTCAGCCCCACCGAATCGGCCCAGGTCGAGATGACCGGGATCCTGCCGCCCGGTCGGTACCGGGGCCTCGAGCGTGACGTTCTCGCCTCGCCCGAGTTCAAGACGGTGCTGTCGCAGGGAGGCGTGCTCGTCCTGACGCTGCGGGCGACCCAATGAGGGCGATGGCCGGCCTTCGCGGGGGCCTACCTGTGGTGGTCGCGTGGGCGGCGGCGGCCGTGGTCGCCCTCCAATCCCCGGTGCCGGTGCGAGCCGTGCTGGTGGTGGCGGTGGCTGCCTGGGCGCCCGGTGCGTCCATCGTGTGGCTGCTCGAGAGTGCGGACCGACTGGAACGGGCGGTCCTCATCGTGGCTCTGAGCCTCAGCCTCACCACACTCGTGGCCGTGGTCCTGTCGGTCCTTCACGTGATGACAGGGCTACACGCGTTGGCGGTGGTTGCCGTCCTGTGCACGATTGCCGTGACGCTCCGTGAGCTCCGCGCATGAGGTACCGGTGCTCGGTGTTCCACGCACCGGAGCGTTGTCATGTTGCGTCCGAACGGGAGGCGTAGCGATGCCCGCCGAGCGATCGGCCGTACCCATCCCCATCCTCTCGTTCCACTCAGTGACCGACCGTCCCGGTCCGGACCTGGCCACCTGGTCGGTGACGCCGGCCCGGTTCGGTGAGCACCTCGACTGCCTGTTGGACGAAGGTCGTACCCCGCTCACCGTGACGGACTTCGTTGCCGCCGTCGCAGGTCGCCGGGAGCTCCCCGAGCGTCCTGTGATGGTGACCTTCGACGACGGCTACGCCGACTTCGTCCCGGCCGCTGATCAGATGGCGGCGCGAGGGATCGTGTCCACCCTGTACGTGACCACGGGTCCCCTGGTCGGGTCGCCCACGGTCGGGATGCCGATCGCTCCCATGCTGACCGCCGAACAGCTCGCCCCGCTCGAAGTACTGGGGGTGGAGATCGGTGCCCACTCCCACCACCACTTCCATATCGACGTGGCCCCGAGGTCCGTGGCCCTCGACGAGATCGGGCGGCCAAAGGCGATCCTGGAAGAGGTGCTGAGGCATCCCGTCACCAGCTTCGCCTACCCGCATGGCTCCTACAGCGTGGCCGTGCGCGACCAGGTGCGGGCGGCCGGGTACACCTCGGCTTGCGCCGTGCGGAACGCGTTCAGCTCGATTGCCGATGACCCGTTCTCGCTGGCGCGCCTGACGGTGCGGGACTTCACCACCACCGACACGGTGCGGGATTGGCTGCAGGGCAGAGGTGCCCCGATCGCCCCGAATCGGGAGCGGTGGAGAACGAAGGTGTGGCGTGTACGCCGATGGGCGGCTGCCGGTGATTCCCGACGACAGGCACAACGGTGATGACGCGGAAACCAGGCCGCTTGGCACTGGCTGCGGCGATCGTCGCTCTCTCGCTGTTCAGCGCATACGCGGCCTTCAACGTGAGCTCGGGAGGGCCGGGCCGCGTGGCGGTTCCCCGTACGAGCACCATGAACGTTCCGTACGGTCCCGGTGGCAAGTGGAAGAGCGTGTTCTCCGATCACTTCACCGGGGACTCCCTCGACGCCAGTCACTGGTCGACCTGCTACTACTGGGACTGCACCAACCGGGCCCAGCCAGAATCGGAGTGGTACGAGGCCTCGCAGGTCACGGTGGACAACGGCACGCTGTCCCTGACCGCCATGCCGAAGCTGACCCACGGAAAGCAGTACGTGTCGGGGATGGTCTCGTCGTACGGCAAGTTCAGCTTCACGTACGGCTATGCGCAGATCGTGGCCAAGCTGCCCAGCGGGCGCAACATGTGGTCGGCATTCTGGACCCTTCCCGCGGCCGGAGGCTGGCCCCCCGAGATCGACGCCATGGAGAATTGGGCACAACGGGATGCGGTCGACTTGTTCGTCCACTTCGGCCAATCCGGCCGGGTGCAGGCATCTGTCGCTGTACCCACCTACTCCAAGGAGTTCCACACCTACGGAGTGGACTGGGAACCGGGATCGATCTCGTGGTACGTGGACGGCACCCTTCGGGCGCACTTCGCCGTCTCCATCACGACACCGCAGTACCTGCTCGCCAGTCTCGCCGTGGCCTGGGACCCCGGCTCCAAGACAACGCTCGTGTTCCCCCAGAGCCTGAAGATCCGATCGATCGAGGTATGGCAGCACCCACCGGCGGCCAGCCCCCACGCCGCCTCCTGATCTCTCCACAGCCGACCTCTCCCCGGCGATGACCGGTGGGCGGGGTTCACCTGCCGCCATGATCCCGCGGGACGTTCACCTACCCCCCCCGATGCAAACTCCGGGGAAGACAGGGCTACAGTGAGCCGCATCAGAGGCCGATAACCTAGATGTGGAGTTCTGTGAAACGCGCCCGGGCAGGGATAAGAGTGAGTAATCAGTCGGAGTCGCGGCGGCTGGCGAGGGGCCACCGGTCACGACGGGTGGTCGGTGCCGCAGTCGTCGCCACCGTGGTGTTGGTGGGTGGCGTCGTCGCCCTGCTGGTGCCCACCGCGGGCCCTGCTGCTGGGCTCGGCACGGTGAAGCACGTCAGCCGGACCGTGGCCCCCCGTGGGATGCAGTCCGTGCTCCTGGCCGCGAATCGCCCCCGCCGGAAGGCGACGAAGACGAGGGCGCCACGGCCGACCACGACCACGGTCCCGGCGACGACCACGGTCCCGCCCACGACCACGACAGCGGTCCCGCCGACGACCACGACCACGGTCCCGGTCACCACGACGACAGCGCCACCAGGCGTAGCCCAGCCTGTCGGCCAAGTCGCCGGTCCGTGGAACATGGCCTTCGACTCTGAGTTCAGCGGCTCATCGCTCGACACGTCGCAGTGGTCTACCGGCTGGTTCGGCTCCGGTATCACCACGGGCGTCAGCAGCTCCGAAGAGCAGTGCTACGACCCTTCGCAGGTAGGCGTGACCAACGGAGCGCTCGACCTCTCGGCCGTGACGCGCACCGAGGTCTGCGGCGGGGTGACCCGGCCCTACGCCTCGGGCATGGTGACCACCGATGGGAAGTTCAACTTCACCTACGGCTACATGGAGGCCCGGATCTGGCTTCCCGCCGCCGGGAGCATTGCCGACTGGCCGGCCTTTTGGGCTGACGGCCAGAGTTGGCCTACCACCGGCGAGATCGACACTGTCGAAGGACTCGGTGGCCAGGCCTGCGCCCACTTCCACAACACGGCCGGCGGGCCCGGCGCCTGTGCGGCAGGGAACTACGCAGGCGGCTGGCACACCTTCGCCACCGACTGGGAGCCCGGGTCGCTCACCTTCTACTACGACGGTGCCCAGGTCTGGAAGGACACCTCGGGGATCACCTCGGCGCCCATGTACCTGATCCTCAACCTGGCGCTGTCGTCGGCCATCACCGCACCGGACACCACGCCGGCCGCCATGCACGTCGACTACGTGAGGGTCTGGCAGCACTGAGCACCCGCGACCCCGGCCGTCGTCGAGGTTCGGTTCCGACCGGGTAGCCGCTCATCCCCTCGGAGCGGCCCTGCCGCGGTGAACGCCTGGTCTACGGCGACGGTGCCGCCAGTGGCGTCGGGCTCTCTCCCGGAACGACCGGGCCCCGCATCCACCAGTGCCTCGCCAAGAGCAGGATGGATGCCAAGGCCGACTGCCCGATGAGGACGGCCAATGCCATTCCGTTGATACCGGCCACCGACACGAGGCCGAAGCCGAGCGGCACGACCAGCACGAACAGGCCGGCGAACACGATCATCGCCTGCCGGGTCCGGCGCTGACCGCGGGCCGCACTCACGGCCGTTCCGGAAACGATGAACGGCAGCGCCGACAGTCCAAGGAGCCGGAGCGCGCCGGTCCCGGCGACGTAGGACGGGCCGAAGATCCGGAGGATCCACGGGGCGGCCAGGACCAGCACCGCCACCGCCGGCACCAACAGCTTCAACAGGTGGACCATCACCTGCCGGCATTGCGCCTCGAAGGCGGAGGCGTCGATCGACAGCTCCACCACGAGCGAGTCCCCGATGGACAGGCTGACCAGGTACAGGAGGCTCGCTATCAACCACGCCAGTGAGAAGTATGCGCTGGTGGCCGCACCCGACTCGGAGATGACGATGAGTGGCAGCACGAGTATCAGGCCCTGCCACCAGAGGTTGCCCAGGAAGTCGTAGGGGACGTAGCTGCGCAACTCCGAGATGGAGACGTTGCCCGAGTCGCCGGCCAGCCGCTGGTGTTGGGAGATGGCCCGGGCGAAGAGGTAGATGTTGGTCGGGACGACCGTGGCGAGTGCCGCCACCGTCCACGACAAGTAGATGCCGGCCACGGGGAACAACGCCACGAACGGTACGATCATGCCTACCTTGAGCAACGAGAAACCGGCGTTCTCGACGGGCACCCAGGGGGTCTTCCGTAGCCCGGTCAGCACCCCGTCCTCGAGGATCATGATCGTCCAGATCGCAGCTGAGGCCACGAACCACGTCACCATCCCTGGGGAGTCGCGCAGGAACGTCAACTGCGGTGATATGTGGGGGAGCAGTACGAGGAACGCCCCCGCCAACACCACCGCCACCGCCGCGCTCACCAGGTAGATCCGCACCACCAGCCTGCGGGTGTGGCGTCCGGCTGGCTGCACGAACCGGATCAATGCGCTCTGGAGGTTCAGCTGGGCGACGGCCCCGATGGACGTGAGCGCGTTGATGGCCACGACGTTGCGCCCCACCACCGACGGCGACGACCGCCGTGCGGCCAGCACCCAGAACAGCATGCCGATCACGCTGGTCACCACCGAGCTCAACACGAGGGCATGGCCGTTCCGGTACAGCGGCATCCCGAACTCGCCGCGGAAGGACGCCCGCTCGGCCGGCAGTCGCTTTCGGCGTCGCAGCACGGGCTCCGCCAGCGCGGCGGGTTGCTCCTCGGATGGTGACGGGGCACCCGGCCGAGGACGGAGCCTGGCGGCGAACCTCCCCGCCGCGCGCACCAGCATGGCGAAGAAGGGCAGCGGGTCGTCGGTGGCAAACCAGGCCAGCGCGCGCGAGCCATGGTCTCCCGTGGCCGGCACCGAAGCAGGGACTTCGGAGCGGTGCTTCCTGGACAGGCGCGAGACCACGTCTAGGTGCTCCACCGTCAGGGACCGACCGATGAGTGGCTGGCCCAGCGGGATCTGGCGCCCCGTCAGGTCGAGGTGGGCTGCGCGCACCACATCGATCCCGGTGTCCGTCTCGAAGACGGAGAATTGGGATCCGAGACGGGGATTGAAGTCGAGCAGCTTGTAGCGCTCGTCGCGCCGATCGAACCGCCAGTCGAGGTCGGCGATGCCCCGAAACCCCGTTGAGCGGAAGACCTCCCTCGACAGCACGGTCAACTCAGGATTGTCCACCACCAGCGAGTGCGTGGCGACCCCGGCCTCGGGGGGCCACATGCGGAGCTTGAC
>JADGOG010000071.1 GCA_017883065.1 Acidimicrobiales bacterium | reverse complement strand
TGCCCCCGCGCGAGCCGCGCCGCCTGCGATTCTGCCCTCCGCCTCCGGTACCCCCGCCTCCGCTGCTTCGTGTCCCGGGTTCCCCCGAGTCCGGTGTGGTGGGCTCAGCCGACGGGTCGCTCCCCGCCGAAGAGGCGGAGGCGCCGTTGTGGCCGGCCGGGGTGCTCTGATCGTGGGCGACGGTCGAGGAGGCCGGCGACTCCGCCGGACCCCCCACCGGTCGCCCGGTCGCTGCATCTGACATCGAATTCCCTTTCGAAACTGTTCATGACGCACGCTCCAAGGCGTGCGTGGCGCGGCCGGCACCGGATGTGCCCTCGGTACGTCCGAGGGGCTCCAGGCGTTCGCCGTCGCGCTCGATCCACTGTTGCGTTCTACATGCCCGGTCGAGGACCGGGATTCCCACTGTGCCGCCACCCGAGGCGGCGCCTGTTGCACCGCCACCTCCGACGGCGATTGCTCCTGAAGACGGTGCTGATGAAGATCCTGAAGACGGTTCAACTGAGGGTCCGGACGCGGCGATCAGCCCTCGGACCAACTCGACGGGGCGGACGCCACGGGGCTGGGTGGCCAGCTCGGCCACCAGCCCGACCGTCCGGGGTCCACCGCCGACCGGCTCGGCGGAGCCGGTCACCGACAGTGCGAGTACCGACGGTCGGAGATCGTCCAGCTCCTGCCTACCCTTGCGCTCCCTCACGATGGGAACGGACGGGGCGGCGAGCAGCGAGGCCACCTGCTTCTCGAGCTCCTCCGGCGTCACGCCGGAGAACTGCATGGTCCACGAGCACGAGGTCACCTGTTGCTGCAGCGAGCCTCCCCGGCGCTCCACCAGTCCGGCCTCCTCCACCTCGATGCCCGGAGGCAGCAGATCGGTGAACCGGGCCGGGAGCGCCGACACCACGATGTCCGCCGTCTCGGGACGGTCGTCGTCGAGCACCACGTCCAGATACTCGGCCAGGGACTCGCAAGTGGTGGGGAGGGCCAGGCCGAAGCTGAGTTGCGGACGAGGGGAGAATCCCTCGGTGTAGGCCAGGGGCATGGCCGCCCGACGGAGCGCCCGTTCCCACATGCGGGCGACGTCCCGCTGGCTGGTGAAACGGATCTTGCCGAGCTTGGTGAAGCGGAAGCGAACTCGCATCTCAGCCTCTCCCCTCCCCGACCCTGACCGCTGTTCTGTCGTCCGACCTGGGGGTCGGACCGACGCCGGACGGCGCCGTGCTCAGAAATCGTACCGGTACCTGGCCCCCGGTTGAGAGATCCTGCCCGGTCCCCTGGCTGCCGCCGGCCGGAGGGACCGCCGAGGCCACCACGTGCTCGACGCCGAATCCGGTGCAGGCACCGCAGTCGTAACAGGGGGTCCACCGGCAGTCCTCCAGGCCGTAGTTGGCCAGCGCATCGACCCAGTCCTGCCACAGGAAGTCGCGATGGAGGCCGGCCGAGAGGTGGTCCCAGGGCAACGGCTGGTGCTCGGTGCGGTGCCGGTAGACGGTGTCCTCGAGGGTCATCCCCTGCTCGGCCAGGGCATCCGTCCACAGCTCGAGATCGAAGTACTCCGACCACTCCTGGAACGTCCCACCGCGCCTCCAGACCTGCTCGATGACCGCCCCCATCCGCCGGTCGCCCCGGCTGACGATTCCCTCGGCGGCGGTGGCCTTGGGGTCGTGCCACCGGATGGTCAGGCCCCGAACGGGACGGGCGGCGTCGCGGAGCAGATGGACCTTGCGGGTCAGCTCTTCGATGGTGTTCTGGCCGAACCACTGGAACGGGGTCTGGACCTTGGGGACGAAGCCGCCGACCGAGGCGGTGACCGTGACCCCCTTGTGGTAGCGCTTGCCGATGGCCACGCACTGTTTGGCCAACTGGACGATGCCCAGGGTGTCCTCGTCCGTCTCGGTGGGCAGGCCGATCAGGAAGTAGAGCTTGACCCGCTTCCATCCCTGGCTGAACGCGGCGTCCACCGCCGCATAGAGGTCCTCTTCGCGGATCAGCTTGTTGATCACCTGGCGCATCCGCCAGGTGCCGCCCTCGGGGGCGAAGGTCAGCCCGGTGCGCCGAACCCGCTGGATCTGGGCGGCGGTGCCCACGGTGAAGGCGTCCACGCGCAGGCTGGGGAGGCTGACCGAGACCTGGCCGGAACAGGACGGGTCGTCGATGATCGACGTGACCGTCTGCTCGATGCCCGAGTAGTCGGCGCTGGAGAGCGAGGTCAGTGCGACCTCGTCGTACCCGGTGCGGGCCAGCCCGCTGGTCACCATGGTGTGCACCTGCTCGGCCGGGCGCTCGCGGACCGGACGGGTGATCATGCCGGCCTGGCAGAACCGGCACCCGCGGGTGCAGCCGCGGAACAGTTCGACGTTGAGACGGTCGTGGACCACCTCGATCAACGGGACCAGCTGCGCCTTGGGGTAGGGCCACTCGCCGAGGTCGGCGATGGTCCGCTTGGACACCCGCTCGGGCGTCTCGGGATGGAGCGGTGTGGTCGCCACCAGACGGGCGGCTCCGTCGGCGTCGGAGGCGTAGTGGGACTCGTAGCACGAGGGGACGTACACCCCGTCCACCTGGGCCAGCGCCCGGAGGACCGTCGCCCGCGACGACCAGCGGGCCACCGGGTCATCCGAGGGGTCGGTTCCGTCGCTCCGGTGGCCGGTCCCGTGGGCGGCCAGCACCTGGTTGATCTCCCCCACCGCCTCTTCACCGTCACCCAGGACGAAGCAGTCGACGAAGTCGGCCAGCGGCTCCGGGTTGAAGGCACAGTGGCCTCCGGCCATCACGATCGGGTCGGCCTCGGTCCGGTCCGAGCCGTGAAGTGGGACGTCGGCCAGGTCGATCAGGTTGAGCACGTTGGTGTAGACCAACTCGGCCGAGAGGTTGAAGGCGAGGACGTCGAAGGCCCGTGCGGGCAGGTGGTTCTCCAGCGAGAACAGGGGCAGTCCGGCCGAGCGCATGGCCGCCTCCATGTCCACCCACGGTGCGTAGGCCCGCTCGGCCACGGCGTCGGCCCGCTCGTTGAGGATCTCGTAGAGGATCTGCAGGCCCTGGTTGGGGAGGCCGATCTCGTAGGTGTCCGGGTAGAGCAGCAGCCAGGGCACGGCACTCGGGTCGTGCTCGGTGACCTGGGCGCCGAGCTCACCGCCGATGTAGCGGGCGGGCTTGGAGACCTGGGCCAGAAGGGGTTCCACGCGGGGCCAGAGGGACTTCATCTCCCGCGTCATCCTAGGCCCTGTGTGCGAAGACCCCGGAACGACGGGCCGGCCCCCGGGTCAACCGGTGGCGCCCGACGGGGTGGTCGTGGTGGTGGTCGGCTTGGTGGTGGTGGTCGGAGCGGACGACGGAAGCTGGATGGGCGTCGTCCGCAGGATGTTGCTCTGAACTGGGGGGATACCCGGAGCGGTCACCGGATGGTTGGCCAGGTAGTTGAAGATCTGGCCGACCACCGGGGCGGAGGCGGTGGCTCCGAAGCCGGCCTGGTCGATCACGCACACCACCACGTACTGGGCCGCGGTGGCAGTGGGGCCGAAGCCCACGAACCAGGCCGTGGGCTCCTTGCCCGGCACGGTGTCGGCGGTCCCGGTCTTTCCGGCCACGCCCCCCGGAAATGCACCCAGTCCAGGCACGCCGAACGCGGTTCCCCCCTTGGAGTTCACCACGCCCTCGAACCCGGTGAGCATGGCCTGGTAGTTCGTCGGCGAGAGGTTCACGTGGCCGGTCACCTGGGGAGCGAACCTCTTCACCACGGTGCCCGAGGGCAAGACCAGAGCTGCCGCCACCTGGGGTGCATACCGGGTTCCGCCGTTGGCGAATGTCGAATAGGCCACCGCCTGCTCGATCGGGGTGATCACCGTGGCCCCCTGGCCGAAGGCCATCTCGACGTTGTCCCCCGCGTACCAGGTGGTGTTGGGAAAGCCGGTCGGGCTCTCGGCGTGGAGCTTCAGACGCTCCGCCTGGCTGTCGACGCGGGACAGGGTCGATTCTTGGGGGAGGTCGATGCCGGTCAGCTCGCCCAGGCTGTACTTGTTGGCCTGGTCCTGGATCGGAGTCTGCCCGTACTTGGCGCTCTGGCCATAGAACTGGGCGCCGAGGTTGTAGAAGAAGTCGTCGCTGGACACGGTCAGGGCGGTGGTGATGTTGATGGCCCCGAAGCCACCGTCACCCTCGCTGTTGTGGAACACGCAGGTGGTGCTCTGGTACTTGCAGCCGGGGATGGTGAAGGTGCCGGTGTCGTCGTAGTACTGGCCCGGGGTCCACAGGCCGAGGTTGAGAGCGGCGGTGGCGGTGTTCAGCTTGAACGTCGATCCCGGCGTGTAGACCCCTTGGATGGCCAGATTGAGCAACTGGTTGTTTCCCTTGGCACTCAGCGCGTTGTAGTTGGCGGTGGAGATTCCGCCGACCCATACATCGGGGTTGTAGGAGGGATACGACGACATGGCGTACACCGCGCCGGTCTGGGGATTCATCACGATGACGGCACCATTGGTGGCTGCCGGGTAGCAGCCGGCCTTCTTGCCGGCAGCATTGAGACAGGCGGGATCGTAGGTGTTGCGCAGATTGCCGATCTGGGCGGCCAGGGCGTTGTCGGCCACCTGCTGGAGGTTGGTGTCGATGTTGGTGACCAGGTTGTCGCCCGGTTTGGCTGCGGTGGTCTTGAGGGTCCCCACCACCTGGCCCTTGGCGTCGACCTCCAACTCGCTCTTGCCCGGGGAGCCACGGAGCTGGGACTCGTACTGGTACTCGAGCCCGGACTGCCCGAAGGAGTCGCCGGCCTGGTAGCCCTGGGAGGCTCGGGACTTGAGCTCGGCCGTGTTGATGGTGCCCACGTAGCCGAGGGTCTGGGACGCCGGGTAGCCGGACGAGGCCGGACCGGGCAGCTCGCCTTGAGGGTAGGTCCGTTCGGTGGTGGCCACCGAGGACACTCCGGGGAAGTCGGCCGGGTGCTCCTTGACGTAGAGGATGTACGGCAGCATCTGGGCGTTGGTGCCGGACATCACCGGCACCGGCTTGTACAGGCTGAAGCGCGGGTTGGTGATGGCCGCGTTGACCTGGGTCGTGGTCTTCTCGAGCAGGGCGGCCAGGCGACCCACCACCTCGGGGTGCTGGGTGGCGGCCACGCGGGACAGGGTGATCTGCTCGACCACCTGGTTGCCGACCAGGGGATTCCCGTAGCGGTCGAGGACCAGTCCGCGGGTGGGATCGATGGGGACGGCACGGATCTGGTTGGCGCTCACCGCGTGGGCGGCCGCCGGGGCCTGCAGGACGGTCAGGGCCCACAACCGGAGGCCCAGTACAGCGAAGAGCACGAGCACGACCAGTCCGGCGATCCGCAGTCGGAGGCCGGGGCGGGCGGCCGTCGAGTCCGGGGCGTCGAGCACCCCTTCCACCGAAAAGCGGTTCTGGTGGATCTTGGGTTGGCGGGCCTTCTTCTGGCGCGATCCCTTGTCCTTCTCGGGCCGCAGATAGTGGCGCGAGCCACCAAAGGGGTGTCGCAGGGATCGGCTCACGGCAGTCCAGTATCCCAAGCCGGGACGGACAGGAGGGGGCGCCCTCCGGCCACCCCCATGACCTGGGAGGTCGCTCCACCGGAGCACCAGGGGATCACCGCAGCACACCCGAGGAGGCCACCGACGTGGGCACTCCCTCCGTGGACGCGGCCGGCAGCGACCAGTTGACCAGGCGCATGGCCGGAATGGCCAGCACCGCGTTGGTGATGGAGACCACCAGCACGATCCGGAGGAGCTGGACATGGAGCATCTGTGGCTGACCCAAGACCGAGCCGAGGCTGGCGTAGGCCAGCTCGTAGGCGGCGCTACCGGCCAGGGCGGCCACCGGGGGCAGCCACTGGGCGGTGCGATCGAGGGCGAGGGTGGCTGCACCCGCGCCGAATCCGATGACCGTTCCGATCAGGGCGGACAGGCCGAACGGCGTCGGGAGGAAGAGATCGGAGATCAGGCCGGCGGTGAACCCCATCGACGCACCCCGGCCCGGACCACCCACGATGCCGGCCACGATCGGCAGGAGGATCATGATGTCGGGATGGATGGCACCCACCCGGAGATCGAGCATCAGGGTCTGCTGGACGGCCACGAACACGATGACCACCAGACCCACCCGGGTCGCGTCCCGGGCGGTCATCGAATACCGCTCACTACGACGGGCCCCACAGCACCACCGACACGTACCTGAGGTGGGCCAGATCGGACAACGGCTGCAGGGCGACCGTCTCCTGGGACGAGGCCGTCCCGTTCCGGTGGGACACCACCCGGGCCACCGGGAGCCCCGGGGGGAACAACGCGCCCTGGAGACCGCTGGTGGTGAAGACCTCGCCGTTGGTCAACGCGGTGTTCGACTGGACGAAGTCGGCGTCGAGCGGTTTCCCTGAGCCCTGGCCGGTCAGCAGGCCGAGTGAACCGGGAGCGGGCCCGAAGCGGACCCCGACCGAGGACTGGCCGTCGGTGATCAGGCGCACGGTGGCGGTGCTGTGATTGGCCTGGACCACCTGGCCGACCAGCCCGCCCGCTCCGACCACCGGCATCCCGAGCTGGACCCCGTTGTTCCGACCCACGCTGATGTCGATGGTGGCGGCGAAGTCGCTGGTCCCGTAGTTGGTCACCTCGGCCGGTACCGTCTGCAGATTGCCCACGAAGGTCAGATTGAGCAGCGCAGAGAGCTGCTTCATGGCCTGGTCGATGTCGTGCTGGGACGCCTGGGCCTGGCGCAACTGGTTGATCTCTTGTTGGAGCTTCTGGTTCTGCTGGCGCACCGCCCCGTAGTGGACCGATCCGGCCAGGAAGCTCCCGATCGGCTCGATGATGCCGTCGATACCCGACCGCACCGGAGCGAAGGCGTCGGAGGCCACCGTCTTGACCCCCGAGGTGATGCGGTGGAACCCGCCACGGGCGTCGAGGGAGATGATGGTCACCGCGGCCAACACCAGGATGAGCAGCGTGGTGCGAGGGCGGCGGGAGCGCCGCGGCGACGCCACGAGTACTGAGCCCTCGGGTCGTTCAGCGAGCCGAGGAGGTGATCAGGACCTGCTTGAGGGCCTCGAACTCCTCGAGACACTGCCCGCTTCCGATGGCCACGCAGTTCAGCGGATCACGGGCCACCACGATGGGCATGCCGGTCTCCTGGGTGAGCCGACTGTCCAGTCCGTGCAGGAGGGCGCCGCCCCCGGTCAGCACGATGCCCTGCTCCATGATGTCGGCGGCCAGCTCCGGCGGGGTCCGGTCCAGGGTCACCTTGACCGCGTCGACGATGGCGGATACCGGCTCGTCGATCGCCTTGCGGATCTCCTGGGTGGAGATGACCACCGTCTTGGGCAGGCCGGTCACCAGGTCGCGACCACGGATCTCCGCGTGCAGCTCCTCTTCGAGCTCGTAGGCGGAGCCCAGGGCGATCTTGATCTCCTCCGCCGTGCGCTCGCCCAGGGCCAGGCTGTACTCCTTCTTGACGAAGGAGACGATCGCCTCGTCCAATTCGTCCCCACCGATCCGGATGGACTGGCTGGTGACGATCCCGCCGAGGGAGATCACCGCCACCTCGGTGGTCCCGCCCCCGATGTCCACCACCATGTTGCCGGTGGGCTCGTGGACGGGTAGGCCGGCTCCGATGGCCGCGGCCATCGGCTCCTCGATGATGTAGGCCTTGCGGGCACCGGCGTACTCGGCCGCCTCCATCACCGCTCGTTGCTCGACTCCGGTGATGCCCGAAGGCACGCAGATCACCATGCGCGGCTTGGCGAACCGGCGCTGGTGCACCCGGTGGATGAAGTAGCGGAGCATCTTCTCGCAGATCTCGAAGTCGGCGATGACCCCGTCCTTCAGCGGGCGGATGGCCTGGATGTGGCTGGGCGTACGCCCGATCATCCGCTTGGCCTCGGCACCCACCGCCAGGGGACGGCCGTCCTTGACGTTGACCGCCACCACCGAGGGCTCGTTCAGCACGATCCCCCGACCGCGCACGTACACCAGGGTGTTTGCGGTACCGAGGTCGACTGCCATGTCACGGCCGAGTAGCGAGAAACTGTTGTCGCGCATCAGAGATGCACTCCTCCGTCAATAATGGAACGTCGTTGCGCGCAAGCGCCTGGGTGATCCTTGCATCCGCCGTTCACGCTCTCCACGGTAGGCGGCTTCTCCCCTTCAGGGTACGGGAATCAGTGGGTGCGCACAAGGGCGCCCACCCGTCGCCGCTGCGCTCAGCTCAAGCCTGGAAAGAAGATATCGATCTCCCGGGCCGCCGATTCCGGCGAGTCCGAGCCGTGAATGACGTTTTCGCCCATCTCGATGGCCAGATCGCCACGGATGGTCCCAGGTGCCGCCTCCATCGGATTGGTGGCCCCCATCATCGTCCGGAGCACCTTGTGGACGCCCTCGGGACCCTCCACCACCATCACCATCACCGGTGACCGGGTGATGAACACCACCAGGTCGTCGAAGAAGGGCTTGCCCTGGTGCTCGGCGTAGTGCACCGCGGCCACGTCCTCGGTGATCGTGCGTAGCTCGGCGGCGACCAGCCGGAGTCCCCTACGCTCGATCCGGCTGATGACCTCGCCGGTCAGACCCCGTTCAACGGCGTCGGGCTTGCAGATGACCAGTGTTCGCTCCACGAGCGAGGCAGGCTAGCCGACCGCCCCACCCATGTCAGAACCCCCGGGCCCCGACTGGGCTCAGGGCCGGTCGGGGACCAGCAGGCGTCTGGCCTCGGCCACCACGTAGAGCGACCCGCACACCACCACCCGGTCGTCCTCCCCGGCCCGATCGAGGGCGGTGGCTACCGCCTCGACCGGTGAGGTGACGATGACCACATCCATGCCCAGGCCCCGGGCCGCCTCGGCCACCACCTCGGCGGGCAGGGCGCGTGGAGATTCGGGCGCGCACGCCACCACCGAGCGCACCCCGGCGGTGAGCAGGGCCTCGAGCATGGCCACCGGGTCGCGCCCGGTCAGCATCCCCACGACCGCTTGGGCCTCCCCGTCGACGGCGAACTCCTCGATCAGGGAGCGGGCCAGGGTGATCATCCCGGCCACGTTGTGGGCCCCGTCCACCACCACCAGAGGGCGGCGGCCGATCACCTCGAGGCGGCCGGGTACACCCACGCCGGCGAACGCCTCCTCCACCAGGTCCTCGTCCAGGGGGCTGCCGAAGAACGCCTCCACCGCGGCCAGGGCGCACGAGGCGTTGTCCCCCTGGTGGCTCCCGTGCAGCGGCACCAGCAGCTCTCCGTAGGCGGCCGCCGGCGTCCGCACGTCAATGAGGCGACCTCCCACGGCCAACCGGTTGGACACACAGGCGAAGTCGGCGCCACGGACCCAGACTTCGTCGGCTCCGACGTCGACGGCCGCCTTTCGCAACAGGCCGACCAGCGTCGGGTCGGTCTCACCGATGATCACCCGACTCCCGATCTTGAAGATGCCCGACTTGTCCCGGGCGATGTCCTCGAGGGTCGGCCCGAGCACCTCGGTGTGGTCGTAGCTCACGTTGGTCAGCACGGCCACCTCGCCGTTGACCACGTTGGTGCAGTCCCACCGGCCGCCAAGGCCGACTTCGACCACCGCCACGTCGACCGCCTCGTCGGCGAACCAGGCCAGTGCCGCGGCGGTCAGGAGTTCGAACCGGGTGGGGGGATCGTCCATCAACCGTTCGAGTCTGGCCAGCGACTCCAGCACCTCGGTGAGCGCCCCGTCGTCGATCGGCTCACCGTTGCGGGCGATCCGCTCGTTCACCCGGATCAGGTTGGGACTGGTGTACGTACCCACGCTGAGCCCGCGGGCACCGAGCAGCGCGGTGACCATCGCCGCGGTCGATCCCTTGCCATTGGTGCCGGTGATGTGAATGGCCGGGAAGGCCGTCTCGGGATCGCCGAGGAGACCGGTGAGGCGGCGCATGCGCTCCAGCGTGGGCAGTGATCGCTTCGAGGGCATCTTCGACTCGAAGTCGATGTGGGCGTCCAGCCACGCAAGGGCCTGGGGAAGGTCGTCGAACGTCACGGGGTTGGGATGTTGGCGGCGGGCTGGTGGGAGGCGGGGCGAGGTCGGTGGCCCGGCCGTAGGGTCCTCAGGAGGCTGCTCTGCGGCTCCGCGCCGCCTTGGCCGGGGGGCTGTTCAGTGGGACGAGGGTGGGGTGCACCTTGTCGAGGACCACGGCCCGGTCCACCACGCACTTGGAGATGTCGGTGCGGCTGGGGAGGTCGTACATGACCTCGAGCAGTACCTCTTCGAGGATGGCACGCAGGCCCCTCGCCCCGGTTCCCCGCAACAGCGCCTGCTCGGCCACGGCCTCGAGCGCATCGTCGGTCAGTTCGAGCTCGATGTGGTCGAGCTCGAAGGTCCGCTTGTACTGGCGGGTGAGGGCGTTCTTCGGCTCGACCAGGATCCGGATGAGCGCTTCCTTGTAGAGGTGGGACACCGCACCGACCACCGGGAGGCGCCCGATGAACTCGGGGATCAGACCGAACTTCATCAGGTCCTCGGGGAGAACGTGACGAAGCAGCTCCGAGTCGTCCCGCTCGGAGGCCTTGCGCACCTCGGCCCGGAATCCCATGCCCTTGCGCCCGATGCGGTTCTCGATGATGGCGTCCACGCCGGCGAAGGCCCCGCCGCAGATGAACAAGATGTTGGTGGTGTCGATCTGAATGAACTCTTGATGGGGATGCTTGCGACCGCCCTGAGGGGGGACCGAGGCGGTGGTGCCCTCGAGGATCTTCAAGAGAGCCTGCTGGACCCCCTCGCCGGAGACGTCACGGGTGATCGAGGGGTTCTCCGACTTCCGGGCGATCTTGTCGATCTCATCGATGTAGATGATGCCGGTCTCCGCCCGCTTCACGTCGTAGTCAGCAGCCTGGATGAGCTTCAACAGGATGTTCTCGACGTCCTCGCCGACGTACCCTGCCTCGGTCAGCGCCGTGGCATCGGCGATGGCGAAGGGGACGTTGAGCATGCGGGCCAGGGTCTGTGCCAAGAGTGTCTTTCCACACCCGGTGGGGCCGAGCAGGAGGATGTTCGACTTGGCCAGTTCCACGTCGTTGTCGTGGCTGGCGTTGCTTCCGGCCTGGACCCGTTTGTAGTGGTTGTAGACGGCGACCGAGAGGATCTTCTTCGCATACTCCTGACCGATGACGTAGTCGTTCAGGAACTCGTAGATCTCTTTGGGCTTGGGCAGTTCCTCGAAGGAGAGCTCGGTGGTGTCGGCCAGCTCCTCGGCGATGATGTCGTTGCACAGCTCGATGCACTCATCGCAGATGTACACCCCGGGGCCAGCGATCAACTTCTTGACCTGCTTCTGAGACTTCCCGCAGAAGCTGCACTTCACCAGATCGCCGCCGTCTCCGAACTTCGCCACGTCGGTTCCCCTTGTTCTTCTGTCAGTGGTCCCTGTTGCTCACGGTACGAGCGCCTCAACCCTAGCGGCTGGTCCGAGTCCTGCCGGTCCTTACGATCGGCTCAGGCCGCGCCGACCGCTTCGATGTCCATGGCGTCACGGGCCGTGATCACTTCGTCGATCAGGCCGTAGGCCACCGCTTCGTCGGCGGTCATGATGAAGTCACGATCGGTGTCGTCGGACACCCGCTCGGTACTCTGGCCGGTGTCGTTGGCCAACATGCCGTTGAGCAGGTCCCTCATGCGGAGGATCTCCTTGGCCTGCAGCTCGATGTCGCTGGCCTGTCCTTCCACCCCTCCGTAGGGCTGGTGCAACAGGATCCGTGCATGGGGAAGGGCGAAACGCTTGCCCTTGGTCCCGGCACCGAGGAGCACGGCGGCTGCGGATGCGGCCTGGCCGAAGCAGAAGGTGGACATGTCCGGCTTGATGTACTTCATGGTGTCGTAGATGGCGAACAGTGCGGTGATGTCACCACCGGGCGAGTTGATGTAGAGGTGGATGTCCTTGTCCGCCTCCTCCGACTCGAGGAACAGCAGCTGGGCGCAGACCAGGTTGGCCACGGTGTCGTTGATCGGTGTGCCGAGGAACACGATGCGTTCTCGCAGGAGACGCGAGAACAGGTCGTAGTTCCGCTCGCCGCGGCTGGTCGACTCGACCACCCACGGAACGCTGTAGGCCTGTGCGTCCATCTCCCTGATTCCCTCCGTAGAGCTCACTCCGTGTCCTCCTCAGCCTGATTGGCAAACAAGTCGTCCCGCGACACGGGCTTCCCGTCCTCACCGACCAGATCGACATTGTCGACCAGCCAACGCATGGCTTTCGCCTTGCGCCTGTCCGAGCGTACCGCCGCAAGGCGGCCGGCCCGTTCCAACTGCTCGCGTACCTGGTCGACGTCCATCTCCAGGCGCTCGCCCATGGTGGCGAGCTCCTCGTCCAGTTCCTCGTCGGTGAGCTCGATCTCCTCCTCGTCGACCAGGGAGCGCAGGGCCAGGTCCAACTTCACGCTCTGGAGGGCGCCCACCCGCAGCTCGGACACGAACTCCTCCTCGTCCCGGCCGGTGGCGCCGAGGAACTGCCCGAGGCTCATGCCCTGGCTGTCGAGTCGGTGGTTCAGATCGTGGATCCGCTCACGCAGCTCCTCGAGGACCAATTGCTCGGGGATCTCCTCGGTGACCAGCTCGACGAGAGCATCGGCCGTCTTCTGCTGCAGAGACATCTGCGCCTGGACGACATGCCGCTTGCGAAGTTGCTCGGTGAGGTCGGCTACCAATTCGTCGGCCGTCTTGAACTCGGAGGCTTCCGACGCCCACTCGTCGGTCACCTCGGGGAGCACGAGCTCCTTCACGTCCTTGACCAGCACGCGGAACGAGACCGGCTGATCGAGCGTCTCGATGGTCGAGTCGAACTCGAGGATGTCCCCGGTCTTCGCTCCTCGGAGCTGGTCGTCCAGTTCCGGCACCACGGTGCCGCTGCCCACCTGGTAGAGAAAGTCCTCGGCGTCGAGGTCCCCGTCGTCGTCCTCGACCTGGTCACGCGAGCCGTGGATATCGATGGTGAGCTGGTCGCCGTCCTGGGCAGGTCGACCCACCTCGACCAACTCCCCGGAGGTGGCGCGCAGGCGGTCGAGTTGGGAGGTGACCTCGTCGTCGGTGACCTCGAGCGAGGGCAGCGAGACCACCAGGCCCTGGTAGCCCGGGATGGCCACCGTGGGTCGGACCATCACCACCGCCTCGAACGAGACCGGCCCGGCGTCGTCCCCGGAGGTGATGTCGATCTCCGGCTGGTCGATGGGATCGACCTCGGTGTCGGTGACCGCACGGGCGTAGAAGGCCGGCAGTGCCTCGCGCAGGGCCTCGCCTCGCAGCGCAGCTGCCCCACCCATGCGGGCTTCGATCACCCGTCGCGGGACCTTGCCGGGCCGGAAGCCGGGCACCCGGACCTCGCGTGAGAGCCGGCGCAGCACCCCGTCGAGGGCTTCGTCGATCTCGGTCTCGTCGATCTCGACGGACAGTCGGACCTTGTTGCCCTCCTCGGGCTCAGCTGTGGCTCGCATACGAATAGGTGAGTGTACTGGCACCCGGGCTCCGAACTTTCCGTGCGCCGCGGCCGACCGCAAACCGGGGCGGGAGCACCCTGCGGACCAGCGCCGGCGGATCCGGCAGTGCCGGGGGAATGCGCCGGTCAGACTGAGCGGGTCACGGGATCCGGTCAGCTCATGAAGGTCATCGAGTCGAGGATCCGGTAGCCGAGGGCGATGTCGCCGTCGACCTGGACCTGTCGGTCCGCCACCACCCGGGCCGGGTCCGCCCGTCCGAAGGCCAGCCGCCAGAAGGCGTCCTGGTCCATGGTCAGGGTCACTGCGGGCGGGGGTCCGCTCGACACCGGGCCGAGCGTGGCCCGCCCTGACTCCATGGCCACCAATGCGTGACGTCCGAGGACCCCTGTGACGACGAACAGGACCGAACTGCCGTCGGGCGGTGCCACCCGCTTGCCCACCACGAAGGGCATGGTGCGCTCGCACCGGTCGAGTACCACCTGCTCACCCGCCCCGTTGCGACCACCCGGCCGGTCGAGCGCCCGACGGATGTCCTGCTCGTGGGCCCAGGTGTCGATGATCCGGGTCTCCATGAACCGCCGGTACGGGACCTCACCGATAGGACTCCACCCGACGCGGTCGAACTCCTCGGTGGTCATGGCCGCCAATGCGTCGATCCGGCGGTTGGTGGTGTCGACGAACTCGCCGAACACGTCGACCCCGGGTACGGAGCGCCGGGCCTCCACCCACGACTCGTTCAACGCGCCGAACTCGTTCTTGACGTGCCGAGGGACATCGGTGAGCGCCGGCGGTGACGGGTCGCCCAACATCATCCGTTCGATCCCGATGAGATGGGACAGCTGGTCCTTGACGGTCCATCCGGGACAGTCGGTGGCTACCTCCCACTGAGGGTCGGCCAACTGCTCGCACGCGCTGACGGTCGAGGCCCATACCTCGATCATCTGATCGATCACCGGCTCGTGATTCGCCACTGGATCCGCCATGGTCTCCCTCTACCCGCCTAGTTCCCGTCCGCTTCGCCGGCCGCACGGTGTGTCCCTCCGGTCCGTCCGCCACACCCAGCGGTACGCAGCTTGCCACCTTGCGCCCTGCCCGGGGTGCCACGGTCCCTGCCGGCGCGGGCTACGTCGCTGCGCTCATCACTCATGCACATGCTCCGCGGGATCCCCGGTCCGACGAACGCCCCGCCCGAACCTCCGCCGGTCAGCCCGGGAGTTGGGCCTCGATGGCATCGACCACCTCGGGGGCCTCGGGGTCGACCATCGGCCGGAACCGCTGCACGATGGCACCGTCGGGCGAGATGAGGAACTTCTCGAAGTTCCACTGGATGTCGCCCGCCTCGCCGTCGCCGTCGGGGAAGGCAGTCAGCTCCTCGTAGAGCGGATGACGGCCCTCACCGTTGACCTCGACCTTCTCGAACATGGGGAAGCTGACCCCGTAGGTGGCCGAGCAGAACGTGGCGATCTCCTCCGAGGATCCGGGCTCCTGGCCACCGAACTGGTTGCAGGGGAATCCAAGGACGGTGAAGCCCCTGTCGGCGTAGGTCTTCTGGAGGCGCTCGAGACCCTCGTACTGGGGGGTGAGACCGCACTTGGAGGCCACGTTCACCACCAGCAGCGTCTTACCCTGGTAGTCCCGTAGGGATGCCGGGTCACCGGTCAACGAGTGCAGCGTCGGGTCGTAGATGCTCATGCCCGCAGTCTAGAGGTCCGGGTCTCCGATCGACCGCTGCGTGCCATCGGTCCGCGCCTGGTCCGAGGCGGCGGTCCGAGAGAACCGGATCTGGCACCCGAGACCCGCCGGGAGGACCTGTCGAGGGGTAAAGAAATGGCATCGAACGGTCGAAGAGAGGTGACCACAACATTTGCGAAGTGCGCCGCGGCCACGGTGCGAGAGGTTGAATGACGAGCGATGACCGTAGAGGCTGAGCAGAGGGCGAGCGACCTCGACGACCGCAGCGAGGTGTCCGGGGCCGTGGTCGGGACCGTGCTCAGCATGGTCCGTGCCCAACGGGGCGAGTCCGGGGTGGCCCAGGCCCTGGCGTTGGCCGGGGAGGGCCGCTCATTTTCTACCCTCGGCGATCCGGCCGAGTGGAGCTCACAGAC
>JADGOG010000070.1 GCA_017883065.1 Acidimicrobiales bacterium | reverse complement strand
CCGGTCCTGGCGTTGAACGTGGAGCCGTGACAGGGGCAGGCGATGAGCTTGGCGGACGTGGCGTAGGCCACCGTGCAGCCGGCGTGGGGACAGACCGCGTCGAAGGCGACGAAGTCCCCGGTGGCGTGCTGGATGACCAGCGCCGGGTCCCCGCTCGCCGGGTCGGTGAAGCTGGCCGATCCGCCCACCGGGACACTCGAGGACGGTCCGATGGCCGTTCCCGACGGCGATGCCGCGGTGGTCGAGGTGGTGGCGGTCCCCGCCGACGTGGTGGTGGTGCCGCCTGCCGCCGTGGTCGACGTCCCGGTACCTCCGGACAGGGTGCCTGTGCCCGAGGACGTCGAGGTGCCACCGACCGCACGACCGAGCAGGGCGACCAGACCTCCACCGACCACGACGACCCCGGCGGCCACTCCGGTGAGCGCACCCTTGGTGAGGACGGCGCGCCGTGGCACTCCCCCGGCGGCCCGGTTCTGCGGGGTCGCCCGCTCGGCCAGCCAGGTGTCGAGAGCGGGGGCCCCGGCCGCCCCGGCCAGGGCGATGGGTGTCCAGGCGAAGAGGAACACGATGTCCGACCCGGTGAAGTACGGCGAGGCGTGGAAGCTGACCGTCAAGAAGAGCCCGAACGAGAGGGCCATGCCGGCCACGGCGGCCAGGCGCATCCACAGCCCGACGAGGATGCCGACCCCGATGGCCACCTCGCCCAGCGAGATGAGCAGCCCCACCCCGTTGGCCACGGGAACCAGATGGGTGATGAGCGCGTGGATGGGGCTGGAGCGGGCCGCACCGGCCAGTTGGGCGTGAATGGAGGCAGGGCTCGAACTCTTGAAGAACTGGGGATTGGCCAGCTTCTGGAGGCCGGCGAAGAGGAACGTCACCCCGAGGAACAGGCGCAGGGGCATCAGCACCCAACCGGTGACCACCGTGCCGTCGGGCTGCCGGATGGTCCACATGGGGTCGTGGACCGCCGCCGCTGGGCGGTTCTCCGTCCGGGAGGCGGCCGCCCGAGCCCGCCTCGATGCGTTGGACGTCACCGGGCTGTCTCCATGGTCGGGCCAGAGTACAAGGTGCTTGGTCGTTTCGATGGTCGCGGGTGGCCCGGACCCGTCCGGCGTCGTGTCCGGTCGGCTGCCCGGGCAGCGGGCGATCCGGTGGCTGGTCGCGGGTCGGCGGTGCGCCTAGCATGCAGGGCATGGATCAGCTGGCTGTCGCCCCCGGGGTCCCGGTCGCCCCACCGGCGAGATCGAAGGCCGACGAGGCCATGTGCCGACTGCTCCGTGTGCCGGACGGCAAGGCGCCGATCGACGAGTCGGAGACCCACCGGATCTTCAGTGCCTCGATCTTCCTCTCCGCGTTGCGCTGCCTGCTCAGCTACATCGTGCTCCCGGTGGTGCTCCCGGCCATCGGGTTGGCCCGGGGTGTGGGCCCGGCCATCGGGATCCCGATCGGACTCCTGGCCCTGAGCTTCGACTATCTCGGCATCCGTCGGTTCTGGCTGGCCAACCACCGCCACCGGTGGGCGTTCACCGCCCTCTACGCGGTGGTCGGCACCATGGTGCTCATCCTGGTGATCGTCGACATCGTCAACGTCGTCCACTGACACCCGCTACCCCGGGCCTTGTCCGGGTCACGCCCTGGTCGGGCTTCTCGGTGGCCGGCGGGGTCAGGGCGGACTGAACCTCAGGGGGTGACGATGGGGAAGTTCCGGTCCGGGACGTCCAGCACGGCGAGCAGCCGTCCGAGGACGTCGAGATCACCCTCGTGCCCGATCCCGCCGAACCCGCGGCCGGTGACCACTTCGACCATCTGTGCAGAAGTGAGGGTGAGGGTGAGGTCGGCGGTGGGCCCGTCGTGGTGGACCCGGTGGATCAGGACCCCGTTGCGGAGCGTGGTGCGGTGGACGGTGCCCAGGTCGGTGAAGCTCCAGTCGACGGTGAGCGCCTCGTCCCAGGCCCGTTGCCCGTTGATCCGGACGGCGATGGCGTCGAACAGCTGCTCCACGGTGAGGGCACGGAGCAGTTCGACCGAACCGGTGACGGGCGGGGACTCGATGATCCCGTTCCGCAGCTCGTGGGAGCCGGTCAGATAGAAGTTGCGCCAGGTGCCGTTCTCCGAGCCGTACCCGAGCCGGTCGTACACGCCGGCCAGCAGCTCCTTGGCCCGGGCGTTGTCCGGTTCGGCGAAGACGGCCCGGTCGAGGAGCTCGGCGGCGAATCGGAGGTCCCCCCGGTCCCGGTAGGACTCGGCCTTGGCGATCACCTGGTCGATGCCTCCCATGCACTCGACGTAGCGGACGGCGCTCTGCCGGGGAGGGTGCTGCCACAAGTGGGCCGGGTTGCCGTCGAACCAACCCAGGTAGCGCTGGTAGATGGCCTTGACGTTGTGGGACACCGACCCGTAGTACCCGTGGGTATGCCAGGCGCGCTCGAGGGCCGGGGGCATCACCATCATCTCGGCGGCCTCGATGCCGGTGTGCCCCTGGTTGATGAGGCGGAGGGTCTGGTCGTGCAGATACGCGTACAGGTCGCGCTGCAAGGAGAGGTACTCGACGATCTGCGGGCGGCCCCACGTCGGCCAGTGGTGCGAGGCGAAGGCCACGTCGCACTGGTCGGCGAACAGGGTGATGGCCTCGTCGAGGTAGTTGGCCCACACCCTGGCATCGCGGACCACCGCACCGCGCAGGGTGACCAGGTTGTGCAGATTGCGGGTGGCGTTCTCGGCCATGCACAGGACGCGGTGGTCGGGGAAGAGGAAGTTCATCTCGGCCGGGCACTCGGTGCCAGGAGTGAGCTGGAACCGGATCCGCAACCCGTCGAGCGTCACCTCCTGTCCGGTGTGGGTGATGTCGACGGTGGGAGGGATCAGGCCGATGGAGCCGGTCGAGGTGGTCATCCCCAGCCCGCACCCGATCTGGCCGGCCGGACCCTTGTCCAACGCCGCGCCGTACATGTAGAGGGCCCGCCGGCTCATGGCGATCCCCACGTAGACGTTCTCGGAGACCGCCGATTCCATGAACCCCTGGGGAGCGAGGACGGGAACCTCCCCGTCGACCACCCCGTGGACCCCACCGAAGTGGTCGACGTGGGCATGGGTGTAGATGACCCCGGTCACCGGGCGGTCACCGCGGTGGGCCCGGTAGAGCCCGAGGGCCGCCGCCGCCGTCTCCTTCGAGATGAGGGGATCGATGACGACCACCCCGGACTCCCCCTCGACCAGCGTCATGTTGGAGAGGTCGAGCCCCCGCACCTGGTAGAAGCCCGGGGCGACCTCGTAGAGACCCTGGCGGGCCACCAGTTGACCCTGTCGCCACAGGCTCGGATGGGCGGTGTCGGGGCATTCGCCGTCGAGGAAACCGTAGGCGTCGTTGTCCCACACCACCCGACCGTCCTCAGCGGTCACCACGGCGGGATCGAGGGAGGCGATCCAGCCCCGGTCGGCGTCCGCGAAGTCGGAGACGTCGTCGGATCCGTCGTCGAGTCGTTGGGTGCCCATGGCGGCATTGTTCCAGACGGGCCCCACCCACGCCCGGGCGGACTCGGCACGTACAGTGAACCCGACGGAGAGGGAGGACGATGCTGACCGACGGACTCAACCACGTGGCCATACTGACCAACGACGCCAAGCGGCTGCACTCCTTCTACGAGGAGGTGTTCGAGGCCGAGGTGGTCCATGACGCCCCGGAGACCGACGGGGACGGTGCGGTCCGCCTGTCGGTGGTGATGATCGGACCGCACACCGAGCTCAACGTCTTCCAGGTCGAAGGCAACACCGAGGCCGACCGCCAGGTGCCCATGTTCGGACGGGGCCGTCTCGACCACTTCGCCCTGCAGGCGGCCTCGCTGGACGCCTTCGAGACGATCCGGGACCGATTGATGGCGCGAGGTGCGAGCGACGCGTTCGTCACCGACTTCGGACCCATGCTCAGTCTGTTCTTCCGCGACCCCGACGGACTCGAGGGCGAGGTGTGCGTGGCCAACCCGGACGCCGTGCCCGGAGTCGGTCATCCGCAGGGCACCCCCGCCCGGCGCTATGTGCCCGAGGGCGCCTGACCAGGACGCCGATCGCCCCGCCCCGATCGGGCCCGCTTCGCTCCCACCGGGAGGCTGATTCGTTCCGAGCTGGAGGTCACGGTCGGCGGGACCCGTCCTGTCCATTCAAGTGAATCCCCGGGTCCGTCGATATCGGTGGGATGACGCCGTCTCCCCCGAGGCAGAAGCGCCAGTATCAAGGAGGCGACCGGATCATCCGCGCCCTGGCGCTGCTCGCGCTGGCCTGGGGTGCGGTGTACCTGGTGTGGCGCATCCTCTGCACCTGGCAGGGGTCCCAACCGGCCATGTTCGTGGTCCTCTACGCCGGTGAGTTCTTCGGGTGGACCGTTCTGGCCGGGTTCACCTTCATGGCCTGGAGGATTCCGGTGCCGTCCCGGCCTCCGATCGGTTGGCGTCCGACCGTCGACGTGTTCGTCTGCACCTACGACGAGGGGCTGGACGTCCTCGGCGCCACCCTGGTCGGTTGCGATCGGATCACCTATCCACACACCACCTGGTTGCTCGACGACGGCCACCGCGACGACGTGCGTGACCTGGCCGACCGGTTCGGGGCCCGGTACATCACCCGGTCGGGGAACGAGCACGCCAAGGCCGGCAACATCAACAACGCCATGAAGCACACCGACGGCCAGCTGATCCTCATCCTCGACGCAGACCACGTGCCGCAGCCGGACATCCTGGACGCCACCGTCGGCTACTTCGACGATCCCTCCGTCGCCCTGGTCCAGACGCCGCACGACTTCGGCAATCACGATTCGTTCCAGCACTTCGAGACCGGCCGGCACGACCAGAGCATGTTCTTCGAGGTGATCATGCCCGGGAAGGACCGTCACGACGGTGCCTACTGGTGCGGATCGGCGGCGGTGATCCTCCGGCACGCTCTCGAGGGGATCGGGGGGATCGCCACCGAGACGGTGGCCGAGGACTTCCACACCACCCTCCGCCTGCACGGCGAGGGGTGGCACACCCGCTATCACGACGAGACCCTGGTGCAGGGCTTGGCCCCCCACGACCTGGCCTCGTTCCTCCTTCAACGCGACCGGTGGGCACGGGGGAACCTGGCCGTGCTCCGGACCGGGGAGAATCCGCTGGTGGCCCCCCGGTTGACCCTCAAGCAGCGGGCCAGCTACCTGGCCTCGCTGGAGGCCTATCTCATCCCCGTCCAGCGGCTGGCCATGCTGGCGGTGCTGGTGGTCATGCTGGCCAGCGGGCTGGTGCCGCTCCACGCACCGCTCTGGGAGTTCGGTGTGTTCTGGGCGCCCTGGATGGCCCTCAACCTGGCAGCCTCGGCCAAGCTCTGCCGTGGTCAGGCCAGCCTGTGGGACGGGTCCTACACCACCCTGCTCACCTACGAGATCTTCACCCGCGCCGTCTGCAGCCTGGTGCTCCCCATCACCACCAGCTTCAAGGTGACCCCGAAGGAGGGCGTCGACGGCGGCGGCTGGGGTGCCGCCCGCCAGCTCCGACTCGTCCTGGCGGTGGCCGGCGTGCTGGTGACGGCCATCATCGCCCGCTGCCTGACCCTGGCCGGCCTGGTCGACCTGCCCCCGCTCCACGGGCTGGCGGTCATCGCCGGCCTGGTCTTCGGAGCATGGGAACTGGTCATGGTGGTCGCCGCCCTGTGGCGGGTCACCCGGCGCCACCAGTTCCGCCACCACTACCGGGTCCCGGTGGAAGTGGCCGGGATCATGGGCCGCGACCTGGTCCGGGTGGTCGACCTCACCCCGGGTGGTGCCGGCGTGATTGGTCACCACGAGGTGGGGGTGGGTTCTGCGGTCGACCTCAGCATCGACCTCCCCCAGGTCGACGGGGACATCCGTGAGGTGAGGGTGCGGTTCACCGTCTGCTCCTGCCGGCCGGCGGATGGGCTCGGGTGGCGCATGGGCGGGACACTGACCCCGATGGGCCAGGCCGACGGCGAGGTACTGATCGACTACTGCCACCTGGTCGCCTCACGGAACCGTCTCACCGAGGCCGGTCGTCTGATCCCGGGAGCGCCCGACACGGTGTCGACCGGCCCCACCGGGAGCGTCGCGGGTGCGGACCGCGGAGACGACACGGTGCCGTTGCTCTCCGCCCACGGCTGAGGACCCACCGGGCGTCAGACCGCCGACGTCGGCACCACGGTGACAGCCGTTCCGCCCGCCCGCACCTCCATCTCCGCGCCCTTTGCCCGTGCGGTTGGGGCTCGCCTCCGTCGAGCCGGGGGGTTGTCGGGCAATTCCGATCCGACCTACTGTCGTCCGGTGCCGGTCACCTCAGCTGTCGACCACCACCCCGGGTCGATCCGGTGACCGGTCCCGTCGATCCCACCGACGACGAGGGAGCCTCGCCCGCTCTGGTCCCGCTGGGCACCATCGTGCGGGAGTGGGGGCGGATCGGCATCCTCGGCTTCGGCGGTCCACCGACCCACATCGCCCTGCTCCGCGCCCTGTGCGTGACCGACCGGGCGTGGTTGACGGCCACCGAATTCGAGGACGGCATCGCCGCCACCAACCTCCTTCCGGGGCCGGCGTCGACCCAGCTGGCCATCTTCTGTGCCTGGCGCCTGCGGGGACCGGCCGGCGCTCTGGCCGGTGGTCTCTGCTTCATCGTGCCGGGCCTGGTGGTCATCCTCGCCCTGTCGGCCATCTTCTTCGGCGCCCACCCGCCGCTGTGGATCCTCGGTGCGGCCGCCGGTGCCGGAGCTGCGGTCCCCGCGGTGGCGGTGCACGCGGCGACCGGGCTCTTCCCCGGGAGCTGGCAACGGGTGGGTGCCCACCGATCGGCTCGGATCCGGTGGATCGTCTACGTGGCCCTGGGAGGGGCGTCGGCCGCGGCCGTCGGACCATGGCTCGTCCTGGTCCTGGTGGCTTGTGGCGTCATCGAGATCTCCATCCGGGCGCGACCTGCGCATCCGCCGTCGGGTCGGGCCCACTCCTTCTCACCGCTGGCTCTCCCGGCCGTGGCGGCGGCGGGAGGTCTCGGGGCCATCGCCTGGGTGGCGCTGAAGGTGGGGGCGCTCTCCTACGGGGGTGGATTCGTGATCGTCCCCCTCATGCAGCACGACGCCGTGCACACCTACCACTGGATGACCGGTGCACAGTTCCTCGATGCAGTGGCGCTCGGACAGCTCACCCCGGGGCCGGTGGTCCAGACGGTCGCCGCCGTCGGCTACGCCGCCGCGGGCATCGGCGGTGGGCTCCTGGCGGCCGCGGTGGCGTTCGCCCCCTCCTTCGTCTTCGTCCTGGTCGGAGGGCGGCACTTCGACCAGATCCGGGCCAACGCCCACGTGCGGTCGTTCCTGATCGGCGCAGGCGCCGCGTCGCTGGGAGCCATCGCCGGCTCGGCCATCCCGCTGGGGGCGGCCCTGTCGCACCTGTGGCAGGTCGGCATCCTGGCCCTGGCGGCCGGATGGCTGTTCGGCCTGCGGCGGGGGGTGATCGCCGCCATCGTTGGTGCGGCCGCGCTGGGCGTCATCGCCGGGCTGGCCGGTGCCCCCGTCCCCCACTGAGCGCCCGGCGCTCCCGGCTCGTCCTCCAGAGTCGGAGCAACCGGTTCGGGTGCCGGGGCGGGGAGGCTCGTCATCATGAGCGGGAGCGTCGGGACCCGCCCGCGGGGTGGGCTCCCCCGGCGGTGTCACACCCCTACAGTGGACTGCACACGTGGCCCCATCTACCCGAGCTCCTCGTGCCCGTGACGGGCACCTGACCGCCGGCCCCATCGCGCCCGATTCCCCGGTCGGTGCCACCGCCGTCCGGCTGCCCCTCACCGACTCGGTCGACCTCGATGTCCTGGCGGAACTCGACGAGCTCCCGGCGGACTCGATCCACCACCGTTTGCATCCGGCGGTGGCCTCCTGGTTCCAGAGACGCTTCCCCGGCGGCCCGACCGAGCCCCAACGGGAGGCGTGGCCGCTGATCATGGCCGGATCCGACGTGCTGGTCGCCTCGCCCACCGGTACCGGCAAGACACTCACCGGCTTCCTCATGGCCATCGACGCGGCCTACCGGGGCTTCGCTCTCGATCCCTCCACGGCTTCGTCGACAGCCACCGGTCCCGGGGTGGTCTACGTCTCGCCCCTGCGCGCCCTGGCCACCGATGTGCACGAGAACCTCCAGATTCCGTTGGCCGGAATCGCCGCCGAAGCCGCCCGGCTGGGGCTGAGCGCCCCTGACCTCACCGTGGCGGTCCGCACCGGTGACACGCCGGCCGCCGAACGCGCGGCCATGCGTCGGACACCGCCGGACCTGCTGGTGACCACACCGGAGTCGCTCTACCTTCTGCTCACGGCACCGTCGTCAAGGGCCATGTTGCGCGGCGTGCACACCGTGGTGGTGGACGAGGTTCACACGCTGGCCCGGGACAAGCGCGGCTCCCATCTGGCCCTCTCCCTCGAGCGCCTCGACCACCTGGTGACCGAGGCGGGTGGACGGGTCCAGCGCATCGGGCTGTCCGCCACCCAACGCCCGCTCGAGGTGGTGGCCCGCCTGCTCTCCGGTGCCGATCCGTCCCGACCTCCCACTGCCATCGTTGACTGCGGGCACCGTCGGGACCTCGACGTGTCCATCGAACTGCCCGACTCCGAACTGGAGGCGGTCACCAGCGCCACCCAGCTGTCGGACGTGCTCGACCGGATCGCCGCCCACGTGCTCGAGCACCGGACGACCCTGATCTTCGTCAACACCCGCAAGATGGCCGAGCGGGTGGCCCACCAGCTGGCCCGGCGGCTCGGTGCCCCCGACGATGACGACGACGCGTGCGAGGACGGGTCCTCTCGTGGAGACGGACCTGAACCGGCCGCTCGGGCCGGGTCGGAGGACCGCGGCACCCCGACCCCCATCGCCCAGGGAGGGCTCGGGAACCCCGTCGACGCCGCCCTTCAGGTGGCGGCCCACCACGGGAGCCTCTCGGCCGCCCGGAGGCGGATCGTCGAGCAGCGCTTGCGGGCGGGCGACCTCCGGGCCCTGGTGGCCACCGCCTCGCTCGAGTTGGGCATCGACGTGGGCCCGGTCGAGCTGGTCTGCCAGATCGGTTCCCCCCGGGCCATCGGGACGTTCCTCCAGCGGGTGGGGAGGGCCAACCACCAGTTGGAGGGCACGCCGGCCGGGCGGCTCTACCCGCTCACCCGGGACGAGCTCGTCGAGTGCACCGCCCTGCTGGCCGGTGTGCGTGCCGGCCACCTCGACATCCTCGATCCCCCGGTGGCACCGCTCGACGTCCTGGCCCAGCAGGTGGTGGCCGAAGTGGCGGCTGCCGAGGAGTGGTCGGTGGACGATCTCTTCGAACTGGTCATCCGGGCTGCGCCCTACGCCGATCTGCCCCGCGAGACGTTCGACGAGGTGATCGAACTGGTCTCGTGGGGGATCCAGACCGGGCGAGGACGGCGCGGGGCCCACCTCCATCACGATGCGGTGAACGGGCGCCTCCGGGCCCGTCGCGGCGCACGGCTGGTGGCCCTCACCAGCGGTGGGGCGATCCCCGACACGGGCGACTACCGGGTGGTCCTCGACCCGGACGGCGTCACGGTGGGCTCGGTGCACGAGGACTTCGCCGTCGAGGCTACCGGCGGGGACATCTTCCTCCTGGGCACCCACTCGTGGCGGGTGGTGAAGGTGGAGACCGGCGTCGTCCGGGTCCACGACGCCGGTGACCTGCCCCCGTCCATCCCATTCTGGCTGGGCGAGGCGCCCGCCCGCACCGCCGAGCTGTCCCAGGAGGTGGGGACCTTGCGGGCCCAGCTCGAACCACTGTTGGCCAGCGCCGACGGTGAGGCCGCACGACAGCTGGTGCGTCGGACGGCGGGCGTGTCCGAGGACGTGGCCGACCAGGTGGTGGCCTACCTGGGAGCCGGGCTGTTGGCGCTGGGCCGGCTGCCCACCCGGGACCTCATCGTCATCGAGCGGGTCTTCGACGAGAGCGAGGGCACCCAACTCATCGTGCACGCGCCCTATGGGGGACGGATCAACCGGGCCCTCGGCCTGGCGCTGCGCAAGCGCTTCTGCGTCTCCTTCGACTTCGAGCTCCAGGCGGCCGCCGACGACGACACCGTCGTCCTCTCCCTCGGACCCCAGCACAGCTTTCCCCTCCCCCAGGTCCCCAAGATGCTCCCGAGCCGCACGGCGGTGGAGGTGCTCACTCAGGCACTCCTCCCCCACCCCATGCTGGCGGCGCGCTGGCGCTGGAACCTCAACCGGGCCCTGGTGGTGCCCCGATCGCGCAGCGGCCGGCGCCGACCGATCCATCTCCAACGCATGGAGGCCGAGGACCTGCTTGCCGCAGCGTGGCCCGCCCTGGCCGCCTGCCAGGAGAACGCCGCTCCCGGGCCCGTGCCCGTGCCCGACCACGTACTGGTCCGCCAGACCGTGACCGACTGCCTGACCGAGCCGCTGGACGGAGCCGGGCTGGTCGCACTCCTCGAACACCTCGAGTCCGGTCGGGTCGGCGTGCACTTCGTCGAGTCGGTGGAGCCGTCGCCCCTGGCCCACGGGATCCTCACCGGTCGGCCCTTCACCTTCCTCGACGACGCCCCGCTCGAGGAGCGACGGACCCGGGCGGTGCCCGTGCCCCGGGGACTCGGCCCCCTCGGTCCGACCGGTGTCCCGGTGGGACTCCCGGTGGCCGCGTCCGAGTTGGCGCCGCTCGATCCCTCGGCAGTGGCCGAGGTACTCGACCAGCTCCGGCCGCGGCTCCGCACCCGTGACGAGCTCCATGACCTCCTGCTCTCGCTGGTGTTGGTCCGACCGGTGGCCGCCTGGCAGGAGTGGTTCGATCATCTGGAGGCGGAGGGCCGGGTCGGGTTGGTCGACGGGTGGTGGGCCCCCACCGAACGGATGGTGCTGGCCGAGCTGATCGACCGGTCGATGACCGACCCGCTGGCCGACGCCGACGAAGCCCTGGCCGAGTGCGTCAGCGGGCACCTCGACCTGGCCGGACCCGTCTCGCCGGAGGAGTTGGTGGCCGATCGCCCGCTTCCCTCGGGCTTGGTGCGGGGTGCGCCACTGACGGGCGCCCGGGTCCGCACCGCCCTGGCCCGCCTGCAAGCCCGCGGTTCCGCCATCGAGCTGCCTGACGGCCGGTGGTGCGCCCGCCATGTCCTCGTCCGCATGCACTCGGCCAGCAGGAGTCGGCGGCGCCACCACGTCGAGCCGGCCAGCATCGCCGAGTACGTGCGCTTCCTGGCCTGCTGGCAGCACGTGGCCGCCGGCACCCAGGCCGAAGGGCGCTCGGGCCTACTGTCGGTCATCGAGCAGCTGCAGGGTCTGGAAGTGGCCGCAGGAGAATGGGAACGTCAGGTCCTGCCGGCCCGGGTGGTCGGCTACGACCCCCGGTGGCTCGACGAGCTCTGTCTGTCCGGGGAGGTGGCCTGGGCGAGACTGACGCCCCGATGCGATCGCGACGCGGCCGCCGGCGGCGTTCGTTCCGGGACCCCCTCCGTCGCCCATCGGGGATCCTCCACGCCGTCACCGGCCACCCCCCTGGCCATCACCACCCGCCAGGACCTGTCGTGGATGCTCACCGCGGTGCGCTCCGATCGGGAAGTCGAGGAGCCCGCCCACGGGGCGTCGGCCGATCTGCTGGCCGTCCTCCGGGCGGACGGCGCCAGCTTCCGGTCGGAGTTGGCCGCCGGATCGGGTCGGCTCCCTGCCGAGGTCGACGAAGGCCTGTGGGACCTGGTGGCCCGGGGACTGGTCACCGCGGATGCGTTCTCGGCGGTGCGCTCACTGCTGTCGACCCGACGCCGGCATTCCGGGGCTGGTCGGCCGACCGGGCGGAGACGCGCCCTCGGTCGTCAGCGCGGGGCGGTCGGGAGCGGGATCGGTGAAGGCCGCTGGTCCCTTGTTCCCTCGGCCGGGTCCGACACGCCGGATCGGGCGGCCGGGCCGCCAACCGAGGAGCTGGCCGAGGCGGTGGCGTGGCAACTGCTCGCCCGGTGGGGCGTGGTGGCCTGGGACGTGTGGAGCCGGGAGTCGTACCGTGTCCCCTGGCGCGAGGTGGTGCGAGCCCTCCGCCGGTTCGAGGCACGCGGGCAAGCCGTGGGCGGACGATTCGTGGCTGGCATCTCCGGTGAGCAGTACGCCCTCCCCGAAGCGACATCGCTCCTGGCCGAGGTTCGAAGGGACCCCACCAGCGGTGCCGATGTGGTCGTGGCGGGCGTCGATCCGCTGAATCTCACCGGCGAGATGTTGGGCGGACCCCGCACTCCGTCGATTCGGCACCGTACCGTGCACTATCTCGGCGGGATTCCGGTGGACACCGAGGTAGTCGCCGCGTCGTCCGGCTGAGACTCCGACCGTAGGATCGCATGACCGTGTGACCGCGTAACCGCCGAGACGAACCGCTGTGGTCCCATGGGGCCGATCCCGAAGACCGGCGAGGGGAGCGTCCGGCCAGTGGGGCTACCGGTTCCTCCGGTGCGACTCGGCATCGGATGCAGGTGGTTCGGGGGTCATCGAGGCGCCCGCCAGTCCGGGTGTAACCCGTGGGTAAGTGCCACCTTCTGGCCCCGCACGGTCTGTCCGTTCTCCAACTCATCGGGCAGATCGCCGATCCAGGCGATGGCGGCGGCGGGCACCGACGGCGGCGCCCCCCGGTAGTGACCGACCAGGCCGAGCGCTGCCGCGTTGACCAGCTGGCGCTCCGTCTCCACATACCCCGGATCGAGGTTGTAGGCCCTGATCCCCTGGTCGCCGAGCTCCACGGCGAGCAGGGGGGCGAACCGGTGGAAGGCCGCCTTGGACGCGGCGTAGCCGACCCCCCAACCCCCCTGCCCGATCGGTCCGGGAGGGTCACCTGTGGCGGTGTGGGAGGTCACGTTGACGATGATCCCGGCACCGCGGGCCACCATGCCTGGCAGCACCGCCTTGATGAGAACCAGCGGGGCGACCACGTTGGCATCCAATTTGGATTCGAGCTGGGCCACTGTCAGTTCGAGGATGGGGACCATGCTGCCGGGCCCGGTGTCGACGGCATTGTTGACCAGGAGGTCGACACCGCCCCATTCGTCGACGGCGCGATCCACCGCCCGCTGGAGCGCGGAGTGGTCGTGAAGGTCGGCGGTCAACTCGAGGGTCCGGCGTCCGGTCGCCCGCACCGCCGAGGCGGTCTCCTCGAGCGATCCGGGGATGGAGCGGCCTTCGCCGGTGTCCGAGTCGTCACGACCCTCGCCGGCTCGGGCGGTGCGACCGGTGATGGCGACGTCCCATCCGGACTCGGCCAGCGCCACTGCGGTCGCTCTGCCGATCCCCCGGGTGGCACCGGTGACCATGGCGCGGCGGTTCATCGCCAGTCCCACGTCGACGGTTCGGGGTCGAGGGAACCAGGTGAAGCCGTCGTCACGCGGTGTTCCGGTCGGGAATGCGTCACGACGGTGTCGCCGTTGCCCGAGGTCCACTGGTGGAAGTTCCACAGGCCGAGGGCTTGCACCAGCGAGGCCACCCCGATCGGGAGCGGCATCCACCGTCGGAGGTGTCCGACGGTCGTCGGGTCGTTCCGCGTTCGGCCTCGGACTGCGTCGACCGATGTCGCGACGGCGGGAACTGCGTCCGAGGATGCAACCGCCGGTCCATTCGTGACGTGCCCATCCGGACCCGACACCAGGCTGCGTTCCATGTCACGCAGGGCACGCTACCGGTTGCCGACGGGATGGGGCAGGCCCGGTGCTTCCAGCCTGGCCTCCCGTGGTCAACGCCCCCTTCGGTGAAGTTCCGGCTCCGAACTGCCGATACCAGGGCATCGACGTGTGTCGAGGGACGAACGTCCACCGCCGCCAGGTGTTCGGATCTGTCGCCCGGCTCGGGCAGGAAGGTAGGAGTCATGCATGATCTGGATCATCTGAAGGCCCAGGCCGAGGCGATCCTGGGGTCGGAGAGCCCGGTGCTCGCCGCCGGGATCTTCGGACTGCGGGACACCTTCGCCGCCACTGCGCTCGCCTCGCTGGCCGGAGCCCAGGTGGGGAAGTCGCTACTCGACAACCCGGTGGCCACAGGAGCCGGGGGTGCCGTAGCCGTCCATGCCACCCGGGACGCCACCGCGGCTGCACAAGGACTCACCGTGCGCATGGTGGTGGCGGTCACCGGACACCATCTGCACATCCTCGACTGGCGCCCCGGGTCGGGTCCGAGCCGGGTCCTGGTCTCGCTGGATCGGGCCACCACCGACGTGGACATCAAGGGGATCGGCCTCAGTCGCCGGATCACCCTCCACGATCAGCGGACGGACCAGTTGATCCCCCTGACCGGAACCACTGCCTTCTTCTCCTCGGTGGCCGCGGGCGACAGATCGGTGCTTGCCACCCTGGGCGCCGAACGCTGACAGGCGGCCGGGACGGATCCCGTCGACGAGGACCCCGGGCGAACCGACCCACGGCCGGCCGGCGGGTCCGTGCGGCCGGCGTGACCGTTACAGGTACTTGACGCTCAAGGCCGCAACCATCAGCCACACGACCCAGGTGGCGGCGGTGAGGAGGAACGGTCGAAACGTCCGGGTCCCGAGCAGCACCCCGGAGCCGAGGACGAACACATCCACCATGGTCCGGAACTCACGGGGATCCTTGTTCCAGATCGATGTGGACAACAGTGCCAGGAGGATGACCGAGAAGACGAAGGCCAGCCGTTCGAACGGCGACGAGCGACTCCGTCGCAGGTTCCAAAAGGCGAGGGCGGCGACCACCACCAGCACGGCCAACTGGGTCAACAAGAGCAGGTGGGTGAGGCCGGGATGCTCGATCCAACCCAAGACGGACCGGATCGATCCGGTGAACGGAGCGGATGCATTCATCCCTTCGGAGAACAGGGGGATCCCGCCGAAGGCGACCGCACAGGTGGCCTGCCAGCCGACGAACACTGCCGCGGGGATCGCCCAGCCGAGATCGGCCCGTCCCAGCCGCTCCTTCCGGCGCACCATGTCGGCCACCCGGGTGACCGCCAGCGCGGCGACCACCAGAAGGGCGGTCTCGCGGCTCAGGACGGCCCCGGCAAAGGCCAGGCCCGACCACAAGGGGTGCCGCGACCTCCACGCCACGATGCCGGCGACCACCAGGGTGATGGCGGTGATCTCGGTCAGGTCGCGGCTGAGGCTCCAGACCAGGCCGAAGTACCCGGCGGGGAGCAGGCCCCACAGAGCATGGCGACCGAGGGACTGCGCCCACTTCCCCGTGAAGAACCCGAGTGCCCCGAGGCCCAGAAGATTGACCACAACCAGGGCATAGGGGGCAGCGGCCGCCTGTCCGCCCGAGAGGGTCCATGCCAACCAGGAGTACCCCACCCGTTGTCGACGGAAACCGAAGTCGAAGGTGATCCCGTGCGCGCTCCACGACAGATTCCAGGGCTGGAGTGCCAGGCGGTAGTAGAACTGCCCGTCGTATCCGGACCCGGACCGGACGGCAAGACCGTGGGGCGCCCGCGCCGGATCGGTGAACTGGGCGCCGGCCTGGGCGAAGGTGCTGATGTCGCCGTGCGCGGCGACCGCCAGGCGGACGAGCACGAACGCACTCGCCGCCACCAGGAGCACGCCGGCCGTCAGCAACGGTGCATCGAGAGCGGGACGATCGGCGAACCAGGTCCGCA
>JADGOG010000164.1 GCA_017883065.1 Acidimicrobiales bacterium | reverse complement strand
CCCGAGCGCCACACGTAGACCTGGTCGCCCAGGGTGGCTCCCCACTGGGTGGTGTCGGTGGCGTTGAGCCCGGGGACCGGCCGGCCGTTGTCCACCACCAGATCGAGGTTCTGGCGCACGGACACCACACTGGGCGTCATGGTGACGTCCCGGCCCCAGACGCCGACGGTGGAGGTGCCGTTCCTGTAGACGACGAAGGAGGCGGCCCCGGTGCGCAGCGGGAAGATCGTCCTCCCGTCGGTGTAGTAGCCGCCGTTGGCGTTCGACATCAGGAACCCGGCGTTGAAGGCGGCCACCAGGCCGGTCGCCGCCGTCGGTGGGATCGGTGCGGTGTGGGTGAAGGGCCCGCCGCCGGGGATCTGGCTTCCCGAGTACTGCGTCGCCTTCAAGAGCCTGGTGTCCATCCATGCCACCCCCACCACATAACTGGTGTGCGACGCGTCAGGTCGCAAGGTGGTCTCGTAGACGGCGGGGATGCCGCCCACCGGCCGGCCGGCCGGCGACCACTGACCCTCACCGGGGAGGGCCGGGCTGGCCGCGGGC
The DNA here is from genome assembly GCA_017883065.1 of Acidimicrobiales bacterium. Classification (GTDB taxonomy): domain Bacteria; phylum Actinomycetota; class Acidimicrobiia; order Acidimicrobiales; family RAAP-2; genus Bog-756. The sequence goes on along the minus strand of JADGOG010000164.1, from coordinate 4,926 downwards.
ACCATCGCCGCCGGTGGCGGGAGGTGCGCCGGTCCGGCGGAGACGGCCACCGGCGTCAGCACCGGTTGACGGATCGCACCGGACGGCGGGCGGCCACCCACCGGTGGTTGATGATGGCTGTACCACTGGCCCTCGACCCAGTTGACGATGCCGGAGGCTCCGTGGCCGCGGGCCCACTCGGCGAACCGCGAGCTGGCCGAGCTCCCGAGGGCGGGATCGGTCAGGGCCCCTCCGAGCGAGACGGCCAGCCAGATCATCAGGCCGGCCACCGCCAGCCCGACGGCGGTCACCAGGCGGCGTCGCCGGTAGATCCTCCTGTCCGGGGTGCGCCCGGCGTGGAGGACGGCGAGGGGCAGTCGCTCGTCGAGCTCGCTCGGGTGGCGCTCCATGGTCGATCCCCGGTTGGTCATTGGTTCCCCACCGGACCGGCCGCCAACCACGGGCCCACCCGCGGCACCACGACGACGGCCAACACCAGGCCGAAGGCCACGCTGGCCGCGATCGTCCACTGACGGGCGCCCGCTCCGTCCACCTGGCGGCGGGTGTGGCGAAGCCAGTCCCGCGGGGCGAGCCGGGCCGTGTCCACCAGATGCCCCAGCACGTGGAGGCCCATGGCGCCCAGCCACAGGACGAAGCTGGCCTTGTGCGCCAGGAGCATCGAGGAACGCCACGCGAAGGGCCCGTACAGCAGGGCGATCCCGCTGACGAACACGATGAGCGTCAACACCACGACCACCGGTCCGAGGAGCCGGAGGGGCAGGAGCGGCGGCCCCTTCTGCCGGTAGGCGGGGTCCCCCAGGTAGTAGCGGGCGAACTTCCAGAAGGTGCTGCCCATCTTGAGCAGGATCGGCGGGACGAGGAGCATTCCGATGAACACGTGGGGCGTGAGCAACGGTCCGACCTGGAGGATGGTCACACCCTCGGCGGCCAATAGGACGAAGAGCACGACCGCCGTGGACGCGGTGAGTCGTGCGTTGCCCTCGGTGAGGTCCCGACGCCGGTCCATCCGACGCGATGCGGGAATGTCGCCTGGCGGACCGTTTTCGGGTCGGATGACGCTCATCGCCCCACTGTCACCGACGGCCACGCCGGTCGGGGTCGGACGCTCCCGGACCGCTCGGGACCTCGGGGAGTCCCGATCACTGCGACCGGGGCCCACGGGCACGACCAATCCACGTCGATGATCCCGCGCACGTCACGATCGGCGGTCATCCGGGCTCACGGGGCGAGCCTACGGAGTGATCCTGACGAGCAAATGACGAACGCGGAGGGGTGGAGCGAAGGAAGGAGGCGCTGACTTCACTTCATGCTGCCGTTAAGGTCGCCACCGTAGGTTCGTAGTGTGGCGCCCACCAAGCAACGAGCTGCAGAGACGCACGTGGCGTGGCCAGGGGCCGCACCTCCGGCGCGCCGTCGAGTCGGCCATGCGCCGAGGCGCTGGTTCGCCGATGCATTCCTCGCCGTCACCGGTCTGGGACTGGGTGTCGTCGTGGCGTTGGTGGTCACCGGCGAGAGTCGGGGGTCGCTCGCCGCTCCAGGCGGATGGCTGATCGCCGGTGGGCGTCTTGCCGGCTTCACCGGTGCCTACCTCATGTTGATCATGGTGGTGCTGGTGGCCCGCCTGCCGTGGCTCGAACGGGCGGTCGGGCAGGATCGCCTGGTCCTCTGGCACCGCCGGATCGCCCCCTGGGCGCTCGTGCTCATCGGTGCCCACATCGTCCTCGTCACCCTCGGCTATGCGCAGCTGGCCAAGTCGGGCGCACTCCACCAGTTCTGGCAGTTCCTCTCCTCGTACCCCGACATGCTGGCCGCCGCGGTGGCCTTCGGTCTTCTGGTGATGGGCGGGGTCACCTCGATCCGGAGGGCCCGGAGCCACCTCAAGTACGAGACCTGGTGGATCGTGCACCTGTACCTCTACCTGGCACTCGCCCTGGCGTTCGCCCACCAGATCGTGACCGGGGTGTCCTTCATCGGCCACCCGCTCACCAAGGCGGTCTGGATCGTGGTGTGGGCCGCCACGGCGGGCATGGTCATCGTGTTCCGCGTGATCCAGCCCATCATCCGCAATCTCCGCCACCAGCTTCGGGTGGTGTCGGTCGTCGAGGAGGCGCCCGGCGTGGTGTCGGTCATCTGCGCGGGGCGCCAGATCTCCTGGATGGCCGTGTCGGGAGGGCAGTACTTCCAGTGGCGCTTCCTCACCCGGGAGCTGTGGTGGCACTCCCACCCCTACTCGCTCTCCGCGCTGCCGCACCCGCCCTACGTCCGGGTCACCGTCAAAGGGCTCGGTGACCAGAGTCGCGCCCTCGCCCACCTCAGGCCCGGGACGCGCGTCTTCATCGAAGGGCCCTACGGCGCCTTCACCCGACACGCCCGCTCCACCGAGCAGGTGGCGCTGATCGGTGCCGGGGTGGGCATCACCCCGCTGCGGGCCCTGCTCGAGGACCTCCCCGCCTCGGTCGATGTGGTGGTCGTCGTCCGCGCCTCGACGGTCGAGGACATCGTCCACCGTGACGAGATCGCCGAGCTGGTCCGACAGCGAGGTGGTCGGTTCCACGAGGTCGTGGGCCCGCGCCACCAGGTCCGCGTCGGCACCTCCACCCTCCGCCGACTGGTTCCAGACATCGCCCATCGCGACGTCTACGTCTGCGGCCCCGATGGCTTCACCGAGTTGGTGGTGTCCGCCTCCTCGAGGCTGGGCGTGCCTAGTGGCAACATCCACCAGGAGAAGTTCTCCTTCTGATGGCACGGGTCGATGGTCACGAGGTAGCGGCGGCGCACAGTGCCCGGCCGGCGCACGCCCCTTCGACAGGAGCAGGTCGATGAGGCGCGCCATGATCGTGATGGCGGCCACCGTGGCCGGTCTGGTCGGAGTGCTCACCTTTCGCACCACCCCGGCCCGTCTCACCCTCGGTGCGCTGCCCGGCGCTTCAGTGACCCGGACCACTCCCCCGGCGGCGGTGGCGGGTGCACCACCTCCACCGTCGAGTACCACCACGACCGGCGCGCCGCCGGCTCCCGGACCGACGACCACCACCACCCCGGCGCCGACCACGACGGCGGCGCCCACCACCAGCCGGACGGCCACGGGCGCGTCGGTCAACTACAACTGGGGCGTGATGTCGGTCTCGGCCACGGTCACCGGCACGAGGATCACCAAGGTCTTCATCGCCTCGCTCGACGACGGCGGCAACTCCCGCTCGCAGTCCATCGACCAGCAGTCGATCCCGATCCTCGAGCAGCAGGCGCTCCAGGCGCAGAGTGCCAACATCCAGGGGGTATCGGGGGCGAGCTACACCAGTGCCGGTTTCGCACAGTCGCTGCAGTCGGCGCTCGGCAAGCTGAACGTCAAGTGAGCCGTACCCCGGGTCCGCCGGGTGCTCCCGAGGAGAGCGTGCACCTGGTCCACCACCTCGAGGAGGTCATGGGCACGGTGGTGACCATCGATGTGTACGCCCACGCCGCGGCGCCATCGGTCGAGATCACACCATTGGTCGACCGAGCGTGTCTCCTCCTGCATCAGGCCGACGACGTCTTCAGCACCTGGAAGCCGGACAGCCCGATGAGCAGGCTGCGCCGCGGCGAGATCACCTGCGCGCAAGCCCCTCCCGAGGTGGCCGAGGTGCTCGAGCTCTGCGCCACCGCTCGGGACCTGTCCGGTGGATGGTTCGACCCGTGGGCCCTGCCCGGAGGCGTCGACCCCACCGGCTTCGTCAAAGGGTGGGCTGCGCAACGGGCACTGGATGTGCTCGTCTCCCCTCTGGTCACCGGTGCCATCGTCAACGCGGCCGGCGACATCGCCGGTTTCGGTGGGCCCGGCGGGTCCCGGCCGTTCCGGTTCGGCATCGTCGATCCCACCGCCCCCGGAGACCTCATCTGCGTCGTCGAACCGCCGGCGGCGTTGGCCACGTCGGGCACCTACGAGCGTGGAGCGCACCTGTTCGACCCCCGCTCCGGCCGGCCGATGGCCAGGGTCGCCTCGGCCAGTGTCACCGGCCCGGATCTCGGCCTGGCCGACGCGCTGGCCACCGCGGTCGCCGTGGCCGGCGGGGACGGCCTCGGCGTGGTCGAGGCAGTCGACGGGTTCGAGGCGATGACCGTGGACTTCGACGGCAGCATGCACTGGACGCCGGGCTTCCCGATGGCAGCCATCGGAGAGGCGGCACCCTCGGCCGGCGGGCAGGGCCACGATGGGTCCCGGTCCGCACTCCCAGGGTCTCCCGGCCCCAACCGGTGACCGGTCGCCGGCCTGCCGGTACCGCATACCGTCCGAGACCGGGCAGACGGCGTCCGCAGCGTCGCGGCCGGTCGGCCCTGCTCGCCGTCGGTTGTGTGGCCACCCTGGTGACCGGCTGCTCGTCGGGGACCACGCTCGCCGACGGGGGTGGGACGACGAAGACCTCGACCTCCCCGGCGTCCACCACCACAACAACCACCGCGCCACCACCGACCACCACGACCACCACCGCGCCGGAGGAACCGGGTTGGACGACGCTCAGTGTCGGTCCCCACGGCATCGCCATCGATGAGCGGGTCTATCCGCAAGCCGACGGCACCCAGGTCGTCGTGACGCGGTTCCTCGCCAACCACGTCGACTACAACTTCCATGTGGGCAGCCAGGACCCGCCCTCCGGCAACGCGGCGATCCTGCCGGACTCGAGATCAGCGGTGAGCCCCACCGAACAGCCACTGCTCCTCGCCTGCTTCAACGGGGGGTTCAAAGTGGAGGCCGCGGCCGGGGGGACCGAGACCAGCGGCACGGTCCTGGTCCCGCTCAAGCCCGGGCTGGCCAGTCTGGTCATCGACACGGCCGGCGGTGCCCGGGTGGGAGTGTGGGGCTCGACGGTCCCGACGCCCAGGGAGGCGGTGGCCAGCGTCCGCCAGAACCTCGCCCCCCTGGTGCTGAACGGGCAGCCGAGCCCGGAGGCC
>JADGOG010000069.1 GCA_017883065.1 Acidimicrobiales bacterium | reverse complement strand
GCGGCGAACACGGCCTTGGCCCGGATCTCGAAATCGATGTTCTGGTAGATCTGGCCGAACAGGGTGGTGAACGTGGCGTGCAGGGTGTCGGTGAGCACGAGCGTCCCCGAGATGAAGGTCACGCCCAGCACGATGGCCAGGCCGGTCAGGCTGAGTCGGAGCTTGTGGGCCAGCAGGCCCTTGAGGGTGACCTTGCCCACCTCAGCCGCCCAACTGCTTCATCCGCTCCAGCACCGAGTCGGCAGTGGGCGAGACCATCTCGCCCACGATGCGGCCGTCGGCCAGGAACACCACCCGGTCGGCGTAGGCGGCTCCCCGGGCATCGTGGGTGACCATGACGATCGACTGGCCGAATTCGGTCACCGAACGCCGGAGGAACGCCAGCATCTCACCGGAGGAGTTCGAGTCGAGGTTGCCGGTGGGCTCGTCGGCGAAGATCAGATCGGGTCGGCTGATCAGGGCCCGTGCGCAGGCGGCACGCTGCTGTTGCCCGCCGGACATCTCGTTGGGCCGGTGGGAGAGGCGGTCGGCGATGCCCAACTGTCCGACGAGGTAGTCGAACCAGCCCCGGTCCACCTTCCCGCCGGCCAGGTCGACCGGGAGGGTGATGTTCTCGCCGGCGGTCAACGTGGGGATGAGATTGAAGGACTGGAACACGAAGCCGATCCGGTCCCGCCGCATCTGGGTCAACGCCGCGTCGTCGAGCAGGCCGATCTCCTGGTCCCCTACGAAGGTCCTTCCGGAGGTGGGCGTGTCCAGTCCGGCCATGCAGTGCATGAGGGTCGACTTCCCCGAGCCGGACGGCCCCATCACCGCGGTGAAGGTCCCCCGCTCGAACTCGACGGTGATCCCGTCCAGGGCGTGGACGATCGCCTCCCCCGTCCCGTAGGTCTTGACCAGGTCACTGGCTCGGGCGGCCGGTACCGCCGGTGGGTCGGTTGCTCCGGTGGTGCTCTGGTCGACAGCGGTCATCGGGGCTCCTCGGTGGGATGTCTTCCTCGACCGGACCGGTGATGTGGGACCGGGAGGAGGTCGACTGGCGAATGGTCGGGCGGGTGCGTGGGGCCGGTGAGCCCACAGGGCGGCATCGACTCGGTCGGTGTTGCTGGGTTGGGGCGCCTACCGACCCATCGTCGACGGCGCGCAACGCGATGCTAACGGTCGAGTTCGGCCCGTGCTTGGTGACCCGAACCGCGCCGACCGGCCCGGTGCCACAGGAGCAGCCCGACCAACACGATCAGCACCCACGGTGCATGTCCGAGGGACAGTACCCAACCGGCCGACAGAACCACCAGGATGGCGAGGAGCACAATGGGGGCCAACCGGCGGTGACGGGGCCGGGGCGTGGGGGGATCGCCGGTCACCGGTGGGAGGTCGTCGAACAGGCCGTCGAGGTCCCCCCGGGTGACAGCGCTCATCGCCCTGTCGATGCGGGCCTTGAACTCCACCTGGTCGAGGCGCCCCTCGGTGTAGTGGTGCGAGAGCCTCTCGGCGACCTGGTTCCGTTCGGCGTCCGAGGCTCGGAGGCTGGCATCGGTGTGCGGGGCGGTCCGGCGTCCGCTCATCGGGTATGGCGGATCCCATCGATAGCGCATGGCGTGTCCTCTCGTGTCCACTCGGGTCGATCTGCCTGGCGGGCGACCGACGGTCATCGGATCCGTTCGCGGGCCAACAGCTCTTCGGCAACCGAGAGGTCTGCCCCCTCTTCGGGGATCAGGAGCCATCCGGCCAGGTAGACGGGGAGGGCGAGGCCCCCGAACAGGGCGAGTGCGACGAAACCGATCCGGACCAGCGTCGGATCGATGTCGAAGAAGTGGGCTACTCCGGAGGCCACGCCGGCCACCATGCGACGGTCCCGGCAGCGGTGGAGACGTTCGACCGGGGCTACCGACTCCGGATCAGCCGGCCCGGTGCCGCTCGGGTCGGACGTCGAGGTGGAGGGGGTGGCTACGTTCATGGCTCCAGCGTGACCGCACGCGGAGCGAAAGCACATCCGGAATGACCCGGATCGGACCCTGACCGGCTCCCCGAACGGTCAGGGTCATCCCTGATGGCCGCGCCCATCGTGGTGCGCGAACATCGCGTATCGGCAATTCCTCCAATTCCGGCACCAATGCGCCTGAGATCTCCGTTCCGGGGCCGGTTCCAGGGCCGGGGCCGGGGCCGGCATCCGACGCGGACGACGACCCGGCCTCGGAACCAGAGCAACGCGGCCGACACTCGTCATCGGCACGATCCCCAGCGGAACATCGTGGTCGACGGGGAGGCGGCCGCCTCCACGGGCGTCTGCGGGGGCCGATCCGCCGGAGCACCGAGGCCAGGGTCCTGGCCGGTGTGTGCGGGGGCCTCGCCCAGGCCACCGGCATCGACGTCACGCTGGTGAGGATCGGATTCGTCCTCTTGGCACTGGGCAGCGGCATGGGCATCTTGGTCTACGCCCTGGCCTGGCTCCTCCTCCCCCTCGAGGGCGAGTCCACGACGATCTTCACCCGGGCCGTCACCGACCGGCGGGGGATCCGGCTGGTCATCGCCATCATCCCGCTCCTGGTGCTCGTCCAGGTCATCGCCGGTGCGCTGCACCTCGGTTACCTGGGCTCGTTCAGCTGGCCGGTCTTCCTCGCCGCCGGCGGCGCCATCCTCATCCGACGCAATGCCAGCACCCAGGAGCGGCTGTGGATCAACGACGACCTGGTCCCCATGCTCCACGCCGGCGGCGACCGGCATTCACGGCTCACCTTCGTCCTCCGGATCGCCATCGGGGTCGTCATCGGGGTCGGTGGACTGCTCGTATTGATTCTCGGCCACCCGAGCACGGCGGCACTGCGGCCGGTCGGAGGTGTCCTCCTGGTGGTCGCCGCCATCGTGGTCGTCTTCGGACCGTGGTGGATCAGCCTGGTGCGGGACCTGATGTCCGAACGCCAGGCTCGGGCGTTGGCCGAGGAGCGGGCCCAGATGGCGGCCCACGTGCACGACTCGGTACTCCAGACGCTGGCCCTGATCCAACGTTCGGCCGACGATCCCCGCCAGGTGGTCCGCCTGGCCCGCTCCCAGGAGCGCGAGCTCCGGTCCTGGCTGTTCGAGGGTCGCCCCCCGGGCACCATCGGCGACGAGGCCACCACCCTGGCCGAGGGCATCGGGCTGCTCCAACGGCAGATCGAATCCGACCACGGCATCACCGTCCAGGTCGTCGTGGTCGGCGACTGCGATCTCGACGAGCGGCTCCGGGCCCTGCTCGACGCCGCCCGTGAGGCCACGGTCAACGCCGCAAAGTGGTCCGGCGCACCCCAGGTCTCGCTCTATGCCGAAGTCGAGCCGGAGGCCATCATGCTCTTCGTCCGCGATCGAGGGCATGGATTCGCCCCGGACTCCGTTCCCGGGGACCGCCAGGGTATCGCCCGATCGATCCGTGACCGGATGGCTCGTTCCGGGGGAAGGGCGACCATCCGCTCGTCGCCGGGCCACGGTACCGAGGTCGAGCTGTTGATGCCCCGACCAGGGTCGGTCACATGAGCAAGGAGGAGCGCGTGCGACTCTTCCTGGTCGACGACCACGCCGTGTTCCGGTCCGGGGTGCGAGCCGAATTGGGGCACGCGGTCGACCTGGTCGGCGAGGCCGACGAGGTCGATGCGGCCATCGAGCTGATCAACGAACGGGTTCCCGACGTGGTCCTGCTCGACGTGCACCTCCCCGGCGGCGGTGGACAGGCGGTGCTCCGAGGAGTGCTGCCACACCATCCCGAGGTGCAGTTCCTGGCGCTGTCGGTATCCGACGCCCCCGAGGACGTCATCGCGGTGATCCGGGCCGGGGCGAGGGGATACATCACCAAGACCATCTCGGGTGACGAACTGCTCCAGGCCGTGCACCGGGTGGGAGCAGGTGACGCAGTCTTCTCCCCCCGCCTGGCCGGGTTCGTCCTCGACGCCTTCGCCGGCAGTGGAGGAACCGGCGCGGCGACGATCGACCCGGAGTTGGACCAACTCTCACCCCGCGAGCGCGAGGTCCTGCGCCTCATCGCTCGGGGCTACACCTACAAGGAGGTGGCCAGGGACCTGACCATCTCGGCCAAGACGGTCGAGTCCCACGTCTCGTCGGTCCTGCGGAAGTTGCAGCTCTCGACCCGGCACGAACTCACCAAGTGGGCCACCGACCGGCGCCTCGTCTAGCGGACAGTGCCGATTGCCGACGGCACTGATCACACAAGGTGCCACTGCTTTGTTCGTCCACGGACACCAGACACTCAGACGCTGGGTCGACCGTGACACGGCTCGGCCCTCGAGGCGTCAGACAGCCTGCCTCGCGCCCTGCAGCACCATGCTCCGCGCCGTATCCAGGTTCTCCGCCCGTTCCTTGATGCCAAGGAGCATCTTGCGCATCATCGGGAAGTCGCCCACCTCCACGAGCACCCCACCGATCAGGGAGCGCGCCGCGTGGTGCCAGTCCGGACCGGTACGAAGCCGGACCACCAGGCGGGTGCCATCGCCGTCGGGAACGAGGGACCAGGCCCAAACGCCGTCTGCCTTGGCCCACACCAGCGCCCGCTCGAACTCGAACGAGGCCACGATGAAGGACGTGTTCGGCGAGGGCGGAAAGGTCATGGGTGCCGCCAGATCCCCCACTGCCACCTGCTGGAACCCGGTCAGGATCTCCCGCGAACTCGGCACTCCCCCGTTGTCGAGGCTGTCGTAGCTGTAGAAGCCGGCTCGCCCGACGCCGACCTGGCAGAGCCAGGGCCACACTTCCTCCGGTGGTGCGGCGATGGAGACGGCCCGCGTGGCTGAAAACGCCTCCGGCACGCCGATCTCGTCTCCGGGCATCGGTCCCGCCACCTCGTCGTGGGTCGCACCCCAGGTGAGGCTCCACTGGCGGTAGCCGGCGAACCCGACCGCCGCGCCGATCACCGCCATGGCCGGCTGGAGCCACGAGAACGACCGGATGACCACCACCTCAATGACGATCCATCCGACCAACAGCCCGCCCGCACCCATGGTCAGCTGGTTGGCGCGGCGGGCACCCTGCCAGTCCGCCACACAGGCCATCGCCATGGGCAGGCCCACGACGGCGGCCAGCGCCACAGCACCGAATACCGGGCTTCCATAAGGCAGGCGACCGTTGATGGTGGCACCGAAGTCGATCGAGCCGATGGCGAGGCCTGCCGCGCCGGCCAGGGCCGACAACGACACCGCGCCCTCACACAGCGACAACCACCGCCTCCGTCCCGAGAACGCGTCCCGTCGGTCAGGGGATCCCATGGAATCGAGTGTGGGCTTCCGAGTGGTGACCGTGTAGGGCCGAAGGACCCGGATTGAGCCGGAAGGGCGCCGGCCGACGGGGGACCTTCGCCTCTGGCCTGGAGTTCAGTCCGCACCGAGAATTGGGGGGTATCCCCGATATCCGTGAAAGCGAGCCGACCATGGGTCCCGCAACGCAGCTGTTGGAAGCCCCCGAAGAGAGTCGCCAGGACCATCACCACCACCGGAGCCAGTGGGTTCCCAGGTTCGGGGCCAGCGAGCGGCTGCTCCACTGGTGGATTGTCACCATGTTCGGCGCCGCGCTGCTCACCGGCCTGGCCATGGGTGACGAAGCGGAGTCGGGACCGCTCCTGAGGCTCCACGTCGGAGCGGTGGTGATGATCGGCGTCGGAGCGCTCGTCGCCCTCCTCGTCGGGAATCGGCGGGCGATCGTCCGATCGGCATGGGAGCTTCTGGTCTTCGACCGGAACGACGTGGCATGGGTGACCGGACTGGTCAGGCATCCGCTCCACCGTCGTGCCGAACCCCGTTGGGGGAAGTTCAACACCGGCCAGAAGGTGCTGGCATGGTCACTGATCGGATCGTTGGCCGCCCTGATCTGGACCGGCGTTCAGTCGAGATCCTCGGGGGGTGATGCCGCCGGGCCCCACTCGGCCGCGGTGGTGATCGCCGTGGTGCTGCTGTGCGCCCACATCTTCATGGCAGTCGTGAACCCGTCGACCCGCCCCGCCCTCCCCGGCATGGTCTTCGGCCGGGTGCGTCGAACGTGGGCCGAGCGGCACCATGGCGCTTGGCTTGCCGAGGTCGACCAAGTCGACGTGGACCACGTGGACCAGTCGCACGCTCCTGTGGCTTCCCCGCCGACCAGTTCCGGCGCGTCTGGCGCTAGCCGGTATCCGGTCGCTCGCCGGTCTCGATGAGATTGCGGGCCACGTCGCGGAGCTTGATGTTGAGGTGTTGGGAGGCACGGCGCAGGACGTCGAACGCCGGTTCGGGCCCGATGTGCTCCCGCTCCATGAGGATTCCCTGAGCCTGCCCGATCACCTCTCGGGTGGCCAGGGCGGCGTGAAGGTTGGCCGCCTTGCGCTCATCGTCCTCGTGGGATCGGGCCGAGGAGACGGCCATGCCGGCCATCGCCGCCAGCAGCAGACCCCGGCCCCGGTCGATCACCCCGAAGGCGTGCGGGTAGCGAGCGTAGAGATTGAGGGACCCGGGAACGCCATCGACCGGTAGCGGGAGGGCGAGGACGCTGCGTATCCCCCGTGCCGCGGCCTGGGGACCGAAGGTGTTCCAGCGCTCGTCGTCGGCCAGGTCGCCGGCGTAGAAGCCGATCCCCTCCTCGATGGCGGCGAGGCACGGGCCCTCACCGAAGGAGTGCTGCAGGGCATCGATCTCGGTCACCAGAGGGTCGCTGCTCGCAGGAGTGGTCAGCACGCCGTCCTCCAGGAGGAAGATGCCGGCGAAGTCGCATCCCTCGATGGTGGTGGTGGCCAACGCCACCACCTGGGCGAGCGTGTCCCGGACGCTGCCGGCGGAGAACAGGGTGCGGACGGTATCCGAGAAGTTGGCGGTGAGCTCCGCAGTCGCCTCCGTCTCCGTCATCGGGAACTCTCCGGCGCTCATACGATCCCCATTCGTTACCGTTCCCTCAAGCATTTCATCCCGGTCGCCGGCGCTCAACCACCGGAGGCCGGAATGACCATGGGGACGGCCCTGGTAGATTGGCTGTGCCTTCGAAAGAGTGGGTTCACCTCTCGGAAGGAAACGTCATCGTGACTGCTCCCTCCACGCCTGACCCCCGAACAACGTCGCCCGGGTCGCATCACGCCGCAGGCCGGCGCCCCGAGCGGGTCGCCGAGGTGGGAACCTCCACCGTCCGGTCCGGCGGATTCTCCGCGTCACTGGAGTTCCTCGGCGACCGGGCGGTGATCGGCCTTCGTGGAGTGCTCGACGATCTCGCACTGCCCGGGCTCGCAGCGCTGCTCGACTCCGTCATCGTCAGCGGGTACGAGTTCGTCGTGGTGGACCTCGCCGACCTCGACCACATGGCCGCCGAGGGACTGGCGGTGATCGTCGCGGCCGACCAACGCATGACCGGCCTCGAAAGACGGCTGGCCGTCCGCTCGCCCTCGGCTGCGGTACGCAGCCTGCTCGATGCACACGGACTGGTGGGGCTGGCCCGCACCCTTCCCTCCGGGATGGCGGACGCACATCTGGGTCCTGCACAGGTGGCTGACTCGTGGCGCGGCGTGACGCACTCCGAATCACACGACCTGCTCCACGATCTGAGAGGGGTGATCGCCGCCTCCTCGAACGACGACGTGATCGATGGCTCGCTCCGTCTGGTGGTGGCGCTGGCCCGGGCCACGGTGGGTGGCGCCGACGGTGTCAGCGTCTCGCTGCGCCGTCACGGCCGGTTGGCCACGGTTGCCGCCAGCGACCAGACCATCTCGGACATGGACGCCAGCCAGTACGCCACCAGCGAGGGTCCGTGCGTCGACGCATCGATCGAGGGCCGGTGGTTCCACGTCGAGTCACTCGACACCGAACTGCGCTGGCCCTCATTCATTCCACAGGCCAAGGCGCTCGGTATCAACGCCATCCTCTCGTCACCGCTGACGGCCGCCGGCGAGCCGGTCGGCTCGATCAACATCTACTCCCGCACAGTGTCCGCCTTCGAGCCCGAGGACCAGCGACTGGCCTCCGTCTTCGCTCATGAGGCATCCGCCATCCTCACCGGATCCGGGATGGATCTCACCGACGAGGAACGGTCGGCCCGGGTCCAGGATGCGCTGCTCACCCGGGGGGTGATCGCCCAGGCCCAGGGAGTGCTGATGGAGCGGGACGGCGTCACCGAGGATGCCGCCTACACCGCCTTGCGCGTCCACTCCCAGCGTACGGGGCAGCCTCTCCATCGCCGGGCCCAGGACATCAGCGCCTCCACCCGGCGGACACCGACACGACCCGACGATCCCGACCTCGTCCGCCGGGGTGATCGCGGTGGTTGAACGCCCGCTCGACACCCTCGACCTGTTCCGCCAGGATGCCCAGCTGACCCGGGACGAGTTGTGGCTCCGCTACTTCGAGTTGGGTGGGATGAGCACGGCCTTCGAAGTCGAGGCCTTCCTCCACGGAGCCCTCGAGCCGAGCGCCCACGACCACGACGTCCTGGCTCACGCCCTCAACGAACGGTTCGTCGAGATGGGTGGGAACCATCCCGTTCCCTACACGGATGGTGCGCCCGTCCGACACCGCCACTGACCGGCGAAGCGCCCAAGCCCCGGGACGCGCCCAGCGCTCCGCGCTACCGGCGGTAGGTGTTCTGCAGCTCGTCCTGCACGAACCCGCCCTGGGCCGCCCGTTCGATCCGGTCCGTCAGCCGGTAGCGGGGCCCGTTCTCGACGGCCGTGGCACAGCTCCTGTCGGCGGCCAGCTTGTCGGCGTCGATGGCCTGCCGGAGATCGTCGGGGCAGTCGTTCAACGTGAAGGCGGTGGAGATGGCGGCCACGACCATGCCGTCGTCGTCCTCGTCCAGGAGGATCTCGCCGTGGCGTCCGCCCCGCACGCCGGCGAACCCACGCTCGGTCAGCTCCATCTCGCTCACGGAGGGCCCCGTCGTTCATCGGTCCGCCACCCGGGACGCCCTTCAGTGTTCGCCACCCGGGATCGCTGGGCGGAAGTGCTGTCAGCACTCATGCCAGGGCCTTCGGGGATCGTCCAGCACCCCGGGAACGGATCTCGGTGCTTCGGACACCACGCCGCCGAGTGTCCAGCGGGGTCCGTAGGCCGAGCCGTTGCTACCCTGCACCCGATGTCCGACCCCGAGGAGCCCGCATGACCCGAGCCGCCGATCGAGCTCCCGACACCGGAGGAGCCATCCGGCAGGACCTTCCCGAACTGGGCTTCTACACCCTGGCCGGCCAGCCCGACTCGTCGCGGGACCTGATCGACGAGGTGGTGCTGGCCGAGGAGCTCGGCCTGGGCTCGGTGTTCATCTCCGAGCGGTTCGACAAGAAGGAGGCCGGAGTGCTCTCCGGCGCCGCTGGGGCGGTGAGCCAGTCGATGTCCGTGGTGACCGCGGCCACCAACCACAACACCCGCCACCCGATGATCACCGCCGGGATGGCCCGCACCATGCAGAGCCTCACCGGTGGCCGGTTCGTGCTCGGCCTCGGTCGGGGGATCCCGGTGCTCCAGGACACCTACGGCATCGGCCGGATCACCACCGCCCAGCTCGAGGACTTCGCCGGCATCATGCGACGTCTCTTCAAGGGCGAGGCGATCATCGGCCACGACGGGCCGGCCGGCTCCTACCCGGTGCTCTACCTGGCCGCCATCGAGGAGGAGCTGCCGCTCGGCCTGGTCGCCTTCGGCCCGAACTCGCTGGCCCTGGGGGGCCGGTGCTTCGACCAGGTCATCCTGCACACCTTCTTCACCGAGGAGACCACCCGACGGTGCGTGGCGACGGTCAAGGAGGCGGCCGAACGGGCCGGCCGGGATCCCGCCGACGTGCTGGTGTGGTCGTGCTTCGCCACCATCGGCGACCACATTCCCGAGGACCTCCGGCTGATGAAGTCGGTCGGTCGGCTGGCCACCTACCTGCAGGGCTACGGCGACCTGATGGTCACCACCAACGGCTGGGATCCGGCGGTGCTCGAGCGGTTCCGGGCCGACGAGGTGGTGGCCGGCTTCCTGGGTGGGATCGACTCCAACGCCACCACCGACCAACTGGCGCACATCGCCGACCTCATCCCCGCCGAGTGGCTGGCCGCCAGCGCCACCGGCTCACCCGAGCAGTGCGCCGAGGCGGTGCGGGACCAGCTGGCCATGGGTTGTGACGGTGTGATCATGCACGGCGCCACCCCCTCCGAGCTCGAGCCCATCGTGGCTGCCTACCGGCCGGGCCGGGCCGCCGTCTGAGCTGAGCCCCGGGGGCCGGGCTCGGTCCATCCCGCGCCGACTCGCCCCACCTCCACGATTCCCGTACCCGGACGTGCACCGGGTCCCTTGACAGCCATTGCATCACGATATATCGTTACTTTACGTAAACGGTCTAGACAGATCGTTCGGAAGCTCTCCGGGAACGGCCTTCCGGCCGACCCGGACACACCAATCGAGGAGAACCACACCATGCATGGACACCACAGACACGAAGAGACCATCGAAGGGCCCCGATTCGGTCCCGGCGGACCCGACCGTGGTCGTCGTTCGGGGCGACCCGGACAGGACGACCGGTTCAGCGGCCCGCAACGCGGGCGCAGCGGCGGCCGGGGCAAGGGACGGGGACGTCCCGACGGCCTCGGCCGGCACGGAGGGTTCGGACCGGGCTTCGGACCGCCGATGTTCGGACGCGGGCCCAAGCGTGGTCGGGGCGATGTGCGGGCGGCCATCCTCGCCCTGTTGACCGAGGAGCCGATGCACGGCTACCAGATCATCACCGAGCTGAACGAGCGCAGTGGGGGCGTCTGGCGTCCCAGCCCCGGCTCGGTCTACCCGACGCTCCAGGCCATGGAGGACCAGGGCTTGGTCACTGCCGACAAGTCGGAAGGGAAGAGGGTGTTCAGCCTGACCGACGAGGGCAGGGCCGAGGCCGCCGCCGCCGGTGATGCACCTGCACCCTGGGAGAACGCAGCCCGAGGAGCCAATCGCTCACTCGTCGACCTCCGGGGACTCATGGTCGAGGTCGCCGCGGCCACCATGCAGGTCGGACGCACCGGCAGCGAGGGCCAGGTCAAGGCGGTCGGCGCCATCCTCGCCGATACCCGCCGCCGCATCTATCTGGTGCTGGCCGACGGAGCCGACGCCGCCGACGGAGCCGCCGACGCCGTAGCCGCCGATGCCGAAGCCGGTGTCGAAGCCGACGCAGCCAGCGGACCGGAGGCGACGTCGGAGTCCGGGACCGCCGGGGCGTGACCTCCGAGTCCGAGTCGGACTCCGACCACCTCGACGAGAACCGCCGCGCCGCCGCACACCCGGATCGCCCGGGCGTGCGGTCTGTGCGTGGTGGCGTGCCCGGAGCGGGCCATCGTGATCACCCCGCCGAACTGACCGGCCAGCAGCCACGGACCCCGACGACCCTGCGCGGGTCGTCGGGCCCCGTGCTCTCAGCCGCCCTCGTACTCGAACCCGAGATCGGGAGCGGTGAGCAGCGCCCGGAAGGGCAGCCCCTCGGCGGTGGCCATGGCCTCCACCGTGCCGCCGCGGTCGACCACCGCCACCAGCAGGACCGGCACGGCGCCGGCCTCGATGACGGCGTGGGCCGCGTCGAGCAGCGACGTGCCCCTGGTCACCGTGTCCTCGGTCACCACCACCTTGTCCCCCGGATCGAGGGCGCCGGCGATCCTGCCACCCCCGCCGTGGTCCTTGGCCTCCTTGCGGACGCTGAACGCCTTGAGGAGCCGGCCCTGGGTGGCGGCAACACCGGCGGTGACGAAGGCCACCGGGTCGGCGCCCATGGTCAGCCCGCCGATGGCGTCCGCCTCGGGTGGCGTCACCGCCAGGATCCCGTTGGCCACCAGCAGCATGGCCTCGGGCCGGCACACCGTCTGCTTGGAGTCGATGAACCAGCTCGACCTGCGGCCCGACTTGAGGGTGAAGTCGCCGCGACGGACCGAGTGCTCGAGCAGGTGGTCCCGCAGGGCGGCGAACTCGGTCGGAGGCAGCTCGCTCATGCCGGCGGGACAGGCACGTCGTCGCCGACAGCAGCGGGCCAGAACTCTTGTCCGGTGAACCTCACCCGCGGCCCATCCTCGCCACCCGAGCCACCGGACGCCCGGCCCGACACCCGACCCACCACGGCGGCGTCCACGCCTGCGTCCGCCAGGGCGTCGAGCGCATCGTCCACCGACCCGGGACCGACCACGACCACCATGCCGAGGCCCAGGTTGAACACCCGGGCCATCTCGGTGTCGGTCACGTGGCCCAACCGCCTGATCTCCGTGAAGATCTCCGGCACCCTCCACGTCCCCCGCTCCAGCACCGCCTCGAGGCCGTCGGGCAGGGCCCGGGGGATGTTCCCTTCGAAACCGCCGCCGGTGATGTGGGCCACGGCGTGCACGTCGGAAGCGGCCATGGCCGCCCGCACCGCCGGGGTGTAGATGACCGAGGGGAGCATGAGCTCGTCGGCCAACGTCGAATCGGCACCGGACCAGGCCGGTCCATCGAGGGTGAGTCCGGCCCGCTCCAGCAGCACGTGGCGGGCCAGCGTGTAGCCGTTGCACCGCAGGCCCGGCGACGCCAACCCGATGAGCATGTCGCCGTCGGCCACCCGGGCCGACCCCAGCGTCTCGGAACGTTCGACCACGCCCACGGCGAAGCCGACCAGGTCGAACTCGCCCGGCTTCATCACCCCGGCGTGCTCGGCCATCTCGCCGCCGAGCAGGGTGGCCCCGACCTGGCGGCACCCGTCGGCCACCCCGGAGACCAGCTCGGCCATCTGGATGGGGTCGACCGAACCCGAGGAGATGTAGTCGAGGAAGAAGAGGGGCTCGGCCCCTTGGCACACCAGGTCGTCGGCGCACATGGCCACCAGGTCGATGCCGATGGTGGAGAACCGGCCGGTGGCCTGGGCCACCAGCGCCTTGGTGCCCACCCCGTCGGTGCCGGCCACCAGCACCGGCTCGCGGTAGCGCTCGGTGTCGAGGGCGAAGAGGCCGCCGAAGTCGCCCAGGCCGCCGAGCACCTCGGGACGGAGAGTGGAGGCGACCAGGGGCTTGATCAGGTCGACCGCTCGCTCGCCGGCGTCGATGTCCACACCGGCGGCGGCATAGGTGGCCGGCGTCGCGTGTCGCGACGCCGCCTGTCCGGCGGTGGTCCGACCGGGAGAGGCGGGACCGGAAGGGGCAGGACCGGGGGAGTCGGGTTGGGCGGGAGCGTTCCCGCTCACGCCTGGGTACCGCTGGCCGCGCCGCTCAGCTCGGCCGCGCCGCTCAGCTCGGCCCGTTGCGAGAAGTCGACCGGCACCGGGACGGGGTAGTTGCCGGTGAGGCAGGCGTCACAGAAGCCCGCACCCGGGGCGTCGATGGCCTGGACGAGGTGGTCCAGCGACAGGTACTCGAGGGAGTCGACGTCGAGGAACTCACAGATCTCGGGGAGGGACATGATCGATGCCAGCAGCTCGTTCGTGTCCGGGGTGTCGATCCCGTAGAAGCACGGCCAGCGGAACGGCGGTGACGAGATCCGCAGGTGGACCTCGGTCGCTCCCGACTCGCGGAGCATCGTGACCATGGCCCGGGTGGTGGTACCCCGGACGATCGAGTCGTCGACCACGACCACCCGTTTGCCGGAGATGTTCTCCCGAAGCGGGTTGAGCTTGCGGCGCACCCCGTTGGCCCGCTCGGCCTGGGTGGGGGCGATGAAGGTGCGGCCGATGTAGCGGTTCTTGACCAGGCCCTGGCCGTAGGGGATGCCCGAGGCCACCGCGTACCCCTCGGCGGCCGGCACCCCCGAGTCGGGCACGCCCATCACCAGGTCGGCCGGGACCGGGGCCTGGCCGGCCAGCAGCTGGCCCATCCGGCGCCGGGCACCATGGACCTCGTTGCCGTAGAGCTTGGTGTCCGGTCGGGCGAAGTAGACGAACTCGAAGATGCACAGCTTCGGATTGAGGCGCTCCACCGGGAAGGGGCGCTCCGAACGCACCTCCGTGCCGTCGATCACCACCATCTCGCCAGGCTCGAGCTCGCGGATGAAGGTGGCCCCGATGACGTCGAGTGCGGGCGACTCGGAGGCCAGCACCCACCCCTGCTCGAACTCGTCGGTGGCGTCCAGCCGACCCAGGCACAGCGGGCGGAACCCGTTCGGGTCTCGCACCCCGATGACCCGGTCGGCGTCCATCAGGACGAACGAGAACGCCCCTTCCACCAGGGGGAGCACCGCCATGAGGGAGCGCTCGAGATCGCCGCCCACCTCGGCCCGGGTTCGTTCGGGGAGGTCGGGCGGGAAGCACTGGCCCAGCAGCTCGGCCACCAGGTCGCTGTCGGAGGAGACCAGCCCGGGGAGCATGCCGGCCGACTCGGCCAGTGCGGCGGTGTTGGTCAGGTTGCCGTTGTGGCCGAGGGCGAACCCGGCCCGGCCCACCCCGCGGAACACCGGCTGGGCGTTGATCCAGTCACTCGACCCGGCGGTGGAGTAGCGGGTGTGGCCGATGGCCATGTGGCCCCGCAGCCCGGAGAGCTTGCGTTCGTCGAAGACGGTGGTGACCAGGCCCATGTCCTTCATCACCGTGATGGCGTCGCCGTCGCTGACCGCCATGCCGGCCGACTCCTGGCCGCGGTGCTGGAGTGCGAAGAGGCCGTCGAAGGTCAGGTGTGCGACTGCCCGCCCCGGGGCGTACACCCCGAAGACTCCACACGCTTCCTTGGCCTCCATTATCGGTTGGTCACCGTTCACACCGGGGGTCGTCGGGCTTGTCCTGCGCCACGATTAGGCCACACAAACACCTCACCGTGCCAACCCAGCCTAGTGGGAGGTTCCCGCCGTGCACCCTCTCCCTCCGGGCGGAGCCGCCGAACGAGGCCCCCGTCCCAACGGCCCGGCCCGGCCCAGGACGACCGGTAGCCTCGCTCGGGATGATCGATCTGCACACCCACTCCACCGTCTCGGACGGCAGCGATCCTCCCGCCCGGGTGGTCGAGCTGGCCGTCGAGGCCGGGTGCAGTGCGCTGGCCCTCACCGACCACGACTCGCTGGCCGGCACCGGGCCCGCCCGCCGGCGGGCCGCCGAGTTGGGCATCACCTTCGTCCCCGGGTGCGAAGTGTCCTGCCGTTCGATCGGACCGGGGGGCATGCACGTGCTTGTCTACTTCGTCGAAGACGACGCCGGACCACTCTCCGCCGAACTGGCTCGGCTCCGGGAGGACCGGCGACGGCGCAACCTGGCTCTGGCCGATCGTCTGGCCGAGCTCGGACTGCCGGTCACGTATGACCGGGTGGTGGCCGTGGCCGGCGGCGAGGAGGGTCTCGGCCGACCCCACTTCGCCACCGCACTGGTCGAGGCGGGCGCGGCCGAGTCGGTCGACGACGCCTTCGATCGGTACCTGGCCAACGGCCGGCCCGGCTTCGTGCCCAAGTCCCGCCTGACCGGGGCGGAGGTCGCCGCGTTGGCCACCTCCTCTGGGGGTGTGGCCGTCCTCGCCCACCCGTTCAGCACCGGTCTGGAGAGGGCCGACCTGGCCCGGGCGGTGGGCGAGCTGGCCGAGGCCGGCTTTGCCGGGATCGAGGCCACCTACGGCCGCTACTCGCCCCGGCAACGCACGGAACTGTCCAACCTGGCCCGTCGCTTCGACCTGGTGGCCACCGGCGGTTCGGACCATCACGGGGACCTGAAGCCCGACCTGCGGGTGGGGACCGGCCGGGGTGACCTCAAGGTGCCGAACAGGGTGCTGGCCCAACTCGAGGCCCGGAGGCCCGGAGGCTGAGCCCGGTGGTCAGCTCCCGTGTCCCGTTCAGTTGGTGACCGGCGCCAGCTCGTCGAGGAGCGAGGGGAGCTTGTCCCGCCATGCCGCGGTGGCGTCGGCCACCGAGATGTCGATCAGTCCCTCCACCACCACCCGGTCCCCCCCGGTCGTCCCGAGCACCCGGAAGCCGACCCCGGCCTCGGCCGCCTTCGACACCAGCTCGGCGCGGCGGGTGGT
>JADGOG010000163.1 GCA_017883065.1 Acidimicrobiales bacterium | reverse complement strand
GGGCCGCCGTAGGTGACGAAGATCGGCCACTCGGGGTTGATGTCGAGCTGCATGGCCCGCACCGAACCCAGTTGGATCAGGATCTGGGCCAGGCTGGCTGCGGTCTGGGCCGGCGCGGCCACGTAGATCAGGTTCCCCTTGGCATCGATCCCCAGACCGGTCCGCCATACCGCGGGGACACCACCCAGGGTGACACCCCACTCGCTCGGGACGTTGGTTGCCGCGGTGGCCGCCCCGCCGTCGACCAGCATCGGCAGATTCTGGCGGGCCATCACCACGTCAGGGGCGGGCGTGGTGCCTGCCGTCCAGTTGATGATGTCGACAGATCCATTGGTGTACGAGACGACGGTGGCCAGTCCGTTGACCATGGGGAAGAACAGCGTCCCGTGCGCATAGAAGCCCCCGGACGCGTCGGCCTCGTAGAAGCCTGAGTTGAAGGTGGCGAGCAAGCCGGCCCGCGCTGCCACCGGCACCATCTCCTGGCCCCGGTCGACCCCTGCCGCGGTGGGGCCCGGCCCCTTGTACCCCGGGTAGAGGGCGAGTTGGGTGCTCGAGCTCCGCATCCACGCCGCATAGGCCACGATGGTCGGCTGCGCAGGCTGCGGCCGGAAGTTGGTGGTCATGACCGAAGGCGGGGCCGGACTCCATGGGTCCTGGGTCACCCACTGTCCTTCGCCGGCCTGGGGAGGTGAGACCTTCGGGGTCACCGCAGGGGGAAGATACGGCGGGGGTGCGGTGGTGGTCGTGGTACCGGGACCTGCCGTGGTGGCCGGGGCCCCGGACTTCCCGCCTCCCCCGCCACTCAGCAGCACCGCGGCCAGCACCACGACCACCACCACGGCGCCCAGCAACGGGAGCAGACGCCGCTGGCGTCGGCGACGCAGCTCCGTGCGGCGCAGCTCGCGGGCGGTTCGCTGGTGAGATCGCGTGGCGACAGGACTCGAGCCCTCCGCTGGGCCCTCGGCCGTCATGGGCACGATGATAAGGAAGGCGGGCGCCGAACTCAATCCGCCCCGACATTGAGGTGTCGACGGTCAGTCGGAAAGGGCTCCGTAGGCGCCAACCCAGAAGTCGACGGCCACCTGGGGCAGCTCCGGCGAGGTCATCGCCCGCTGGGTGAAGAGGATGCCGGTGAGACCGGTGGCCGGATCGGTCCGCCAGCTGGTGCCGGCACCCCCGTCCCAGCCGAACCCCCCGGGGACGCCCGAACCGGCGCCGCCGGACGCCGGGACCCGCAGGCCGTAGCCCCAGCCACCCTCGTTCCCGAGGAAGAGGCGACTGGCGGCCCGCTGTTCCGCGTTGAGGTGGTCGGTGGTCATCTGGTGCACCGACTCCTCGCCGAGGATGCGCACGCCATTGGCTCGTCCACCGCCCTCGAGCATCCGGACGAACGCCCCGAAGTCATCGATGGTCGAGACCAGCCAGGCAGCGCCATTGGCCATGGCCGGCGGGTGGGCCCACCAACTGTCCTCGACCCCGTCCAACACCCCGGGAGCACCGGTCACCGGGTCGGGCGCATAGGCGGTGGTCAGCCGGTCCAGCTTCTCTGGCGGCACGCTGAAGTCGGTGTCGACCATACCCAGCGGGCCGAAGAGCCGCTCGGCCATGAACTCCCCCAACGGGCACCCGGCTGCCCGCTCCACAAGGACGCCCAGCACCTGGGCTCCGGTGTTGTAGTGCCACTGCTCGCCCGGTTGGCACAGGAGCGGCAGACTGGCGAATGAGCGCATCCAGGATTCGGACGTGTGGGGCGAAGGCGGCCATGGCGGGCCGAGGGTCGTCAACTGCAGCTCTGCCTCCGCCGACCGGATCGGGGTGGCGTTCGCCAGGCCCATGACCAGACCGAAGCCCAACCGGAAGGTCAACAGATCCTCGACAGTGATGGCCCGCTTGGCAGGCACGGTGTCGTCGAGCTCCGACTCGAGGCTGCGGAGCACCCGGGGCTCGGCCAATTCGGGCAGCCACTCGGCGACCGGGCTGTCCAAGCCGAACGCCCGGTCCTCCACCAGCACCATGGCCGCCGCGGCGGTGATCGGCTTGGTCAGGGAGGCGATCCGGAAGATGGCGTCACGGGACAGGGGTCTCGGATCGTCGAACGACGGTGACCCGATCACGTCGACGTGCACCTGTCCGTCACGGGCCACCAGAGTGACCAGTCCGGGCATGGCTCCTCGGTCGACGTGGCCGACCATGGTGTCGTGGAGCCGATGCAGCCCCTCTTCGGACAGTCCTCGCTCGGCCATGGTCCCTCTCTGTGAACCTGTCGCCTGCCGGCCTTCCGCTCAGGCCAGCTTCATGAACATCTTCTGCACCGCCTCAAGCGGATAGCCGTCGGCCTCCGCCTCTTCGGGATTCTGGACGCAGAAGGTGAGCCCGGCTGCCACCAGTTGGAAGCCAGCTTGCTCCAGCGCCTTGGTGGCCGCCGACATCTGGGTGACCACGTCCCGGCACTCCCGTCCCTCGTCCAGCATCCGCTCGATTCCGGCTACCTGGCCTGCGATGCGGTGGAGTCGTTTCCGGGTGTCCTCGATGACCTGTTCGGGAAGTTGCATGCTGGGTTCTCTCTCTATCTGATGTCAGCGGGAGACCGAACAGCGGTTCGGCCCCCGCTCGAGCTGACGGAGCTGATCGGCCGCCGTGGACGCCCGTCCCATGTTGACCTCGACGATCTCGGCGTAGTTGGGCGGACGAGGAGTCGACCGCTCCGTCGCCCAGGCCACGAACTCGTCCTCGTCAAACGCTAGCGGAGCCAACGCCGACCGCAGGTCACCGAGTCGGGCGCACACCGGCTGGTCGGGCACGACGAGGACACCCTCACCGTAGTGAGCGGGCAGCACGACCATCGCATCGGGTAGGGCGAGCACCTTGTCGCGGAGTGAGCGGTAGAGATTGCGGGCGAACTCCTCGGCCCGGTCCGCCAGGTCGGGTCGGCCCACACCCTCGACGAAGAGGGTGTCCCCGGACAGTACGGCCTCGTCCCCCACCACGAACACCGTGGAGCCGCCGGTATGACCCGGAGCGGTCATCGCCGCCACCGCGAACCCGGTGCCGCCGGGCAGCTCGTACCGGTCCCCGTCGACGAGGGCCTGGTAGGAGAAGTCGAATGTGTCGGCCGGATTGAGATGGAGCGACCCACCGGTCTCCGCCGACAGTGCCCGTGCCCCGCTCACATGGTCGGCGTGGAGGTGGGTATCGAACACACGGGTGATGGTCCACCCGTGGTCGGCGGCCAGGTCCCGGTAGACGGCGGTGTCGAGGGACGGATCGACGGCGAAGGCGGTGTCCCCCGACCCGACCAGATAGGACAGGCATCCCTTTCCCCGTCGGCGAACCTGCACGATCGCCACGGCGCCGAGGCGGAGGGTCACCGAGTCGTAGGTCTCACCCCAGGCGGCCATGCCCCCGACCAGATCGGCCACGTTGCGGCCGGCGGACTCCAGCAGGTCGGCGGCGGCGGCTGAGCGACCGCCGGACGCGCAGACAGTGACCACCTCGCGCTCGATAGGAACCTCCGCCAGACGCTCGCTCAGCTGGTTGAGCGGGATGTTCACCGCGGACGGGATGGACCATTCGCTGAACTCGGCAGGCTCGCGGACGTCGACCACGAAGGGCTGGTCGACGGTGCCCAGCCGGGATGCCAGATCGACAGTATCGACGGTTCGGTGCATCAGCTCTCCTCGACTCGAACACCCTCGCACATCGGACTCCACACTGTACAACGCATACCTACAGGGGTATATTCATCATGAGCTGGATACCCACTGGGGTACATCGGACATGGGCGGAGCCGTCGGAAGGGGGACGCTGTCGTGACAGGTCGGAGCACATCATGAGGATCCTGCTCACCCTCCCCTTCGGCGTGTTCATCGGGATGGCGCTCGGTGCCCTGGGCGGAGGTGGATCAATCCTCGCCCTTCCCGTCCTCGTCTACGCCGTCGGTCTCGGCCCCCGGATGGCGGTGACCACGTCGCTGGTGGTGGTGGGCGTGGCCGCGGTGGGCGGACTGATCGGGCACTGGCGGGCCGGGCACGTGCGGTTCGGAGTGGGACTGTGGTTCGGCGCCGCCGGGGTGGCCGGCTCGGTGGTCGGATCGCGGCTCGGTGGTCGGGTGGACCCGAGGGTGCTGCTGGCAACCTTCGCCGGGTTGATGGTGGTGGTGGCGTGGCGGATGTGGACTCCCACCCGCCTCCGGTCCCGCGAGCCTGACCGGGCCGCGGACCTGCCCTCCCGATCCCTGGCCTCCATCGGCTCCACGGCACAGGGCACACCCCTCCTCCCCGCATCGGTCCCGCCGGACCGGGTGCCCGCTCCCTCCTCGGGCCGCTTCGAGAGGCCACTGCCGCTGGTGGCAGCGGTGGCGGTGGCCGGGTCCATGGTGGGGTTCCTCACCGGGTTCTTCGGCATCGGTGGAGGCTTCATCATCGTCCCCTCGCTCGTCCTCATCCTCGGGTTCGACATGGCGGCCGCGGCCGGGACCTCACTGGTGGTCATCGCCGTGAACTCCGGCATCGCCCTGATCAATCGGGCGTCCACCACCGGGGTCGATTGGCGTGTGGCACTCCCGTTCGCACTTGCGGCCCTGACCGGGGCCATCGCCGGGCAGCACCTGGCCCGGCGCCTGCCGTCGAGGACACTGACCAGGTGGTTCGCCGCCCTGCTGGTAGGCGTCGCGGCATACACCCTGGCCCGCACCCTCTCCGGCTAGCCGTCGGACCGGCCCCCAGGGCGCTTCATCGGCGGGGTTCGGTCATTCCCTCCAGACCGACGCCCTTCACAACCGATACCCCTTCACAACAAGGTGACCTCGTCAAGCAGCTCGGGTCCGTCGTTGCGAACGTTGCCCACCGACCGGTCCACCTGATGGTGGACCAGCGTTCCGGCCGGCGCCGGATGGAGCAGCGGCTCCAACTCGTCCCGGTCCTCCACGTCCCGGTCGAGCCAGTGGTCCCAGCTCTCCCGTTCCAGGACCACGGGCATCCGATCGTGGATCCCGTCCATGTCGGGGCCAGCTCCGGTGGTGATGATGGTGGCCGAGTGCATGACCGAGTCATCGGGACCCTTCCACCGTTCAGCGAGTCCGGCGAAGACGATCGGCTCACCGTCGCGGCGCAGGAAGACGTTGGGCGTCTTCACCTTGCCCACCGTGCTCCACTCGTAGAAGGCATCGACGGGGACGAGGATGCGACTCCGCTTGAAGGCGGATCGGAAGGACGGCTTGGTGGCGACCGTCTCTGCTCGAGCGTTGAAGGTCGACTTCAGTGCAGCAGGGTCCTTGGCCCACATCGGCACCAGTCCCCACCGGTAGGGAGCCAGCATCCGGACACCGTCGGGCTGATCGGAAGCGCCCAGGATCGTGCGGGTGGGTCCCACATTCCACGACCGGTGCCAGTGCTCCAGATCGAGCGAGAGCTGTGCGTCGAGAATGCGGGCCAGGCGATCGGGCTCCGAGTAGAGGGCGATGCGACCGCACATGCGGCAAGCCTACGACCCGCACCGGAGCAACGCCCTCCGATGGGTTGACCTCCCGCGTCGACCGAATCGATCGCTGGTCGGCGCTCGACGGCCAGACGACCCAAGGCCCGTCGGCGGGGCA
>JADGOG010000162.1 GCA_017883065.1 Acidimicrobiales bacterium | reverse complement strand
ACGGGGAGTGAGTGCAGAGAGGGTAGTGAAAGTGAGCATCGTGGCCGACACATCGGAAGTGGAACAGCTGCGAGACGAGATGGCCGAGCAGTCGGTCGCCTTCGAGTCTGCACCGGCGGGCCTGGTCGTGTCCTGGGCCATCGAGCGGTTCGGGTCCAAGCTGGCGTTGACCTCGTCGTTCCAGGAGGCGGTGCTGATCGACATCGCCGTCCAGGTCGACCCCACCATCGAGGTGGTGTTCCTCGACACCGGCTCCCACTTCCCCGAGACCCTCGAGTACGTCGAGGCCATCCGCTCCCGCTACGACCTCAAGCTCACGGTGACCAAGCCGGTGGAAGGCGCCGAGGAGTGGCCCTGCGGCACCGCCCAGTGCTGCGAGTTCCGCAAGGTGCGTCCCATGCGCCAGGCGATGGTGGACAAGGAGGCCTGGATGACCGGCCTCAAGCGGACCGACGCCCCCACCCGTCGCAACGCGCCCATCGTGGCCTACGACGACAACTGGGGCATGGTCAAGATCAACCCGTTGGCCACGTGGACCGAGCAGGACATCGCCGGATACGGGATCGACCACGGCATCCCCCAGCACCCCCTGCTGTCCAAGGGCTACCTCTCCATCGGCTGCGCGCCGACCACCCGACCGGTGGCCATCGGCGAGGATCCGCGCGCCGGCCGCTGGTCCGACTCGGACAAGGTCGAGTGCGGGCTGCATGGCTGACATGACCCCTCCCCGGCGATGACCTCCCTTCAGCCGTGCGCGGCCCCGGCCGAGCGTGCACCCGGCGACCGGCGCGCTCCGAACATGGTCGCGACCCAGCCATGACCAAGGACCGGGACGAGCTCTACGGGCTCCACATCCGCGGGACCGAACGGTCCATGCCCTTCGTCAACCCCTATCGGACCGTCGGCGAGCTCAACGAGATCGAGCAGTGGAAGCTCGAGCGCCACCCGCTCGAGATCGCCGACGCCATCATCGACACCTACTCCAAGGAGGGCTCGGCGAGCATCGCCAAGGTGCCCGGTGAGGTGGAGCGGCTGAAGTGGGCGGGCATCTACCCGCAGAAGCAGGGCGGTGACGCCTTCATGATGCGGGTCAAGATCCCCGGTGGGCACCTCACCGCCCCACAGATCCGCGAGATCGGTGTGGTCGCCGACGCATTCGGCGAGGGCCCGGACGGCACCGAGTCCCGCGTGTTCGGCTCCCGCTACGCCGACCTCACCACCCGTCAGACCGTGCAGATCCACTGGCTGCGCATCGAGGACATCCCCCGCATCTGGCGCCGGTTCGCTGCGGTCGGACTGACCACCGTGCAGGCGTGTGGCGACTCGGCCCGCAACGTGTTGAGCTGCCCGGTGTCCGGGGTGGACGCCCATGAGGCCTTCGACGCGCTGCCCATCGCCCGGGCGGTGTCCGAGTTCTTCACCGGCAACCGGGAGTACGCAAATCTCCCCCGCAAGTTCAAGATCTCGGTCACCGGATGCGTGGAGGACTGCGGTCAGGCGGAGATCAACGACATCGGCCTGTGGCCGGCACGCGGCGCCGACGACACGCTCGGCTTCAACCTGCTGGTGGGCGGTGGGCTGTCCGACGGCGAGCGCATGGCCAGCGACGTCGACGTCTTCGTGGCCCAGGACCAGGCCGTCGAGGTGACCCGGGCGATCGCCCAGCTCTTCGGCGAGCTCGGCAACCGTGAGAACCGGGGCCTGGCCCGCATGCGCTACCTCGTCCAGGAGCTCGGCCCCGAGGGATTCCGCGACGAGTTGGCCAAGCGTGCCCGTTTCGAGCTGCGGCCGGCCGGCGAGGACCTCACCCGCCGCTACCGGGGCGACCATGTGGGCGTTCATCCGCAGAAGCAGTCCGGGCTCTACTACGTGGGTTGCTCGGTGCCGGTGGGGCGGATGGTCGGGCTCGAGCTGGTGGAAGCGGCCCGGTTGGCCGAAACCTACGGCGACGGCACCGTGCGGATCGGGACCGACCAGAACATCACCTTTACCGGGGTGACCGAGGACCGCATCGACGCCCTCCTCGCCGAGGACCTGCTCCAGAAGTACTCGCCCTACCCGGGGCCGTTCTCCCGCGGCGTGGTGGCCTGCACCGGCTCGGAGTTCTGCCGCTACGCCATCGTCGAGACCAAGGAGCGGGCGGTCAAGTGGGCCCGCTTCCTCGACGACCAGCTGGCCGGCGAGCCGGTGGGTGCCTCACCGATCCCCGGCGGCCACTCCGGTCCGAGGGAGGACGCCGGCGTGATCCGGATGCACTTCTCGGGATGCTCGGCCAGCTGCGCGCAACCTCAGATCGCCGATATCGGCTTCCGTGGCGAAGTGGCCCACGTGGGCAACCACCTGGCCGAGGCGGTCGACATCGGCATGGGCGGCTCGCTCGGCACCGACCCGGGCTTCATCGACTGGATCGAGCACGCCCGGCCGGTCAACGACGTCCCCGACGCCCTCCTGCGTGTGGTCCGTCGCTACCAGAGCGAGCGCCGTGAGGACGAGCCCTTCTACAACTGGGCCCGCCGGGTCCCCAACGACGATCTGCGGCGGACGCTGGCCGAAGAGGGCACCGGCACCCCGGTCGTCCTGACGTCCAAGCCAGGCACCGGAACCGCCGGCGACCACGCGGAGCGGGTGGGATGAAGGCGTACCGGATCCGGGACGAGATCAACGGGATCGAGGAGCCGCCGGGCAAAACGTGGTTCTGGGAGTTGCAGGCCGGGGTCATCGACGCCGGCCGCTGCATCCAGTGCGGGACGTGCGTGGCGGCATGCCCGTCCAACTCCATCGGCATCCACGAGGACACCGACCTGCCCGAGCTGGTCAAGATGTGCACCGGCTGCTCGCTGTGCTGGGACTACTGCCCCCGCGGCGGCCTGCGCTACGAGGCCCTCTGGCCCCCGTCCACGGTGGACGCCGGTGCCGACGGGACCATCCCGGAGGGCGCCGTGGTGCGCGCCGATGCCTCCGACAACTACTGGAAGATCACCGGCGGTCCTCCCGGAGATGGGCTGGGGGCGGTGACGGACTCCTACGCGGTGCGGGCCGGTGCCCGTCCCGACGACGCCCAGGACGGCGGCGTGGTCTCCGCACTGCTGATTGCCGCCCTGGCCGGCGGGGAGATCGACGGCGCCCTGGTGACCCGGCCGAGCGACGATCCCGACGAGCCGTGGAAGGGCGTGCCCCACGTGGCCACCACGGCCAAGGAGATCACCGACGCGGCCGGCAGCTTCTACAACCAGACCATGGCCCTGGCCGAGCTCGACCTGTCCAGGTACGAGCTGCCGGCCAAGCCCCGCATCGCGGTGGTGGGGACGCCATGCGAGATCCAGGGGATCCGGGCCATGCAGTCGCGGCGGTGGCCGACCGGGGCCCACAGGATCGACGCGGTGGTCCTGACCATCGCCCTGCTCTGCACCAAGAGCTTCGACTACCAGGGTCTGATGCTCCAACTGCTGGCGAAGGACCGGGGCATCGATCTCGAGCGGGTGAGCAAGGTCGACGTCATCCGGGGGAGGATGATCGTGGAGTACCGGGACGGGGAGGTCGCCGTCGACGAGCCCATCAAGAACTTCCACGGAGCCGCGCTCAAGGGGTGCGACGAGTGCGCCGACTTCCTCGGCCGGAGCGCGGACCTCTCGGTGGGCAGCGTGGGATCGATGGACGGGTGGAGCAGCGTCCTGGTGCGCACCGAACGGGGTCGGAAGGCCCTCGACAACGCCAGGGGTCGCCTCGACTTCCGCGAGCTGGACGACCCGGCGGCGCTGGTCAAGCTGGACAACTTCGACAAGAAGATCGCCTTCGACAGCCTGCGCCGACCGTTCGACCCCGACGCGCCCTTGTTCATCGACTACGCCGAGCACGTGGCCAGCTACCAGGACACCGACCGGGCCCCGGTCGTGGCGGACCGCTGACCGCCATGGCATCGAAGAAGATCGCCACTCGCGCCGGCACCACCGGCACCACCGGCACCACCGGCACCACCGGCACCACCGGCACCACGACGGGCGCCGGACCCGGGGCCTTCGTGGCCCCCCTCACCGACCCGGCCGACGCCGACGGCGTCGCACTCGAAGTCCCCGACGAGCCGCTGGACCTCAAGGTGGCCCTCCGCCACACCCTCCTCGACGGCCGACCCCAGGGGGAGGTGCCCGCCGAGTTCGACATTGCCGTGTGGCTGTGGGACCGGTGGGGAGCCGATCTCCAGCCGGCGGGTTTCGACCGTGACCAGTTCGCCGAGGTGCTGGACGCCAACCGGCGCGAGCTGTGGCTGTGGATGATCGGAGATCGTCAGTGGGCCCAGTTCGCCTCCGGCCTGGTCGGTAGGATCTCTCGACGGCTGCCCGCACCGACCACGTCCTGAGCGCACCTCTCCACTCGGCGGGACGAGGCGGGTAGTACCGTTCGCCGTCGAGGTGAAGACCGAACCGACAGGGGGAATCGATGCCACAGGTGACCGTGCCACCGGAGAAGGACCCGTTGATCTACGTGTGGACGGAGCTGGCCACCCCGCTGACCTCGGCCGCCGGGGCGTACAGCAGCGCTGTCTACGAGAAGTCGTCGCTCTCCCTGCGTGAGTTCGAAGCGGCCCGCATCACCATGGCCCGCATCAACCAGTGCGCCATCTGCATCGACTGGAGGACGGCCCGGGACGTGCCGGGCCGGGCCGCCGACCCCTCGGAGATCCCCGAGTCGTTCTACGACGCCGTCGGCGTCCGGGGGGACTGGGAGGGGCTCACCGACCGCGAGCAGCTGGCCGCCGAGTTCGCCGAGCGCTACTCGACCGACCACCTGGGTATGGACCAGGCCTTCTGGGATCGGCTGCACGCCGGCTACAGCGACGATGAGCTGGTCGACCTGGCCCTGTGCGTGGGCTCATGGCTGGCACTGGGCCGCTTCAACCAGGTCTTCGACATCGACGGCGCCTGCCGGGTACCCAACCTGCGCGCCCCGTCTGCCCGCTGATCGGGATCCGGACTCCCCGTGGAGAAACTGATCTATCTGGTGTGGGGTGACGGGTCGACCGGATCGGGCGACGCCCTGCGCGACCGACTGCTCGAGGAGATCGCACCGTGGCTGATCGGGGCCGGCGCGCGGGGTCTGGGCATCAACGTCCACGACAGCGATGCGGCGCCGGCACCTTCACCGGCACCGCCCCCCGAGGGCGAGGAGCCCCATGTGGCCGAGGTGTCGGTGTGGCTGGACTGCTACGAGCAGCGTGACGCGGTCGAGGCCGCGCTCGGCTCGCTCGGTCTGCGCACCGCCGGCTACCTGGTGGTCGAGTCCCTCTACGACGACTACGGCACCACCGCCCACGCCGAGCCCCGCGACTGGCCGGATGGCGACCGGTCCCCCGGGGTGTTGACCGTGGCCCTCATCCACAAGCCGGAGGGACTGGGGTACCGGGAGTGGATCACCCGCTGGCACGGCACCCAGTCACCGGTGTCGGGGGAACTGCAGCCCCGGACCCGCTACGTGCGCAACGAGGTGGTCCGGTCGCTGTCGGAGGACGCCCCGGAGATCGGCGGCATCGTCGAGGAGGGGTGGCCCTCGACGGGACACGTGGCCGACCCGATGCTGTTCTTCAACGCCACCACCCCCGAGGA
>JADGOG010000068.1 GCA_017883065.1 Acidimicrobiales bacterium | reverse complement strand
GTAGCAGCGTGATTCGCTCTCGAGCAGCGGCCGGTGCGGTCAACACGTGGCCGGACAGATCTGCCGTGGTCGAGGTCCGGGTCATCTACCGGGTGAGCACCGACAACGCTGTGATGCAGCCCGGCGACTGACCTGGCGTTCACCGGATCCATGGCGTCCCTCAAGTCAGGACGCCCGAACCGCCGATGATCGAGGGTATCGAGTGGACTCGTCGCGGAAGGGGTCTCATGCTCCACGGGGAACGGATCGGACAAGAGCACCCGGGAAGCGATGACGGCTTCTCGATGGTCGCCACCGTGCTCAGCCTTGGGGCCACTGCGCTGTTGGTGGCACTACTGCTCGGATCCACCCTGCACTCCGGCAGCACGTCGAGTTCCCGCGTGGCCAACGCCCCGGGGGTGGCCGAGGCTGACAGCGTGCAGGCCAAACAGGCGCTTTCGACGGGGCTCACGGCCGCGGATGCCGCCGCCATCCAGTCCGGTGGGTACGGCTCCCTCACTCCCGGCGAGCTCTCCGCCTCCGAACCATCGGTCACCTTCGTAGCCGGGCCGAGCTCGAATGCCTCGACGGTCAGCGTGGCCCTCGGGCAGGGCCAACCCGGCCCGTCGACCGGTGGTCCTGGCGGAAGCATCACCTTGGCCGCCCGGTCGTCCAACGGCATCTGCTGGCTGATCTGGAAGGGTGGCGTTGCGGGCACCTGGTACGGCGCCCAGACCGGGCTCTCCAGTTGCACGGCCCCGGCCCTGACTACGGCTCCGAGCCCCGGGCCGGTGTCCTCGGCGACCATCGGTTGGCAGCAGGGCGGCTTTCCGGAACCGTAGCCGGGCAGTCGCAGTGGGCGTCGACACCACCGACCGTCATTGGCGGTGTCCTGCGGGCACGAAGGTTTCCTTGATTTCCTACCAATAGTAGGGCCTGATGTGCTGGACTTTGCATACTCTTCGTATATCTTTCGCACTACGAACCGGCCAGGAGGACGAAGCAACGGAGCGACGGCGACGCCCGAACGGCACGATCCCCATCGTGGCCGAAAGGATGGCGTGCCCTAGACCTGGGCCCACCACCCGGGGCCGCTGACCAGCGATCCGCTCTCCACCAGTTCATCGCACGCGGTGGCCACTTCGGCGATGGACAGGTCGGTGCGGAGCAGGATCGTCTCGAGCGCCGTGGGCTGGAACTCCACGGCCGCCAGGACGGCACGTTGGGACGGGGTCTGTCCGACGTCCTCTCGACAATGCCCCTGCCGGGAGGATCCCCTCCCGACCGGGAGGCCGTGCTGGTCCGAACTCCCGGCGTAGGACAGACCCAGGGCCACCAGGACGTCCGTGGCGTCCCGAACCGGGGTGCATCCGTCCACCAGGAGCGAGTTGGTACCGGCGGACGAGGGGCTCCGCACCGAGCCGGGCACGGCGCACACCGGAATCGACCGTCGGGCTGCGGCCTCGGCGGTATAGAGCGACCCCCCACGGAGATGGCTCTCGACGACCACCACGATGTCGCTCAGCGCGGCGATGATGCGATTGCGGGCAGGGAAGACGCCAGGTCGGGCCTGGGTGCCCAGCGGGGACTCGGCCAACACAGCCCCTCGGCGGGCGACCTGTTCCCACAGGTCGCGGTTGGTAGCCGGGTAGATCACGTCGAGTCCGGTTCCGACCACGGCGACCGGAGGAGCCGCACTCTCGCCACCGCCCAGCACGACCCCGGCATGGGCGGCGGCATCGATGCCCATGGCCAGACCGGAGACGACGGTCACGCCGTGGGCGGACAGTTCGGCCGCCAGCTCCGACGCCACCTGGCGACCGTACGGTGTGGCCGATCGGGTGCCGACGATGGCCACCCGGGGGTGACCCTCCAGGATGCAGGGGTCACCGAGGCCGAAGAGTACCGCCGGTGCCCCGGGGTCGCCGATCAGCCGGCTGGGGTAGCCGGAGCGGTCGCGCAGCAACACGGCCACGCCGGCGCGCTCGTAGCGACGGCCGACCTCCCCGGGGTCGCTGTCCCGGGCCGGAGTCCGGAACCGACGACGGGGATCGCCCGGATGGGTGCCCGAGCGAACGGCATGGAAGGCCACCACCGGATCGAACCCGTCGAGCACCTTGGCCAGTCGCACCGGGGTCATGCCCGCCAGTCCGGCCAAGGTGGCTGCGTGGGCCTGGACTTCATCCAGCGCGCTCACCGGTTCGCTCCCTCGAGCAGGATGTCCCGCCTGCACCGGAGCACCAGCGCCTCGTGGACCTGGTCCGCCTCGATGACCTCGCCGACTCCGTCGAGATCGGCGATGGTCCGGGCCAGCCGGTGCACCCGGTGGAGCCCACGGGCGCTGAGGGCACCCGAGCGGAGCTTCCGCTCGACCAGCGCGTGCGCAGCCTTGCTGAGCGGCGCCGCCTGACCGAGCGTGGCGCCGGGCAGTCGGGCGTTGACCGGTACGCCGCGGGCCACGGCACGTTGCCGGGCGAGCTCGACCCGGGCGGCCACGGCTTCAGATGTCTCCGCCGGGGAAGGGCGGAGCAACTCGTCGAACCCCGGATGGTCCACTCGCACGGCAATGTCGAACCTGTCGAGCAGAGGACCCGAGAGCCGGCGCCCGTACCGTTCGCGGGCTGCGGGAGTGCAGCGACAGGAGCCCGGAGGCCCGCCTTCGCCGCACGGGCAGGGATTCATCGCCCCCACCAGGATGAAGCGGGCCGGAAAGGTGGTCGCACCCCGGGCCCGGCTGACCCTGACCTCACCGTCCTCGAGCGGTTGGCGCAAGGCGTCGAGCACGAGGGTCGAGAACTCGCCCATCTCGTCGAGGAAGAGGACCCCACCGTGAGAGAGGCTGATCTCGCCGGGTCGCAACCACACGGTGCCCCCACCGATCATGGCCACCGGCGACGCTCCATGATGGGGCGATCGGAAGGGAGGCCGCTCGATCAATCCGCCCGGAGGGAGCGGGACGCCGGCCACCGAGTGCACCCGAGTCACCTCCAGTGCGGTGTCCCGGTCCAGATCGGGAAGCAGTCCGGGGAGGCAGTTGGCCAGCATGGTCTTGCCGGATCCGGGTGGTCCCACCACCAGCAGATGGTGCCCACCGGTGGCGGCGACCGCGAGTGCCCGCTTGGAGAGGGCCTGGCCTCGGATGTCGGCCAGGTCGACGGTCGAGTCCCGGCCGTCTGGAACCGACGACGTAGTCGACCCGATGCCGGCCAACCCGCCACACCGGTCGGAGGTCGCCCCATCTTCTGCATGGTTCCAGCGGCGACGCCCTTCCAGCCGGTCCACCAGACCACGCAGCGTCGACGACAGTCGGGCCTCGGCGTGGCCGGCGAGCACCGCTTCGATGGCGCTCTCGGTCGGGACGACCAGGTCGTGCCCGCTGAGCGCCTCGGCCAACACCACCGTGCCCGGCACGCCCCGCAGCGAACCGTCGAGGCCCAGCTCACCGACGAAGGCGAGACCTCGGACCGCCTCGGAGTCGAGTGCCCCCGACGCCACCAGCACTCCGATGGCGATCGGGAGGTCGAGTCCGGCCCCGCCCTTCCTGACCCCTGACGGAGCCAGATTGACCGTCACCCGGCGCAGGGGCCAGGTCAGGCCGCTCGACAACAGTGCGGCCCGGACCCGATCGCGGGACTCGCGGACGGCGGCGTCCGGCAGACCGACCACGGTGAAGCCGGGCAGGCCGTTGGACACGTGCACCTCGACCGAGACAGGTGCGCCGTCGACCCCGATGAGGACGGCGGAAGGAATTGCGGCGATCATGACGACTCCGAACGGTGGAGCCCGGCGAGGGTGGGCGTCGTGGACCTCTCCCGTCACCGGACGGTGATTTCAGGAGGGCCAGGACGATCCCGCTACTCAGGTGCTGGCGGCCACTCGAAGCACCACCGGCACCCTACGGCCCCGGTGTGACATCTCCAGCCGGAGGAGGATCGGCGACACTGCGGGGGGACGCT
This sequence comes from Acidimicrobiales bacterium, assembly GCA_017883065.1. Classification (GTDB taxonomy): domain Bacteria; phylum Actinomycetota; class Acidimicrobiia; order Acidimicrobiales; family RAAP-2; genus Bog-756. Next base: position 12,598 of record JADGOG010000068.1, on the reverse strand, counting down.
AACGACCCTTGAACACCGGATCCCGCTTCTGGGTGAAGGCGGCGATGGCCTCCAGGGTGTCCGCCGTGGCGAAGTTGACCGCCTGGGATCGCGACTCCTCTTCGAGGGCCTGGTCCATGGAGAGGGAGAACGAGTTGTTGAGCATCGACTTGGTCATCGACAGGGCCAGGGGTGGTCCGGCGGCGAGCCGGGTCGCCCACTCCCCCACCGCCTGGTCCAAGAGGTCGTCGGGCACCACCTTGTTGACCACCCCGAACTCGGCCGCCTGCTGGGCACTGATGATGTCGGCGAAGAAGGCCAGTTCCTTGGCCCGGTGCATGCCGATGAACCGGGGTAGGAGCCACGAGGCGCCGAAGTCGACCGACAGGCCCCGCTTGGAGAAGATCTGGGAGAAGCGGGCCGACTCGGACGCCACCACCAGGTCACAGCCCAGGGCCATGCTCATCCCCGCCCCGGCGGCCACCCCGCCCACCTTGGCGATGGTCGGCTTGGGGATCTGGTGCAGCCGCAGGGCAACGCTGCCGAGTGCCCTCATCTGCACCAGGTAGGGATCCCCGGGCCGGCCGGCGACATCGGCGGCATCGCCGAGGTCAGCTCCCGAGCAGAACGCTCCACCGGATCCGGTGAGCACCATCACCCGGTCGTGTCGGTCGGTGGCCACATCGTCGAAGACCTCGAGCAACTCACGCCACATGGTCCCGTTGGCCGCATTCTTGCGGGCCGGGCGATTCATCGTCACGGTGACGATGCCCGCCTCCCGCTCCACGATCAGTGTCTCGAACTCGGTGGTCATGGCGGCAGCCTAGGAGAAGAGGCGGGGCCGGTCCGCCCGGGAGCCGGGCCCATCCCAAACCAGCGGGCCCGGCCCGGTGGGCTCCGCGTCCACCCTCAGAAGGCGTCCTCGATGACCTCGACCTCACCGGCGGTGATGGAGACCACGTCGAAGCGCACGTCGACCCGGGACCGTCCCGAGGCCGGAGTGAGCTCCGACAGCCACCGGGAGGCCAGCCGCCGGATACGGCGCTGCTTGGCCTCGAGCACCGACTCCGCGCCGGTGCCGAACCGGTCGCTGGTCCGGGTCTTGACCTCGCAGAAGACCACCGTCCGGTCCCGGCGCACGATCAGGTCGACCTCGCCCTCACGGCGACGCCAGTTGCGATCGATCACCTCGTAGCCGGCGTTCTCGTACCAGGCCGCCGCCACATCTTCGCCCTCGAGACCGAGCGCGCTGCGGCGGTCGGGACCGGTGGGGCGCTCGGACGCCCCCGGGCTCACAGATCCTTCTCGGGGAGCCGCTCGATGTTGACGTCCCGGAAGGTCAGGATCCTGACCGAGGGCACGAAGCGGGCCGGTCGGTACATGTCCCAGACCCACGCATCGGTGAGCTGGACCTCGACGCAGGCCGGGGAGGAGTCCGACCGCACGGTCACGTCGACGGCGTTGGCCAGATAGAACCGGCGCTCGGTCTCCACCACGTAGGCGAAGAGGGGGAGGACCGCCCGATACTCCTGCACGAGGGCGAGCTCGATCTCCGACTCGTACCGCTCGAGGTCCTCTTCGCTCATGGGGGGCCGCTCATCGGGATGCCGCCCTCATCGAAGAGCCGGCAACGGTGCACAGGGTCGCCGGCGGCCACCGGCGGTGGCGGGCGCCGCCAAGTGGGCCATCCGGTCAGGCGCGGGCAGTCCGCCGCTCCTTGATCTTGGCGGCCTTTCCGTGGCGGTCCCGCAGGTAGTACAGCTTGGCCCGGCGGACATCGCCGAGCGAGACCACCTCGGTCATGGCGATCACCGGGGAGTGCACCGGGAAGGTGCGCTCGACGCCGACGCCGAAGCTCACCTTGCGCACGGTGAAGGTCTCGCGGACGCCGGTGCCCTGACGGCGGACGACCGCCCCTTGGAACACCTGGACCCGCTCGCGGGTGCCCTCGACCACCCGTACGTGGACCTTGACGGTGTCTCCCGGCCGAAACTCGGGGATGTCGTCGCGGAGGCTGTCCTGGTCGATGATGTCGGTCGGGTTCATTGGGCGCGTCTTTCCACAGATCGTTCGAACTCACCCCCGTCGGGTACCCGCTCACCAGTGCTTCCGAGGGGTTCCGACCCACCGGGGAGCGCTGGACGATCCGGTCCTTCCGTGCGAACACCGGACCAGCCGGCGCCGACGAGGCTCCTCAATGGTAGCCGTGATCGCGGAGCAGTTGCACCTCATCGTGCTCCACCAGCAGTCGGACCTCCTGGTCGCTGAGCCCGCCCCTGGCCTCCACCAGGTCCGGCCGGAGCCGGAGCGTCCGCACCAGGGACTGGACCCGGCGCCACTCCTCCACCCGCCCGTGGTCACCCGACCGGAGGACGTCGGGCACCTCCCAGCCCCGGAAGGAGGCGGGCCGGGTGAACTGGGGGTACTCGAGCAGGCCGGCAGAGAAGCTCTCCTCGTCGGCCGAGCGTTCGTTGCCCAGGACGCCCGGGACCAGGCGGGCCACCGACTCGACCACCACCAGGGCGGCCAGCTCCCCACCGGCGAGCACGTAGTCCCCCACCGACAGCTCCTCGTCGACCAGGTGGTCGGCCACCCGCTGGTCGACCCCCTCGTAGCGACCGCAGAGCAGGGAGAAGCCGCCCTCCAGGTCGGCCAGTCGGTGGGCCTCGCGCTGGTCGAACCGGCGACCGGACGGCGTCAGCAGGACCAGGGGGCGGGGCATCCCCTCCTCGGAGGCGGCCACCGACTCGACCGAGGCGAAGACCGGATCGGGGGCGAGCACCATGCCCGCTCCCCCCCCGAAGGGGGCATCGTCCACCGATCGGTGCGGGCCGGTGGCGGCGTCGCGCACATCGTGGGTGCGGATGTCGAGGTATCCCTGGACACGGGCCCGCCCGAGGATCGAGGCGTCCACGTAGTGGTCGATCACCTCGGGGAACAGGGTGAACACGTCGATCCGGAACGGTCCGGGGCTCGGGGCCATGGCGGGAAGCCGCTCAGCCCAGGTCGAGGAGGCCGTCGGGGATGTCGACGGTCACCCGCACACCGGGCTCGCTGCCCACCACGAAGCGGAGCGGGATGAGGGCACCCCCGTCCAGCACCAGCAGGTCACTGGCCGGGTTGGCCTGCACGCCGTCCACCGTGCCGAGCACCGTCCCGGAGGTGTCCTCCACCCGGGCCCCGATCAGCTCGTGGACCCACAACTCGTCAGGGTCCTCCAGAGGTGGGGCGAACAGTTGGGTGCCCCGCAGCGCCTCGGCCTCGTCGATACCCGACACGCCCTCGAAGGTCACGATGAACCGGCCGCGATGGAACGAGGAGCGGACCACCCGGAACGTACGGCCGTCCTCCGCGGTCAGCACCACACCCGGGTCGACCCGCTCGTCGCGGTTGGTGGTCAGCTTGACGATCACGTCGCCGCCCAGCCCGTGCGGCTTCACGATGGCACCCACCCCGAGCATGGGAACAGTGACCGGGGAAGGGTCCTGCGGCGTCACCGGCGTGATCGCACGATCGGAAGGTTCACCGGCCCCGGGCCCGGCGCCGTCGGAACGGGCGGAATCCGGCACCGGAGGAGGGAACTCAGTCGTCGACGATGTCGACGCTGGTCTGGATCCCGTCACGCGCTCCGGCGGCGGCGACCACCGTGCGGATGGCCTGGGCCACCCGGCCGCGGCGGCCGATCACCCGGCCCATGTCCTCGGGGGCGACGTGGATCCGGAAGCGGACAGAACCGGACCGCTCCTCGGTGTTGATGACGACGGCCTCGGGGTCCGAGGTGATCGAGTTGACCAGATAGGTCACCACCGCCAGGGGCGTGCCACCCGAGACCCGATTGCCGGCGTCGTCGTCCTCGTGACCGTCGGCGTCCTCGATGGTGTTGACGTCATCGGCCGAGTCGAGGGCCAGATCATCGGTCACTTGGCTGCCTTGGCCGTCGCAAACTCGTCAAGCGCTCCCGACTTCTTGAGCAGCTTCTCGACCCGCTCGGTCGGAGTGGCGCCCTGGGAGAGCCACTTGACCGCCTTGGCGTTGTCGATCTCCACGACCGCGTCCGGCTCGGCCAGCGACTTGCCGCGTGGGGCGTAGGTGCCCACGATCTCGATGAAACGACCGTTCCGCGGTGAGCGGCTGTCTGCCGCCACCAGCCGGTAGGTCGGCTGCTTCTTCTTCCCGATCCGCACGAGGCGGAGCTTTACTGCCACGGTGAACTCCTCTGCATTGTGTCGATAGCGCGTACCAGTCTCCCATCATTGACGGGACCCGCGTGCAATCGGCCCGGTCGGCCGTTGTCGAACCCGTCGAAGTCCTGGGAGACGTGCTCTTTTTGTCTGGGTCAGCAGGCAGCCCGAACGGGATCAGCGGGCCTTGGGGGTGACCCGCCCCCCGCCCTTTCCCTTCTTGCCGCCCTTCCCTTTGGACTTGGACGAGCTGCGTGGAGTGCCGGCCACGCCGGCACCCGATGGGGCCATGGGACCGGCGCCGAGCGCCCCCGGGTCGCCTCCCATGCCAGCGAACGCAGACAGGTCGCCACCGGCCGAGGCCATCTCCGCCATCGCCGAGGGCGACAGCTTGGGGCCCTTCGGACCCCGACCCAGCATGCCCCCCAATCCACCGAGGGCGCCTCCCATGCCGCCCTTTCCGAAGCCCTTCATCATCTTCTGCATCTCCTTGAACTGCTTGAGGAGTGCGTTGACCTCCGAGGTGGCGGTGCCACTTCCGTTGGCAATCCGAACCCTCCGGGCTCCGTCGATGATGGCCGGGTTCACCCGCTCGGCCGGGGTCATCGACCGGATGATCGCCTCGATCTGGCCGATCTGGCGGTCGTCGATCTGCGATGAGGCCTGCTTCAGGTCCTTGGGAACGCCGGGGAGCAGGGAGAGCATCCCCGACACCGATCCCATCTTCTTGACCTGCTGGAGCTGCTCCAGGAAGTCCTCGAGCGTGAACCGACCCTCCATCATGGCGGCGGCACCCTTGGTGGTGACGTCCTTGTCCATGGTGCGCTCGGCCTGTTCGATCAGGCTGAGCACGTCGCCCATCCCGAGGATCCGGTCGGCCATGCGATCGGGATGGAACTGGTCGAAGTCGTCGAGCTTCTCGCCGGTGGAGGCGAAGGCGATGGGCCTTCCCACCACTTCCTTGACCGACAGGGCGGCTCCACCGCGGGCGTCGCCGTCGAGCTTGGTCAAGATGACCCCGTCCAGGGTCAGGGCCTCGTGGAAGGCAACCGCCGTCGACACCGCGTCCTGGCCGGTCATGGCGTCGATGACCAGGAACGTGTAGTGGGGGTCGACCACTCCGGCGATGTCGCGGATCTCGTCCATCAGATCCTCGTCGATGGCCAGCCGGCCGGCGGTGTCCACGATCAGCACGTCGCGTCCCAGTCGCTTGGCCTCTTCCAGACCGGCGGCCGCCACCGCCACCGGGCCGGTGGGCTCGCTGAAGACGGTGATCCCCGCCTGGTCGCCGAGCACACGCAGCTGCTGGACGGCGGCGGGGCGCTGGAGGTCGGCTCCGACCAGGAGTGGATTGCGGCCCTGCTGCTTGAACCAGCGGGCCAGCTTGGCCGAGGTGGTCGTCTTGCCCGAGCCCTGCAGGCCGGCCAGCAGGATGACTGTCGGGGGACGGCCGGCGTAGGTGATCTTGAGCGTCTCGCCGCCCAGGATCGCCACCAACTCCTCGTTGACGATCTTGATGACCTGCTGGCCAGGGCTCAGCGCCTGGGAGAGCTCGAGTCCGACGCACCGGGCCCGCACCGCGTCGGTGAAGGTACGGACGACACCGATCTCGACGTCGGCCTCCAGCAGGGCGGTGCGGATCTCGCGGAGGACCTCGTCGACGTCCGCCTCGCTCAGGCGGCCACGGCCCCGGAGGCGGGTGAGGATCCCCTCGAATCGGTCGGACAGGCTCTCGAACATGGGCTGCTCAGGCTACAGGACGGCGAACGGAACCGTGATCGGCGCCGACCGGCCCGAAGGACTCCGGCGAGGGCTCGACGGGAGTGACGGCACCATCCGTCAAAACAGGGCGTCGACGAAGGCGGCCGGATCGAAGTCGATCAGATCGTCGATTCCTTCGCCCAGGCCGACCAACTTGACCGGGAGGCCCAGCTCCTTCTGGATGGCCACCACGATCCCGCCCTTGGCCGTGCCGTCGAGCTTGGTCAACACCACACCGGAGACATCCACCGCTTCGAGGAAGACCTTGGCCTGGGCCAGTCCGTTCTGGCCGGTGGTGGCGTCCAGCACCAACAGGACCTCGACGACCCGGCCGGGCCGTCGGTCGGCCACCCGTCGGATCTTCTTCAGCTCCTCGATCAGGTTGACCTTGTTGTGGAGTCGCCCGGCCGTGTCGGCCAAGACCACCGCATGGCCTCGGGACGCCGCCCGCTGCACGGCGTCGAAGACCACCGCGCTGGGGTCACCCCCCTCCGCTCCGCGCACGATGTCGGCGTCGGCACGCGACGCCCACAGGGCCAGCTGCTCGCCCGCCGCCGCCCGGAAGGTGTCGCCGGCGGCCAACAGGACCTTGGTCCCCGACGCCGACAGGCGGTTGGCCACCTTGCCCACGGTGGTGGTCTTGCCCACGCCGTTGACCCCGACGAACAGCCAGACGTCGACCGGGGCCTCGTCGTCGGCGACAGGAGCGGCTGCGGTCCCGGGCAGGGCCAGGGAGGCGTCGGCGGTCGACAGCATGGTCACCAACTCGGCCCTGAGGGCGTCGACCAGCGCATCGGGGCCGACGATCTCGCCGCTCTTGACCCGGGCCCGGAGGCCTCCGATCAGGGCGTCGGTCGCGCCCACGCCCACGTCGGCCCGGATGAGCGCCTCCTCGAGGTCGTCCCAGGTGGAGGCGTCGACCTTCCCCTTGGATCGGACCGCACCCAGGTAGCCGGAGAGGAGTCCTCTCGCCTTGCCCAGGCGGCTGCGGTAGGAGATCGGCTCGGCCGGCTCGGCCTCGAGTACGGCGACGGCGCCGACCTGCGGGGTACCGTCGCCCCCGGCCGGACGACCGTCCTGGGCCTCGGCACTGCGGTCGAGCTCGATGTCGGTGGGCGCGTCACTGGCCACCTCGCCGGCCGGGACCCGGCTCTTGGTTCCCCGTCCCCGCAGCCGTAGGCCGACGGCCACGCCGCCACCCACCACCAGGACGGGCACGGCGATGACCAGAGCGATCACCACATCGGAGGCGGACGCCACCACCGCGGGATCGCTCACGGCTCCACCCGGGTGGAGGGCTCCACCTCGGTCATGCGGCCGGGGGTCGGCGCCGGCCTGACCGGTTCCGCCGTCGCCGGGGGGGCGGCCGCGTCGTCGCCCAGCGGATCGCCGGGTCGTCGGGCCACCTTCTGACTGACCACCTTGGACGAGCCTCCCGGAGCCATGGTCACCCCGTACAGCGCATCGGCCGCCTCCATGGTCCGCTTCTGGTGACTCACGATGATCAGCTGGGCCTCCCCCCTGAACTCGTGGACCAGACCGAGGAAGCGCTGGAGGTTGACGTCGTCGAGGGCGGCCTCCACCTCGTCCATCAGGTAGAAGGGGGACGGGCGGCTCCGGAACACGGCGAACAAGTAGGCCAGGGCCACCAGGGACCGCTCGCCTCCCGAGAGCAGGGACAACCGGCGGACGTTGCGTCCGGCCGGACGCACCTCCACCTCCACCCCGGTGTTCAACAGGTTCTCCGGATCGGTCAGCGAGAGCCGGCCGGTACCCCCGGGGAAGAGGGTGGTCACCAGGGAGGAGAAGTGCTCGTTGACGTCGGCGAACGCCGAGTCGAACACGTGCATGATCTCCTCGTCGAGGGTCCGGATCACGTGGTGGAGCTCCCGTCGGGCGGTGCGCACGTCCTCCACCTGCGACTCGAGGAACTGGTGGCGCTCGTTGAGCTCGGACAGCTCCTCGAGGGCCAGGGGGTTGACCGGGCCGAGGGCGGCCAGTTCGGCGTCGAGCTGCTCGATCCGGGTGACCGGGTCGGTGCCCTCGGGCAGCTCCGGACGGGGGGCGGCCGCCGCTTCGTCCGGCGTCGACGCCAGCTCTCGGCGCAGTGTCTCGACCACCGACTCGCGCCGGATGGTCACCTCGACCAGGTCGAGCTCGATGGTCTGGAGGCGGCTGCGGGCCGCAGCCAGCTCGTGCTCACTGGCCGACCGTTGTCGACGGAGCTCCTCCAGGCGGGCACCGCCGGCCCGGACCGCTTCGAGCTGACGCTGGTACCGCTCGCGCAGCTGATCCAGGGCGGTGTCCAGCCCGCGCTGGGCGGCGGCGACCACAGCCGTCAGTCGTTCCACCGCGGTGGCGTCCGCCTCCAGGCGCCTCCTGCGCTCGGCGGCCTCGGCCCGTTCCTCCGCGTGCCCGGTAAGCCTCCGTTCGACCTCTCGCAGACGCTCGGTGAGCACACGCTTGCGCTCGACGAGGCCGGCCGCCCGTGCCTCCCACTCGGCGCGGTGGGAGGCGGCCTCGGCGATGCGTTCGTCGATCCGCCGCCGCTCGTCGCGCGCCGCCGCCACCTGGGCGGCGCCTCGGGCACGCTCCGCTTCCAGGCCGGGGAGCTCCTCGTGCAGCTGGGCGGCTCGGGCCGCGTCGCGGTCGATCCGGTCGTCGAGCTCGGCGTGGGCCCGACGGGTCTCCTCCAGCTCGGCGCCGAGCGCCATCCGGTCGTTGGTCACCCGCTGACGGGTCACCCGTGCGCTCTGATGCTCGGACTCGTTGCGGTCGTCGGCACGGACCGCCTCGGCCGCCGCCGCCCGGGCCGCCTCCACCACCGAGTGGGCGTCGGTGCGCTCGTCGGCGGCCTCGGTGGCCGCCGTGGCGGCGATCTCCGCCCGGCCCCGGGCCTCTTCGACCACGGCGGCGGTGACCACCCCACCACCCGAACGCACCCGCCAACCGGTGGGCGAGAACCGGTCGCCGTCACGGGTGACCACCACCAGATCGGGCCGGGCCAGGGCGAGGTCGATGGCGTCGGACCACCCGCCCAGCGCACAGGTCGAACCGGCCAGCAGTGTGTCGAGCACGGCATCGAGCCCGGGGAGGTCACGCCCGGCCCGGTGGGGACGGACGTGGCGACGGATCGACTCGGTGCCGGGGGGGACGGCTGCATCCCGGACGGACGGGACTCCGCCCGGAGACGAGTCGGTGAGAGCCAGCACCGCTCCGGTTGCCCCGCCCTGGCGGAGACGGGAGAGGGCCGCCCGTGCCGGCTGGCTCCCCGAGACCACGACGGCGGCGATGGAGGCACCGGCGGCCGCTTCGAAGGCGTCCTCCCACCCCGGGTCCACGGCCACCACGTCGAGCAGGGTGCCGACCACGCCGTCGACGCCGGCCAGCAGCTCAGCCCCGGCCGCCCCTCGGGCCTCGTCGAGGGCGCGTTCGAGCGCATCGGCGCGGGCCACCGAGCGGTGCAGCTCGCGCTCGGCCTGGCGGAGCGACTCCTCGGCCGAGTCGAGGCGCCGGGTGGCCTGGGCGTGGAGCGCCTCCGTCTCGGCCACCGTTGCCTGCAGGCGGTGTCGGGCCTGCTCGGTTTCGGCCAGACGCTCGCCCAGCTCGTGGTCCTCGCCCTCGAGGAGCGCCGAGCGGCGTTCGGTGGTGGCCAGCCGGGCGGTCAGCTGGTCGAGCGCCCGACGGTCCCGCTCGAGCGAATGCTCCAGTGAGGACAGCTGGCCGCGGGCCACGGTGACCGCCTCTTCGGCCGTGCGGAGCTGGGCGCCGTCTCCCCAGGTCTCGAGATGGGTGTCGAGCGCGGCAGCCGCGGCGGCCTCGAGGCCGCCCAGCGTCTCCTGCTCGGGGGCCAGGGCGAGCTCTTCGGACCCGGCCGTCTCCAGCTCCTCGGCCAGCCGGGCCCCTTCGGCCTCGAGGGTCGACACCACGTCGGCATCGGCGGCGGCGTCGAGCGCCTGGGCCAGCGACCGCTGCCGCTCGCGCAGCACGCCGGACAGGCCGCGGGCCCGCTCCACCATGCCCTCGGCGCGGCCCAGGGCGGTGGCCAGGTCGGACTCACGCTGGGCGGACATCTCGTCAGCGGTGCGCTCGCTGTCGGCGTCGAGCTCGCTGAGTGAGCCTTGGAGTGTCTGCTCCGAGGCACGCAGATCGGTCCGGGCCTTGGTGCCCTCGGCATGGCGGGCATCGAGGGCGGTCAGCTCCGATCCGGCCACGAAGAGCCGTATTGCCCGCAGCTCTTCGGCCAGCCCGGTATACGACCGGGCGGCGGCGGCCTGGCGCTCGAGCGGGCGGACCTGCCGCTTGACCTCGCGGACCAGGTCGAACAGGCGCTCCAGGTTCTCCTCGGTGGAGGCCAGGCGACGCTCGGACCGCTCCCGACGGCGGCGGTACTTGAGAACGCCGGCCGCCTCTTCGATGACGGCACGCCGGTCCTCGGGACGAGCCTCGAGGATGGCGTCCAGGTTTCCCTGGCTGATGATCACGTGCTGCTGGCGACCCACGCCGGTGTCGGAGAGGAGCTCTTGGATGTCGAGCAGGCGGCAGGGGGCGCCGTTGATCGAGTACTCGCTGTCCCCCGAGCGGAAGAGGGTCCGGGTGATGGTGATCTCGGCGAGATCGGTGGCCAGCTTGCCGGCGCTGTTGTCGATGGTGAGGGCCACTTCGGCTCGCCCGAGGGCAGGGCGGTTGGCCGTGCCCACGAAGATGACGTCCTCCATCTTCGCCGACCGCACGGTACGAGGGCCCTGGGCGCCGAGCACCCAGGCCACGGCGTCCACCACGTTGGACTTGCCACTGCCGTTGGGACCGACCACGACGGTGATCCCCGGCTCGAATTCGAGCACCGCCGGGTCAGCGAAGGACTTGAATCCTTTGAGGGAAAGTGACTTCAGGAACACCGGGCGCTCACCCTACCGGTAGCCCGGGCTCCACGCGGAAACCCCAGGTCAGGACGCCGATCACACCTGACAGTGATCGCAGAAATAGGTGGACCGCCCGCCCGACTTCACCCGGACGATGGTGGCCCGGCACCGGCGGCACGCCTGGCCCTCGCGGTCGTAGGCCTGGTGCTGGTCCTGGTAGTCCCCCACCTCACCGAACAGGTCCCGGTACTGCTCGTCGGCCAGCGACGACCCGCGGCGCTTGACCGCCTCGGCCAGGGTCTCCACCATGGCCCGGTAGAGCCGGCGGACCTCCTGGGACGAGAGCGAGTTGGACAGACGGTCGTAGCGGAGCCCGGCGGCGAAGAGGATCTCATCGGCGTACATGTTGCCGATGCCGGCCACGAACTCCTGGTCCATCAGCAACGCCTTGAGCCCGCTCTTGTGCTGGGCCAGCAGCACCCAGAACTTCTCCCAGCTCATGATGTCCTCGAGCGGGTCGAACCCCAGGTGGGCGAGCTCGGGCAGGGCCCGCTCACCCTCGGCCGGGGCCGCCGACACGAACAGCTCGCCGAAGGTGCGGGGGTCGACGAAGCGGAGTTGGCCGCCCTGGGTGAAGGTGATCACCGCATGGGTGTGGGGGGCCTTGGGCTCCTTGGCGCTCTTGGCCCGCTGCAGCTGGCCGCTCATGCCCAGGTGCACCACAAGGGTGGAGCCGTCGTCCAGCACGAGGAGCAGGTACTTCCCCGAGCGCTCGATCGCCTTGATGGTGTGGCCCTCCAAGCGAGCGCGGAACTGCTTGGCGCTCGGATGGCGCCGTACCGTGCGGCCGTTGCGGACCTCGACGGACTTGATCTTGCGGCCCACGACCTCGCCTTGGAGGTCGCGCCGAATGGTCTCGACTTCGGGAAGCTCAGGCATTCCCCCCGCCTCTCTCAACTTCCAACGCCCCACAGGCCGCCCGGGCGGCGACCTGCTCAGCGTCTTTCTTGGAACGCCCCTCCCCCCTGCCAAGGCGTTGGCCAGCAACGTACACCGTGGCCAGGTACCTCCGGGCATGATCGGGCCCGAACCCCTCGACGTCATAGCGGGGGACGCCCCGCCCGAGGCTCACCGATTTCTCCTGGAGACGGCTCTTGTGATCGGACTCGCCGGGCTCGCCCACCGCCACCGCGATGCGTTCGGCCAGGAGGGCGAGGACCAGGTGGCGGGCCTCGGACAGCCCCCCGTCCAGATAGACCGCCCCGATGACCGCCTCGGTGGCGTCGGCCAGGATCGACTCCTTGGCCCGGCCGCCGGAGAGGTCCTCGCCCCGGCCCAGGCGCAGGTGCTCGGCGAGACCCAGACCCAGACCCACCTCGGCCAGGGCCTTGGTGTTCACCACCGACGCCCGCACCTTGGACATCTGCCCGTCGGACAGCTCCGGGTGCGCCTGGTAGGTGTACTCGGCCACCAGCAGACCGAGGACGGCGTCCCCGAGGAACTCGAGGCGCTCGTTGGACGTCCGTTCAGGCTGCTCGGCACACCAGGACCGGTGGGCCATGGCCCGCTCGAGGAGCGTCAGATCCTCGAACCGGTGGCCGATCCGGTCGGCCAGAGCGTTCTCCCCGCCAGGAGCCCACGGTTCGGTGGGGGTGGCCATCGGGACCTTCAGGACCCTCCGAGCTTGGCGTAGACGTAGTCCACGGCGTCCCGGACGGTCCGCAACTCCTCGAGGTCCTCATCGTCGATGCGGAAGCCCACCGAGCGCTCACCCAGCTCCTCTTCGAGTCCTTCCACCAGCTCGATCAGCGCCAG
>JADGOG010000161.1 GCA_017883065.1 Acidimicrobiales bacterium | reverse complement strand
GGGCGAGGCCCCCAATTCCCGTTCGTACGAGCCCTGATCGTGATCGCCCTCTTCGTGGCGGCCACGGTCCTCCTCCTCGGCGAGGTCCATCCGAAGACGGTCACCTCCGCCTCGGGGGCCTCCTCGACCTCCACCACCAACCCGGCCCGCGCGGCGCCCACCACCACCACCGTCCCCCCCAACAAGGTCCCGGTACTGGTGGCCAACGCGTCCGTCGTGCCGGGCGCGGCCGCCGCGGTCTCCAACCAGCTCCAGCCGGGAGGTTGGAATCTCCTCCCGCCGGTCAACGCCACCGCCCGTGTGACATCGTCCCGCGTGTACTACGTGGCCGGGTTCGTGGCCCAGGCCAACGCCGTCGCCGGCCAGCTGCATCTCCCGGCCTCCGCCATCAGCCCCTCCACCACCGCGGATCCCGTCACCACCATCGGAACGGCCGATGTCCTGGTGGTGGTCGGGCCGGACCTGGCCGCCAAGGCGTCGCCCTCCGTGACCACCACGACCGTCCGCTGACCGGCTACCAAGTGCCCGGCCCCGGCACAGGCGACCGTGCGCTCCCATCGCTCGAGACACGGCGAGTGCTCGCCCCGCTGCTCGAGCGACCGAGGGACACGGCGATCCTCACCGATTTCGACGGGACGCTCTCCCCGATCGTGGCTCGTCCCGAGCTGGCCCGTCCCCTGGAGGGCGCAGCCGAGCTCCTGGACCGCCTGGCCGCGCGGTTCGCGGTGGTGGCCGTGGTCTCCGGACGCCCCGTGTCCTTTCTGGTCGAGCATCTGGCCCTCCCCGGGTCGATGCGCGCGTCGGTACCGCCCCCCGCTCGGTTCGTCGGCCTCTACGGGATCGAATGGGCGGACGGCAACGGTGGGACCACCATCGAACCCTCCGCCCTGGCGTGGCGCCCTGTCCTCGCGGAGGTGCTGGCCCGACTGGAGCGGGCGGCTCCGAGTGGTGCTCTGGTCGAGTCCAAGGGCCTGGCGGTGACCGTGCACTGGCGTGGCGCCCCCGAGGCCGAGCCGTGGGCCGTCGCCTCGGTGGCTGCAGAAGTGGCGCGCACCGGCCTCGAGTCCCACCCGGGACGATGCTCGATCGAGCTGCGCCCACCCCTGCCGATCGACAAGGGGTCGGTCACCCGCTCACTGGTGGAGCGGTGCTCCGCCGCGGTCTACCTGGGCGACGACGTGGGGGACCTGCCCGCCTTCGACGCCCTCGACGCACTGCGGGAGGAGTCCGGGCTCTCGGCGGTCAAGGTGGCGGTGGCCGACGAGGAGAGCGCACCCGAGGTGCTGGACGCGGCCGACCTGGTCCTGGGCAGCGCGGATGAGGTGCTCGACGTGTTCGAGTGGCTGGCTTCGTCCGGAACCTGACTCGGCCGACACCGGCCCGGTGCGGGATCGGTCACCGGGCGGCGCGGCGCTGGTCATCGAGCCAGTCGACGGGTCGACGGGCCAGGACCAACGAGCGAAGGGCGGTCGCCCGGGCCGCCCGCTCGTCCCCGTCCATGTCGAGGGCCCGGGACAGCACCGCCGCCGTGCCCGAGACGTCGAACGGGTTGACCTCGAGCGCCGCGCTGCGCAGCTCCTCGAAGGCGCCCGCCTCCCTCGACAGGGCCAGGACGCCGTCGCGGGTGTTGAGGAGGGGTCCCTCTTTGGCCACCAGGTTGAGGCCGTCACGCACCGGGTTGACCAGAAGGACGTCGGACCGGCTCATGGCGGCAAGAGACCGCTGATAGTCGTCCTCCACCCCCAACGCGATGGGGGTCCACCCCGGCGTGCCCCACCGCTCGTTGATGCGAGCCACGGTGGACTCGACCTCGTTCTGGTAGGCGAGGTACTCAGGTAGGCCCTGGCGGGTCGGGTAGGCCAGGGCCACGAAGACCACCCGCTCCCTCCGGCCCGGTTCGTTCTCGAGCAGCTCCTCGAACGCCCAGAATCCCCGCAGCAGGTTCTTGGACAGCTCCATCCTGTCCACCCGGACGATGGCCTGTCGGTCGTCGCCTCCGATCGACTCCTCGATTCCGACCAGGGCGGCAGCGACGGCGGGATCGGCCGCCTCGGCCCGCAGGGCGCCTGGGTCGGTGGTCAGAGCCGACGCATAGGTCGACCCCGGCCCGGCGTGGTCTCCGCCCGACGCTCCGAGCTCTGACTGGCAGGCCCGGTAGGCGGTCGCCCACCGTTCGGTGTGGAATCCGCAGATCCCGAAGCCGGACATCCCCTCCAACAGCTCGGTGGCCACGGCGGTGGGCAGCATGCGCAGTACTGACGGGTCCGCGAATGGGGTGTGGGAGAAGTGGGCTGTGCGCAGGTCCGGGCGGAGGCGTGCCAGTTCAGAGCCCATGAGGGCGAGGTGGTAGTCCTGGACGAGAACGCGACCACCCTCGGGCGCCACCTTGGCCACCCGCTGGGCGAAGAGGTGGTTGAACTCGCGGTAGGCGTCCCAGGCCACGGCCCATCGTCGGTCGGCACGGGGCCGCCGGGCGGCATCGAACAGATGGTGGTGGCAGAACCAGAGGATGGCGTTGGAGACCACGTTGTAGGCCATGTTGTAGACCTCGGCCTCGGGTTCGACGAGCTCGATCCGCAGGCCGTCCTCGAACATCTGCCCGGAGACCGATGCTGCGCGGTCGGCGTCGCCCATGGCACACGCCACCCACGTGGCGCCGGTGCCGGCCACCATCGGGCGCAGGGAGCCGGCCAGTCCGCCGGCGACCTCGCCGGCCACCGGCTCGCCGCTCTCGAAGCGGAAGGAGAGCGGCCCCCGGTTCGACACCACCACCGTGTCCGCCAGAGAACCGTCCCCGTCCGCCGGGGTGTGGTCGGCTGCCATAGGGGGACGCTACCCGTTGGCGCCGGATGCCAACAGATCAAGAGCTCACTTGACAAGGTAGTGAGTGAGCACTCACAATGGAGCCATGATGGTTCCGAGCCGACAGACCGCCGACGAGCGTCGAACTGCGGTGCTGGCCGCCGCAATTTCCGAGTTCGCCCGATCCGGCTACTACGGAACGTCCACCGAGGCCATCGCCGTCCGGGCGGGCATCTCCCAGCCGTACCTGTTCCGCCTGTTCGGCACCAAGAAGGACCTGTTCGTCGCCACCTTCGACCTGGTGGGCGACCGGATTATCAACGAGCTGACCCGGGTGAGTGAGGGACTCGAGGGCGAAGAGGCCCAGGCCGCCATGGGCGCCGCCTACCTCCAGCTCATGCAGGACCCGGACCTCCTGCAGGTGCAGCTGCACGGTTTTGCCGCAGCCCCCGCCGACACCGACATCGCCCGCAGCTGCCGGCGGACCTTCGAGGTCCTCCAGGAGGTCTTCTTCGAACGGACCCACGGTTCCGACGAGGACCTCCAGAAGTTCTTCGCCATGGGGATGCTCATCAATGTCATGGCGGCCATCGATCTGCTGTCCGTCTCCGCTCACTGGGCACAGAGCCTGTGCCAGGCCCCCGAAAAAGCCGAAGCCATCCAAACCGCAAGCCAGGTCCTCGAGGCACAGCGCCGTGCCGGTGAGGCCGCCAACCAGGAGGTTCCCGCATGAACCAGCCCTTTGTCGTCCCGCTTTTTTTGCCCCGTGGAGCTAGTGACTACTCACAACCAAAGAGGTGGATGACCGCCACCCAGAGCCGGTTAGGAGCGTGGCTCCACCGGCGCCGACCGGTGACCGAGGTGATCCAGGCACCGGCACCGGCGGCCTCGATGGCATCGGTCACGTCCGCGTCGACCCCCTCGTCACCCTCGTCCGCCCGTGAGACGCTCACCGCCGAGACAGGTGTGGCCTCCTCCGGCACGCCCGCGTCGGGGGAGGAGACCAGGCGGGCCCGGTCACGGGCGGTCTGGGCGGTGGTGATCACCGGCATGGCCCTGTTCATGGCGTCGCTCGACAACCTGGTGGTGTCGACCGCCCTCCCAGTGATCCGCGAGCACCTTCACGCCGGCCTCTCCGGGCTGGAGTGGACGGTCAACGCCTACACCCTCACCTTCGCCGTCCTCCTCCTGTCGGCCGCCGCCATGGGCGAGCGGTTCGGCCGGCGACGCATCTTCGTGGTGGGCATCGCCACCTTCACCGCCGCCTCCGCCCTGGCCGGCTTGGCCCCGAGCATCGGCGTGCTGGTCATGGCCCGTGCCCTCCAGGGGGCCGGGGGCGCCATGATCATGCCCCTGTCCCTGACCCTGTTGAGCGCAGCGGTGCCACCCGAACGCAGGAACTTCGCCCTGGGGATCTGGGGAGCGATCGGAGGAACCGCCATCGCCTTCGGACCGCTGGTCGGAGGCGCGGTGACCAGCGGGTGGTCCTGGCAGTACATCTTCTGGCTGAACGTACCGGTGGGGATCGCTCTGATCCCGCTGGCCTGGTGGAAGCTGTCCGAGTCCCGAGGGAACCGCTCCCCGTTGGACCTGCTCGGTGTGGTGTTGGTCAGCGCCGGCCTGTTCGGCGTCGTATACGGCCTGGTCCAGGGCAACAGCCACGGCTGGACCAGCACCACGGTGGTCGGCTCCTTCATCCTCGGCTCGATCGCCCTGATCGGGTTCGCCGGATGGGAACTCCGGTCGACCGCCCCGATGTTGGACATCCGGTTGTTCCGTCACCGCGGGTTCGCTTCGGTGAACGTCACCGCCATGTTGTTCAGTTTCGGGATGTTCGGTGCGATCTTCTTCCTCGTCCAGTTCCTCCAGGTGGTGCAGGGGCTGTCCCCGTTGGCTGCCGGTGTGCGGATCCTCCCCTGGACCGCCATGCCCATGCTGCTGGCCCCGGTGGTCGGCACCCTGTCCGAACGGTGGGGAGGCAAGCCGTTGGTCGTCACCGGTCTGGCCCTCCAGGCCACCGGTCTGACCTGGCTGGCCAGCATCACCACGCCGACCACGCCCTACGCCGACCTGGTGGCGCCCTTCTTGATCTGCGGCATCGGCATGACGCTCTTCTTCGTGCCGCTGGCGTCGTTGGTCCTCGGGGCGGTGCCCCGGTCGCTCGAGGGTGTCGCCTCCGGGGTCAACGCCGCCTTCCGCGAACTGGGCGGAGTCCTGGGCATCGCCGTCCTCGGCGCCGTGTTCAGCTCGCACGGCAGCTACCGGTCGGCCCCGTCCTACGTGAGCGGGATGACCTACGCGGTCTACGTCGGAGCCGCAGTGGTGGCCGTCGGGGCCATCGCCGCCCTGATCGTGCCCGGACGGCGCCGCGCCGCGGCCGAGATCGCCGGGGTGACAGGGCAGCTGCCCGGGCTGTCCGCGCCCGACCGGTCGGTGGCATCGGTCCGGGCTGCCGACGGATGCCCGGTTGAGAAGGGCTCCGGGGTGCTCAGCCCGGTGTGATCGGCCCGGTGTGCTGAGGCGGATCCGTCGACCCGGTCACCATGGCCTCCGGTGGCGACCGGGTTCGGCCGCGGAGTCGGGCTCAAACAATTCCGGAAACGGCGTACGCGGCACGCGTGTTGGTCGAATGCAACGGCCGGGATCGGCCGACCCAGGCCTCCGGTGGCGACCGGGTTCGGCCGCGGAGTCGGGCTCAAACAATTCCGGAAACGGCGTACGCGGCACGCGTGTTTGTGGAATGCAACGGCCGGGATCGGCCGACCCAGTGGTCTCGTCGAGAGGGTCGAGAGGGTCGAGTGCGTCGAGGGGACGGCACCCCGCACCGGTGCTCCACCTCCCCGGGGTCAATCGGGCGTGATCAGGGGGGCCCGTTCCAGTGCCGCCCGCAGGATGTCGGTGGCCTGGG
>JADGOG010000067.1 GCA_017883065.1 Acidimicrobiales bacterium | reverse complement strand
CCGGTGATCAGGACCACGGTGACCACCGTCATGCCCAGGGCGGCCTCGTAGCTGATCATCTGGGCCGAGGCCCGCACCGAGCCGAGCAGCGGGTACTTGGACCCCGAGGACCAGCCGGCCAGCATGATGCCGTAGACGCCGATCGATGACATGGCCAACAAGAAGAGGATGCCCATGGGCGGATCGGCCAGCTGCAGCTCGAAGGTGTGTCCGGCGATGGTCACCTCACCGCCGATGGGCACGATGGCGAAGATCAAGAAGGCCGGGATGATCGTCAGGTACGGGGCCAGCTTGAACACGAACTTGTCGGCCTGATCGGGCAGCAGGTCCTCTTTGAAGAAGAGCTTGATCCCGTCGGCCAGGGTCTGGGCGATGCCGAACGGCCCGGCCCGGTTGGGCCCGATCCGGCTCTGCATGTCCGAGATCACCTTGCGCTCGAACCAGATCATCAACATGACCGACACCATCAGGGCGCCGAAGACCACGAGGACCTTGATCAGCACGATGAGGAGGACCACCCAGCCCACGCCGTGGGCGTAGAGCGGATCGAGGGCGATCAAGGGGTGGAGGGCGGCGACCAGCGTGCTCACAGGTTCTCCATCCGCAGCTCCACCACCGGGGAGTCGGTGTCGATCAGGTCGGCGACGGTTCCCTGGTCGAGGGGCACGTTGAAGTCGGCGGCCACCACCTTGCGGGGCAGCGAGGCGTCGGGGACCACGGTGACGGCGGCCGAGGCGGTGGCCGTCCGCACCCGAACGGTGCCCCCGGAGACCACGCCCAGCTCGTCGAGGTCGAGCGGATTGGCCCGCAGCGGCGCCGGCGACACCAGCCCGGCCAGCGACGGCACCGCGCTCACCGCGGCACCCTGGTCGTACAGTGCCCGCGAGGCCACCAGCCGGAGTGAGTAGCTGTCGTTGGGCGACACGTGGGGGACGACCAGGTCGACGGGGCCGGACAGTGCCTCCGGCCGGGTCGGGGCATCGGAGCCGTCGCCGCCGACGGCATCGGCGGCGAGGCCGGCGGTGGGCGACTCGGCCAGCCCGGCGCGGGGCGGGGCGCCCTGGCGCTCCACCGACTCGATCCCGGAGACGGCGATCGGGTCGAGCGGGACCGAGCCGAGCCGACGGGAGATGGCCACCGCCCGGGACTGCAGCGGGGCGACCACCCCGTCACCGGTGCCCGGCGCGTCGAGCACCGCCCGGGTGATGCCGCGGTAGGCGGGGGCCAGCCGCTCCACCTCGTCCCACACCTCGCCCACCGAGTCGAGCCCGAGGTCGCCACCGAGGTGGACGGCCAGCTCGCTGGCGATCATCCAGTCGGGCCAGGCCTGTCCGGGGGCCACCAGCTTCTGGCCGAGCCGGCTGATCCGGCCCTCGAGGTTGGTGGTGGTGCCGGGACGCTCGTGGGCCTCGGCGGCGGGGAGGACGACGTCGGCCAGTTCGGTGACGGCTCCGGGAGCGGTGGCCACGGCCACCACGAACTCGGCGCCGGCGAAGGCCCGCTCGGCCAACCGGCGGTCGGGGAAGTCGGAGAGGGGATCCGAGCCCAGGGCCACCAGGGCCCGCACCCGGGTCCCGTCGGCCGGGTCGTCGGCGGCCGCCTTCAAGATGGCCTCGGCATCACGGCCGCGGGCGGCGGGCACCGAGCCCCAGGCGTGGGTGAACCAGGCGCCACCGGACTCGAGGGTGACCCGGCCGGGCAGCAGGCCGGGGGCCAGGCCCATGTCGAGGGCGCCGTGCACGTTGCCCCGGCGCAGGGCGGCCAGGAAGCGGGCGTCGGGCAGGGCGGCGGCCAGCACCTGGGCGGCCTCGGCCACCAGCATGCCGTCCTCGGCCAGCGACGGACGACCGGCGATGACCACCACCTTGCCGGCACCGGTCAGCCGGCGGGCGGCGGCCAGCTGCCCGACATCGGTGGCGGCCGGGGCGGGGGCGTCCGGGTCGACCAGGGCACGGGCCAGGGCGGCGGCGTCGCCGGGCCCGTAACGGAGGGAGGTGGTGGCGTACGGGGTGAGCGAGGTGGCCTGGGGCGAGAGCTCGACCAGGGAGAGGCTCCCGTCGACCACCGCGGCCCGCAGCCGGAGGAAGAGGATGGGGAGCTCCTCGCGGAGGTCCCCGGTCAACAGGACCACCGTGTCGGCGGCGGCGGCCTGGTCGATGGTGGCCCGGGGCAGGCCGAGTGCCACCTCGGCGGGGAGGCCGTCACCCATCTGGGCGTCGACCGAGTCGGTCCCGAGGATGCCCTTGGCCAGCTTGGCCCAGGTGTAGGCGCCCTCATTGGTGAGCCGGGCACCGCCCAGCACGGCCACCGCCTCGGCCCCGCTGTCGGTGATCACGCCGTTCAGCCCGGAGGCCACCGCCTCGAGCGCCTCGTACCACGACGTGGGCACCAGCACCCCGTCCTTGCGGACCATCGGCTCGGTCAGCCGGTCCTCGCTGTTCACCGAGTCGAAGGCGAACCGTCCCTTGTCGCACAGCCACCCGTGGTTCACCGGGTCGGCGTCGATGCCGAGCAGCCGGGTCACCCGGTTGGACGACGACTGCACGGCCACCCGGCACCCCACCGAGCAGGTGGTGCAGGTCGACTCGACCTGGTCGAGGTCCCAGGGGCGGGCGGCGAACCGGTACGGGGCGGCGGTGAGGGCCCCCACCGGGCAGATCTGCACGGTGTTGCCGGAGAAGTACGAGGCGAAGGGGAGCTCGGGGAAGGTGTTGACCTCGAGCCGATCACCCCGGCCGATGAAGTCGATCTGGGCCTCGCCGGCCACCTCGTCGGCGAAGCGGGTGCAGCGGCTGCACTGGATGCACCGCTCGCGGTCGAGCAGCACCAGCTCGGAGATGGGGATGGGCTTCTCGAAGTGGCGCTTCTCCTCCACGAAGCGGGACTCGCCCGGTCCGTAGGCCAGGGTCTGGTCCTGGAGCGGGCACTCGCCGCCCTTGTCGCAGACCGGGCAGTCCAAGGGATGGTTGATCAGCAGGAACTCGAGGACGCCGTCCTGGGCCTTCTTGACCTTGTCCGAGTCGGTGACCACCTCGGAGCCGGGCTGCACCTCGACGAAGCAGCTGGGCTGGAGGGTGGCGCCGCGGGGTCCGCTCACCTCGACCAGGCACATCCGGCACACACCCACCGACTTCATCCGGGGGTGGTAGCAAAAGCGCGGGATGAAGGTGCCGGCGCGCTCGGCGGCGGCGATGAGCAGTTCGCCCTTGGGGGAGGTCACCTCGCGTCCGTCGAGGGTGAAGGAGACCGTCTCGCGCGGTTCGGCCTCGGCGTCGTCGGGGGTCACCGGCTCACTCATAGGGGCATCCCCCCTCCTTGATGTGGACCAGGAATTCGTCGCGGAACATCTCGATGGCCGAGCCGATGGACGAGGGGATGGACGGCCCGAGCACGCAGATGGTGGTCTGCTGGGGCGGCCACGTGAGCCCCGGGGCGATGTTGTCGCAGGCGTCGAGCAGCAGGTCGAGGTCCTGCTCGCGGCCGTGTCCCGTCTCGATCCGCTCCATGATCTTCTCCAACCAGCCCGAGCCCTCGCGGCACGGCGTGCACTGGCCGCACGACTCACGCGAGAAGAACTTGGTGATCCGCCACGCCGCCCGCACCACGCAGGTGTGGTCGTCCATGACCACGATGGAGCCCGACCCGAGCATGGAGCCGGCCGCGGCCACCTCGTCCTGGCCGAGGGGCAGATCGATCTGGTCGGGACCGAACCAGGGGGCGGACACCCCGCCGGGGATGAAGGCCTTGAGCCCACGACCGTGGGGGATCCCCCCGCCGAGGACCGGGGCGTTGATCAGGTCGTTGAAGGTGGTCTTGACCATCTCCAGCTCGTACACACCGGGGTTGGCGACATGGCCGGCCAGGGCGAAGAGCCGGGTGCCGGTGGAGCGCCCCTGGCCGAGGGCGGCGAAGGCGGCCCCGCCGTTGGTCACGATCCAGGGGAGGTTGGACATGGTCTCGACGTTGTTGACCACGGTGGGCTCGCCGTAGAGGCCGATGGCGGCCGGGAAGAACGGCGGCTTGATCCGGGGGAACCCCCGCTTCCCCTCGAGGGACTCGAGCAGGGCGGTCTCCTCGCCGCAGATGTAGGCACCGGCCCCGGGGTGGACGACCACGTCGACCGAGAACCCCGAGCCGAAGATGTCGCGGCCCACCGCTCCGTGGCTGTAGGCGTCGTTGAGGGCGGCCTGCACCCGCTCGAGGCCGAGGGCGAACTCGCCCCGAACGAAGATGAACACCTGGGAGACCTGCAGCGCATAGGCGGCGATGACCACCCCCTCGACGAGCTGGTGGGGATCCCGCTCGAGGAGCAGGTGGTCCTTGAAGGTGGCCGGCTCGCTCTCGTCCCCGTTGACCACCAGGTAGGTGACCGGGCTCTTGCGCAGCATGGCCCACTTGCGACCGGCGGGGAACCCGGCGCCGCCCCGGCCCAGCAGGCTGGCCGTGTCCACCTCCTGGGCCACCGCCTCGGGCGTCATGGCCAGCGCCTTGCGCAGGCCCTCGTACCCACCGGTGGCCAGGTAGCGGTCGAGGGTGTGGGAGTCGGCGTGCCCCAGGCGGCCGGTGATGATCTTGGGCGGATCGGTGATGGCCATCAGGACCCGCTCCCCGTGGTCGAGGTCCCGGTCTCGGCCTTGGCCGCCTCTGCCGCCGCCGCCCGCCCGGCCTGGGCTTCGGCCATGGCCGCCCGCTCGGTGGCCACCTGGGCGCGATCGGCCTGGAGGCCCTCGGTGCGGCGCACCCGGATCAGCGTGCCGTGAGGGGGGATGTCGTCGACCCTGGCCCCGGACCGGAGGTCGGCGACCAGCGCATCGAAGGACTCCGGGGTCTGGGCCCCGACGAAGCGGTGGTTGACCTGCACGCAGGGGACCCGGTCGCAGTCGGCCAGGCACTCGGCCTCCTCGAGGGTGATCGCCCCGTCGGCGGTGGTGCCCCCGGCGTTCACCCCGAGCGAGCGCTCGGCGTGCTCGAGCAGTTCGGCCGCCCCGCCCAGCAGGCAGGCGATGTTGGTGCACACCGCCACCACATGGGTCCCGACCGGCTCGGTGTGCAGCATGTCGTAGAAGGAGGCGGTGCCGAGGACCTCGGTGGGGGTCACCCCGACCAGGCCGGCGATGTCGGCCATGGCCTCGGGGGTGAGCCACCCGTCCTGTTCCTGGGCCAGGTGGCACAGCGGGATCAGGGCCGACCGGGGCTCGGGGTAGAGCGAGATGAGCTGGTGGGCGCGCTCGAGGACCTCGGGCGACAGGTGGCTCGGCGGTGGCACCGATGTGGCGCCGGCCCGGCGCGGGACGTCGACCGGGGTGGCCTGCTCGCTCATCGGTCCACCTCCCCCATGACCGGGTCGATGGTCGAGCAGACGGCCACCGCGTCGGCCAGCAGGCCGCCGCGCATCATCAGGGGGAGGCCCTGGAGATTGACGAAGCTCGGTCCGCGGATGTGCATGCGGTAGGCCTTGGGTGATCCGTCCGACACCAGGTAGCAGCCGAGCTCGCCCCGGGGGGACTCGACCGCCACGTAGACCTCGCCCTCGGGGACCTTGAATCCCTCGGTGAACACCTTGAAGTGGTGGATCAGGGCCTCCATCGACTCGTCGATGCGCCCGCGGGGCGGCGGGGTCACCTTCTTGTCCTGGACCCGGTAGTCGCCGGCCGGCATCTTCTCCACGATCTGGCGGATGATCCGGCACGACTCGCGGATCTCGTTGAGCCGGATCGAGTACCGGTCGAAGTTGTCGCCGTAGGTGCCGACGATCACGTCGAAATCGACCTCGTCGTAGCGGAGGTAGGGCATGGCCCGGCGCAGGTCCCAGGGCACGCCGGTCGACCGGAGCACCGGGCCGGTGAGGCTGAGGGCGAGGGCCTCCTCGGCCGACAGGGTGCCGATCCCCTCGGAACGCTGGCGGAACAGCGGCTGCCCGGTGAGCAGCTCGTCGTACTCGGCGGTCCGGGCCAGCACCGTGTCGCAGATGACCGTCACGTCGTCCTCCCACCCGTCGGGGAGGTCGGCGGCGGTGCCCCCGGGGCGGATGAAGTTGTGGTTCATCCGGAGTCCGGTGGTCTTCTCGAAGAAGGCGAGGACCATCTCGCGCTCGCGGAAGCCGTAGATCATCATCGACGTGGACCCGAGGTCCATGCCGTTGGTGGCCATCCACATGAGGTGGGAGGAGACCCGGTTGAGCTCGACCATGAGCATCCGGATCCAGTCGGAGCGGGGGGGCATCTCGATGCCCAGCAGGGCCTCGACGGCCAGGGACAGCACCAGCTCGTTGTGGAGCGGGGCCAGGTAGTCCATGCGGGTGACGTTGGTCGACCCCTGGACGTAGGTGAGCTCCTCGGCCGTCTTCTCCATGCCGGTGTGGAGGTAGCCGATGACCGGCTTGGTGCGCAGCACCGTCTCCCCGTCCAGCTCGAGCATCAGGCGCAGCACACCGTGGGTGGACGGGTGCTGAGGCCCCATGTTGATGATCATGGTCTCGTCGTCGGTCTGCTCGATGTCGATGTTCGACGGGTCGATGGCCACGCCCTCGGGCAGACGGAGGACGGCGCCGACCTCACGCCGCAGCTGGGACGGGTCGGTCTCGCCGCGGCGGAACAACTCCTGGGGACCCTCGGAGGTCTCGGCCGCCAGTCCCTCGGTGGAACCACCCGGGGCGGGCATCAGGAATTGGTCCCCCGAGATCGGGGGTGCGAGCACCGTGTCCGGCACGGCGTCCGGCGCGTCGGCGCGGTCGGACGGGGAGTTCGACGTCGGATCGCTCATCGGGGGCCCGGCGCTCCCTTGAACTGCACCGGGATCCGTCCGACCCCGTAGTCCTTGCGCAGGGGATGCCCCTCCCAGTCCTCGGGCAGCAGGATACGGGTCATGTCGGGATGGCCCTCGAAGACGATGCCGAACAGGTCGAAGACCTCGCGCTCCATGGCCTCGGTGCCCGGGTAGAGGTCGAACAGGGAGGGGACCGTGGCGTCCGACTCGGGAACCTGCACCCGGAGCCGCACCCGGCGGGCCTGGCTCAGCGACAGCAGGTTGACCACCACTTCGAACCGCTCGGGGTGGACGCCGTCGGGCAGGGTGCGGCCCGGGTGGGTCAGGTAGTCGACGGCGCACAGGTCCGCACAGGTCTCGAAACCACCGTGCCGGTACTCGGCCACCGCGTCCACGTACTGGTCGCGGGCGGTGAAGGCCACCTCTTGACCGGGTCGTCCCGGGGCGCGGGAAGACCCGCCGCCGGCCTCGCTGACCGGCCGGTCACCGTTCTCGATGCCAGTGGTCCCGCCCACGGTCACAGGGGCTCGCCCACGCTGCGGGCGATGACCGGATTGCGCCGGGGGGTCCCCAGGTGCACGGCGTCGGGTCGATCCGGCGTCCACCCCGAGGTCGACTCGTCGCCGTGCTCCCGGGCGTCGTCGGTGTCGACACCTTCGTCGTGGCCGAGGGCGGCGCCGTCCGGGCCTTCGGTCGCCCCCCGCAGCTCCAGCGGTCGCCGGTGGGTGATGTCGTTGGTCCGCACCTTCTCGTGGAGGGTGAGGATGGCGTGCATGAGCGTCTCCGGGGTGGGAGGGCACCCGGGCGCGTAGACGTCGACCGGCACGATCTGGTCGACCCCCTGGACGATGGCGTAGTTGTTGAACATGCCGCCGGTGCTGGCGCACACGCCCATCGAGAGCACCCACTTGGGCTCCATCATCTGGTCGTAGACCTGGCGGAGGACCGGGGCCATCTTCTGCGAGACCCGCCCGGCCACGATCATCAGGTCGGCCTGGCGGGGGGAGGCCCGGAAGACCTCCATGCCGAATCGGGCCAGGTCGAAGTCGGCGGCGCCCACCGACATCATCTCGATGGCACAACAGGCCAGGCCGAAGGTGGCCGGCCACATGGAGTAGGTCCGCGCCCACTTGACCAGGTCTTCGAGACGACCGGTGAGGAAGTTGTGCTGGAGGTCCTCGAGACCCATGCTTTGTCGCCTCTCCCGCTCTACGCTGCTCGGCCCGGACCGCTCGGCGCGGTGGCCGGCGTGTCGGCCGCCGGGGGTTCGGGTGACACTCCGCCCACGGTCCGGCTGGTGCGCCCGGCCCCGGCGGGTCCAGCGGCGATGCGAGCGATGGTCGACTCCGACGTGCGCGACGGCATGGCCCCGGTCAACCGCTTGGCCGGGCCCCAGCTGAGGGCCCCGTTGCTCACCAGGAAGAGGAAGGAGATGAAGACCACGGCGGCGAAGACCACCACCTCGATCAGTCCGAAGGACCGCAGCTGGCGGAAGATCACCGCCCAGGGGTAGAGGAACACGATCTCGATGTCGAAGATGATGAAGATCATGGCCACCAGGTAGAAGCGCACCGGAAACCGGGTCGGGGGATCGATGCCCGGCACGATGCCGCACTCGTAGGGGGCGGTCTTCGCCGCCGTCGGTCTCTTGTTCGGCGCCATCAACGACGAGGCGACGAAGGACACGGCGGCGAAGAGGAATCCGAGGATGAGCAGGATCAGGATCGGCAGATAGTCGTCCACAGCAGTCTGTTTTTACCACGCACCTGTTCCGGCAAGCACATCGACGAACCGGTGCATGGCCAGGAGCATTTCCCGGGGCACCGGCGTGCTGCCCCACCGTCGGGGCACCTACGATTGGAGTCGTGACCTCCCTCGCTTCCACCGACACGCCCGGCGGCGCAGATCACGTCTACGACGTCCTGGTGGTGGGCGGCGGGCCTTCGGGCTCGTCGTGCGCCTACTGGCTGGCCGAGGCCGGGTGGGACGTGGCCGTGGTCGAGAAGAAGGTCTTCCCCCGCGAGAAGACCTGTGGAGACGGCCTGACCCCCCGATCGGTGCGCCAGATCGCCGACATGGGGATCGAGGGTGCCCTCACCGGTGCCCACCGGTACTCGGGACTGCGTGCCCACGCCTTCGGCAAGGTGCTCGACCTACCCTGGCCCGAGCATCCGACCTTCCCGTCGTACGGCTACGTGATCACCCGCCACGACCTGGACGCCATCGTCAACGAACGGGCCATGAAGGCCGGGGCCACCGTCTGGCAGGGGACCGAGGCGGTCGAGCCCATCCTCGAGGAGCGGACTGGCGGCGGGAACCCCTCGGCCGGGTCCGACGCCCGGACGGCGGAGCTCCCTTCCTGCGTGGGGGCGGTGGTCAGGGAGAAGGCGACCGGGCAGACCCGCCCGGTGCGGGCCCGCTATGTGGTGGTGGCCGACGGGGCCAACTCGCGCTTCGGGCGGGCGATCGGCACCTCCCGCGACCGCAACCAGCCGATGGGCATGGCCTTGCGCGGCTACTACACCTCGCCCGGGCACGACCAGACGTTCATCGAGTCCCACCTCGACATCCGTGACGGCGAGGGCAACGTCGTCCCCGGCTACGGATGGGTCTTCCCGCTGGGCGACGGCAGGGTCAACGTGGGCGTCGGCCTCCTGTCCACCGACCGCCGGTGGAAGGGCGTCAACACCTCCACCCTGATGGACCACTTCGTGGCCTACGCCCCCAAGGAGTGGGAGCTCTCCCCGGCCACCTCGCTCGGCCCGCCCACCGGGGGGAAGCTGCCCATGGGCCTGGCCGTGGGACCGCGGGTCGGGGCCACCACCCTGGTGGTGGGCGACGCCGCCGGCACCATCAACCCGTTCAACGGCGAGGGGATCGCCTACGGCTACGAGACCGGGCGGCTGGCCGCCGCCTCCCTGGGCGAGGCACTCCTCGGCGGCGGGGCCGAGGCGCTGCGGGGCTACGAGCGACGGTTGGAGGAGACCTACGGCCTCTACTACCGGGTGGCCCGGGCGTTCATCCGGATCATCAGCCGCCCCGAGCTCATGACGCTCTGCGTGGGGACGGGGATGTACTCCGAGTCACTGATGAGCTGGATCCTCCGCATCATGGCCAACCTGCTCCGGCCCGACGAGACCGGTCCGGCCGAGGCGGCCTACCGGGCCCTGGCCCTCATCGCCCGGATCGCCCCCGAAGGGGCCTGAGCCGCGGTCGGTTCCCTCCGGAGGACCCGGGGGCGGTTCAGCTCCCCCGCCCCCGGTCTGGTCTAGGACTACTTGTTGGCGGCCTGGGCCACCCGGGTCACGATGGCCGAGTAGGCCGGGTTGAAGGCGGCGGAGGGGATGGCGGGCCCGTTGGTGGTGGGTTCGATGCGGGTCACCGTCCTTCCGCCCAGGATGAACCCCTCACCGACCACTTCGGTCCCCTGGTTGGGGACGGTGAACGTGGTGACGTAGCCGAACGACTTCACCCCGGACGGGGCGGTCAGTGCCACCGGCAGTACCTGGGCGGTCGATCCGGCCACCGAGGCGGCGATCAGGGCCGACTGGTACTGGGTGAAGCACGTCAGGAAGTTCGCACTGGCGAAGGGTGCGGCCAGCGGTGCGGCCTCGGCCGCGGTGCCCATCACCGTGGTGGTGGAGTACATCTGGATGTTGGCGTCCGCCCCGCTCTCGAACGTCGGTGACTTGACCGCTGCGGTCTGACCGGGGAGTGCGGCCGTCCCGAACATCCCGGCCACCACGGCCAACGGCTGCCCCACGCAGGCGGCGAAGATCCGTTCGGCCTGCACCTGGGACGCAGCCGGGGTCACCGGCGGGATCGCTCCCTGGACGGTGGTCGGGCTGCGGGCCCACCCGGCGGGCAGGTCGGTGAGCCGGAGGTTGATCGAGCCGGCCAGGGCGATGTCGGCAGCCGTCCCCGACGGGGCCGTCACCGTGGGCGTGGTGACGGCGGGGGTGGAGCTCGCGTGCTTCTTGAAGTAGTAGAAGACGCCGGCGGCGACCACCACCACGATCAAGAGGATGACCAGCAGCAACGTGGAGCGGTTGGCCTTGGGGGGCGGTGCTTCCGTCGTCGTGGGCGCGGTGGACCCGTCACCGGGCCCCGCAGGCGGAACGGCGGCGCCGAACGGATCGCCCGGCGAGGGCATGGCCGTGCCCGCTCCTGCGGCCGGCGGCGCCACGACCGACGCACCGGCGGCCGCGGTGGCGGCTGCGGTGGCCTTCGCTCCTTTGCGCCGACCACGGGACTTCTTCGGCGCCGCCTCATCCGGCGCCATCACGCCGTCGGGGGAGGGCGGGTTGTCCCACTGGGTCTGGCCGGTGACCGGGTCGACAGGCGGTGTCCACGACACCGGTGCCCCACCGCCGTTGGGGGCGCTGTGCCCCGCCGGCGGGGGCGGCAGCGTGCCCAGATCGAGGGAGGCAGGGTCGAATGGCGGGCTGCCCGGGGCGCCGGGACCAGGTGCCGGGACCTCCCCCTCGGCCTGCCCCTTTCGCCAGCTCCGGGTCTTCTTCGGTGGCGGGAGGACGTCGCCCGCAGCCACCTGGCCGAGCGGAGGATTGTCCCAGCCGGAGGCGTCGGGACCCGGCGCACCGGGTCCGGGGGCGCTCTCCCACGCTGCAGCACCGGTCGCTGCGGCGGCGGCCGGGGCCCACTCCGACGGGGCGGGGCTCACTGCCGGAGCCGGCGGGGGCGGGGGCGCTGCGGCGGGCGCTGCGGCGGGCGTGGCGGTGAAGGTCGGTCCCGGTGGTGGTGGTGGCGGAGGCGAGGGCGGCGCGGTCTGAGCGTTGGCGGCCGGAGCCATGGGGGTCTGCGGCGATCCCGCGGGGGCGGACGGCGCCCCAGGAGCCGGAGGGGCCCCATAGGCGGCGGAGCCGGTGGCGGCAGTTGCGCCGGCAGCGGCCGCCACTGCGGAGCCCGGCTGGAACGCGTTCGGATCGGACGCCGAGGATGCCGAGGCCGCCGGGGGTGCGGGAGCAGCGACGCCGTTGGGCGCGGAGGTTCCCTTGTACCGGGCCAACCATGCGGGGAGGGCCTGGTCGAGATAGGCGGCCTGGCCGGGTGTGACCGTTTCGGTGGGGAGGAGGAACCGGATCGACTGGCCGCCCGAGGTCAGCTCCATCACCGCCGCGCTGCGCCCGTCGTTGAGTGCGATCTTCTCCCGGCAGGTGGCGGTGTCCAGGCCCGACCACACCAGCAGGCGTTCGATCTGGGGCTGGGGACCCTGCACGGTGATCCCGGCGGTGGTGAAGAGCAGGCTCAGCCCTTCGGTCGTCTTGGTGCCGCGGTCGGCGTCACCGGCAAGGGCGACACCGCCGAGCTGCATCCCCTCGGGAGGGAGCTCCGTGATTCCGACCGTCATGTGACTCTCCTCCATGGCCGGGATCGCTCCCCGGCACGGTTGCTCATCTCGTTGGTCCTGAACTCGACGGTCCTGGACCCGGTCCGGCGTTGACCTGCGGGTTCGTCGGCCCGCAGTACGTCCGGCGTCGAAGTCCTGCGGCCTTGGTGGCGCGCCGACAATTGCACCCCTCCATTCTGGCGCAGTCCGGAGCGGATTGGTCGGACCCAGCCGAGAAATCTGGAATTTCTCGGCGGACCGGGCCCGGGACGGGTCAGATCTGCACGCCCGTGCCCTTGGTGGCCACACGCTGCTCGAACGCGGTGAGCGACGAGTGGAGGACATCTTCGGGGACGGCGCCCCCGATGGCGAACGCCTGGAGCTCGGCCTCGATCCGGTCGCTGCCCACCAGCACCGACTCCACCTGCACGGGAATCCGGACGGACCGGTCGGTGACCGTGAAGGTGATTGCCAGGGCGGTGAGCTGCTCTCCGGCCGGGGCGGGAAGGGCGACCAGCGTCCCGGTGGCCGGTCCCGGCGTCCCATGGGCCCCCGACGCCGTATTCACGCCGAGTTGGAGCTCGGACGCGGTGGCGTCGGCCGCACAGCTCGGATAGCGGGCGCTGGAGAAGGGGGCGATGTCGGCCTGCTCGTCGTGGTGGGTGCGCACGACGGAGGCGCCCGTCTGGAGCTCGAGGGCGAATCCGGGGTGGGTGGTCGACGACGGCGCCACGAAGATGGGCGACGAGGTCTGGGCCGTCTGGTCGGGAGCCTGCCCGCCGAACACGGTGGACGCCTGGGCGTCGCTGATGCCCATGCAGGAGGCGAAGGTGTGGGTGATGGCGGTCTCGCCGTCTCGGAGCTGTTGCGAGCTGGTGGACGTCGAGGCGTGCCGGTCGACCCGCCACCCCACCGGGAGATCTCGTGAGGTGAGCATGATCTGGGCCGCCAACCGCTGGTCGGCGGTCAGCGGGGGCGCAGCCCGGTGGCCGGCCGCCGTGCCTCCCGGGCGGTGGCTGGACAGCCCGACGGCCAGGCCGACCCCGGCCACGATCAACGTCACGCCCACCACCAGGACGGCCAGTCGACGTTTGCGGCCGGGACGGTCCGCCCGTGAACTGCCTGCACCGGGGGGGTGCCGCCGGGGTACGCCCGGGCCGTACGGCGCGGGTAACGCCGACGGGCCGAACAGCCCGGGCATCGGCGGCGGGCCGGTCGGCGGGGGCGGGCTCCACGAGAACAGCCGGGCCTCCAGGGCGGAGATCCGCACCGACCGCATCCGATCGCCACCGAGGAGCAGGCGGGCCGATCCACCGACCCACACCACGTCGATCGGGGTGACCAGCCCGCCGGTCGGGGGCGACATGGGCAGGCCGAACCAGACGCCTCGCACCTCCGACCAGGGCACCACCGATGGCAGCTCCGGAGCGCCGCCGTCCAGCTCGATACCCCGAGGGTCGAAGGTCACCCGAACCCGGTCGAGGGCGGTCCCCGGCGAGACCGCCTCCGCCGTCATCTGGACGTCGTCGAAGACGAAGGAGTCGGTGCCGGGCACCGCACGAGCCATGGGTCGCGAGGGAGCCGGCGACGGAGCCGGGGCCGGTTCGCCCGCCGGTGGCTCGGTGCCGGGTGGCTCGCTGGCCGCTGGTTCAGTCGCCGTGAACACGTCCTCGCTCTGGGCGGACCCGCTCATCGACATGTCCGCCCGGTCCCCGTCTCGACGCTGATCAGCCGACGTCGGTGTCGGTGTCGAGGATGGCATCCGACGCGACGTTCAGGGTGTGGGCGAGCTCCGCCTCGCCGTGGGCCATCGAGGGGAAGGCGACCTCGTAGGGACCGGGGGCCAGGGCCACCCCACGGTCGAGCATGGAGCGGAAGAAGCCGGCGTAGAGACCGGTGGCCGCCGACGCCTCGGCCCCCTCGTACGACACCACCCTGCCCGTACCCGCCGGCACGAAGAACAGTCCGAACAGCGGGCCCGCCACCGGGACCCGGGCCTCGAGCGGCTCACCCCGGGAGTCGACCGCCCCCCCCTTGGTCAGGCCGGCGGTCAGCACCTGTTCGAGTTCGGCGGCGAACCGGGACACCCGGTCCGACAGCGCCGCGTACGACCCGGCGTCCAGGGTGGTCAGCACGGCCAACCCGGCCGCAGTGGCCAGGGGATTCCCCGACAGCGTGCCGGCCTGGTAGACCGGGCCCGAGGGAGCCAACGAGGCCAGCACGTCGGCCCGCCCGCCGAAGGCACCCACCGGCAGTCCGCCACCGATCACCTTCCCGAAGCACCACAGATCGGGGCGCACCCCGGACCAGGTCGAGGCACCGCCCTCGCCGAGACGGAACCCGGTGATCACCTCGTCGAACACCAACAGCGCGCCCACCTCGTCGCAGGCCGACCGCAGCCCCTCGAGGAAGCCGGGGGCCGGGGCGACCAGCCCCATGTTGGCCGCCACCGCCTCGACGATCACGCAGGCCACCCGTTCGTCGAGCTCGGGGACCTGGTTGTAGGGGGCGACGATCGTCTCGGCCACCGCTCCGGCCGGGACCCCGGCCGAGTCAGGGAGGCCGAGGGTGGCCACGCCACTGCCGCCGCCGGCCAGCAGCCCGTCGGAGTGACCGTGGTAGCAGCCGGCGAACTTGACGATCCGGGTGCGGCCGGTGAACCCCCGGGCCACCCGTACCGCGCTCATGGCGGCTTCGGTACCCGACGAGACCAGGCGCACCTGCTCACACCCGGCCACCCGGGCACAGATCGCCTCGGCCAACAGGACCTCGCCCTCGGTGGGTGCGCCGAAGGTGGTCCCGCGCGCCGCCGCCTCCCCGACGGCCCGGACCACCGCCGGATGGGCGTGGCCGAGGATCGAGGCCCCGTAGGACTGGACGAAGTCGAGGAGCCGGTTGCCGTCGGCGTCCCAGACGTAGGCGCCCTCTCCCCGGGCAACGAAGTAGGGGTGGCCGCCCACCGACCGGAAGGAGCGGACCGGCGAGTTGACGCCGCCGGGGATGACCCGGGTGGCCCGTTCGAACAGGGCCTCGGAGGCTGTGTGCTCCGGGGCAGTGTGCTCAGCCACCGAGCACCTCGGCCAGCTCCCCGGCGAAGTAGGTGAGCACGAAGTCGGCGCCGGCCCGCTTCACCGCGGTCATTTGCTCGAGAGCCACCCCGGGACCGTCGATCCAGCCACGTTCGGCCGCCGCCTTGACCATGGCGTACTCCCCGCTCACGTGGTACGCCGCCACCGGGACATCGACCGCGGCCCGCACGTCGGCGATCACGTCGAGGTAGGTCAGCGCCGGTTTGACCATGACCATGTCGGCACCCTCGGCGATGTCGAGGGCCACCTCGGCCAACGCCTCACGACGGTTGCCCGGGTCCTGCTGGTACCCCTTGCGGTCGCCGCCGCCGGAGATGGTCACCGCCGCGGCATCACGGAATGGTCCGTACAGCGCCGAGGCGTACTTGGCCGAGTAGCCGAGGATGGCGGTGTCGAGCAGGCCGGCATCGTCCAGGCCGGCGCGGATGGCACCCACCTGCCCGTCCATCATCCCGCTGGGGGCGATCACGTCGGCTCCGGCCCGGGCCTGGGCCACGGCCAGCTCGGCGTAGAGGGGCAGCGTGGCGTCGTTGTCGACGTCGCCGGTGGTCGGGTCCACCACGCCGCAGTGCCCGTGGTCGGTGAACTCGTCGAGACAGCAGTCGGCCATCACCACCATGGTGTCCCCCACCGCGTCGCGCACGGCACCCAGCGCCCGCTGGGTGATCCCCTCCGCTCGGGCGGCGTGCGACCCGGTGGCGTCCTTGTCCTCCGGCCGGGGCAGTCCGAAGAGCATCACGCCGGGAACCCCCATGCCGCTCAGGCGCTTGACCTCGACGGCCAGCGAGTCGACGGTGTGCTGGACGACGCCGGGAAGCGAATGCACCGGCTGGGGCTCGACGATGCCGTCGAGCACGAACAGCGGCGCCACCAGGTCGTCGACGGAGAGTCGGGTCTCGCTGATCAGACGGCGCAGTGCCGGACTCCGCCGCAGCCGGCGAAGGCGTGTGGTCGGGAATCCGGCGCTGACCGGCGGGGACCCGCGTCCCGTGGAAGATGCAGCTGACACTGGGACCAGCCTACGGCAGCAGGATCGACGGGTCTCCGGAACGGAATTGCGTGTATGCGGTCCCCACCGGAGTCACTGGTCGCCCCGCGCTCGCACCGCCCGCTCGCCGGCGTGGCGGTCGGGCCCGAGGGTCCCGGCCCGTTGCCTGGCCACGGCCTCCACCACCGCGTCGACCACTCCGGCGATGGTGTGCGGGCTCGCTTCTGCCGCCACCTCCAGGCCGGCGTCATGAGCGGTGGCCGAGGTGACCGGACCGATGGTGACCACCAGCGGGGGGACGCCGGCCGTGCCCAGCAGCTCGAGGGTGCGGGTCACCGTGGAGGACGAGGTGAAGGCGACCACGCCGGACCGTGCCGCCGCCTCGACGGCACCCGGGTCCGGGTTGCCGGCCGCCGTCTTGTAGGCCACGACCTCCTCGACCGACCATCCCTTGGCCCGCAGTCCCGCGGCCATCGCCCCCCGCACGACCTCGGCCCGGGGGAACAGGACGGTGCCTTCGGACTCCGCTCCTCGCACCCCATCAGCCG
>JADGOG010000160.1 GCA_017883065.1 Acidimicrobiales bacterium | reverse complement strand
GCGGGAACCGCCTTCACGACCACCGCGTTGGCTCCGATACGGCTGTCGTCGCCGATGGTGATCGGGCCGAGGATCTTGGCCCCGGCACCGACGGTGACACGGTCGCCCAGCGTCGGGTGGCGCTTCCCGTGGTCGAGGCTGGTGCCTCCCAGCGTGACGCCCTGGTAGAGCGTGACATCCGCGCCCACCTCTGACGTCTCACCGATGACCACACCGGTGGCGTGGTCGATGAACAGGCCGGGTCCCAGCTGGGCGCCGGGGTGGATGTCGACGCCGGTGAGCACCTGGGTCAGCGCCGAGAAGGACCGGGCGAGGAGCTTCCAGCCGTTGCACCACAGGCGGTGACTGACCCGATGGGACCAGACGGCATGCACCCCCGGGTAGAGGAGTGCGATCTCGAGCAGGGAGCGGGCCGCAGGGTCCCGGTCCCTGGCCGCCTGCAGGTCGCCGCGCAGGATGGACAGCATCCTCAGTCGGACAGGCCTTCGAACAGAGCAGTGGAGAGATACCGCTCTCCGAAGGACGGGATCACCACCACGATGAGCTTGCCGTCGTTGGCCGGGCGGGAGGCCAGCTGCAGCGCGGCCCAGATGGCCGCTCCCGAGGAGATCCCCACAAGCAGGCCTTCTTCCTTGGCGGCCCGGCGGGCCAGGTCGAAGGCGTCGTCGTTCTCGACCGTGATGATCTCGTCGATGACGTCGACGTCGAGGATCGCCGGCACGAAGCCCGCCCCGATGCCCTGGATCGGATGGGGGCCCTTCTGGCCTCCCGACAGGACCGGCGAGGCAGCCGGCTCGACGGCCACGATCTGCACGGAGGGCTTGCGCTCCTTCAGCACCTCACCGACGCCGGTGATGGTGCCTCCGGTCCCGACCCCGGCGACCAGGATGTCCACCTCGCCGTCGGTGTCCCGCCAGATCTCCTCGGCGGTGGTGGTCCGGTGGATGGCCGGGTTTGCCGGGTTCTCGAATTGCTGGGGAATGAAGTACCGGGCGTCGCCCTTGGCCAGTTCCTCGGCCCTGGCGATGGCGCCACCCATGCCCTCGGGTCCCGGAGTGAGGACCAACTCGGCGCCGTAGGCCCGGAGTAGTGCCCGGCGCTCCCTGCTCATGGTCTCCGGCATGGTGAAGGTGCAGCGGTACCCGCGGGCTGCGCACACCATGGCCAGCGCGATCCCGGTGTTGCCGCTGGTGGGTTCGAGGATGATCGTGTCGGGTCCGATGAGCCCCGCCTCTTCGGCGGCGTCGATCATGGACACGCCGATGCGGTCCTTCACGCTGCCGGCCGGATTGAAGAACTCGAGTTTGGCCACGACTTGGGCTCCCGCTCCTTCGGTCAGCCTGCGCAGCCGGACCAGAGGGGTGTTGCCGATGAGTTGGGTGATGTCCCCGGCGATATTCATGGTCGTGGCGCCTTTCGCTGACGGAACTGGGCCGGTCACGTCACCGACCGGTCCTGGACCTCCGACGATACCGTCCCGACCCCGGACGGCAGCCACGGGTCGGTGTGGCTGGAACGAGCGGTGCGTGTGCCCTTCCAGGTGGGCGGCCTGCGATGTGGTCGTTGTCCCTGTGCACGCCCCGCCGAACGCGGGAATGCACGACCGGTGGCATGATCAGGGCGCACCCGCGGCCAGAGTGGTGGGTCGAGTGCACCAGACGTCGTGGGGGAGAGTCATGCGAATCCGGGTGCAGGTCATGTTCACGTCGGTGGCGTTCGTCGCCGCCGCCACGCTGTGCCTTGGCATCGGTCCGATGGCGGCCGGAGCGGCCGGTGCGCCCGTCGCCGGCTCGTCGCTACGGGGGAGCGGCTCGGTCGACGAAGCCTGGCTGACCGGGGCCAATCCGGGTGACCGGATCACCCTGGTGCGCCACGGCGCCACGGTGGCCAACCCCGCCAATCCGGGCCCGGCCGACGCCTTCGGCACGCTGATCGTCCGGGATCTCACGCCCGGGCCCGGCTACCGGTGGGTGGACGGCGCCACTGGCCAGAAGTCGTCTCGGTTCGCGGTGCTGGCGCCCGGTGCCAATCCCCGCAGCCGCTCAACCCTCTACACCGGCCAGCCCATGCACGAGGGGCTCAACTACATCACCATGCGGGACGGGGTGAAGTTGGCCGCCACCGTCCGCTATCCCTACGGCACGACGTGCAGTGCGGCCAGCCCCTGCCCGACCGTCCTCGAGTACTCGGGCTACGGCACCGCCGGGCCGACCGACCCCATTCCGTCGATCATCGCCCAGGCCCTCCATACGCCGTGCACCAACTGCGGTGACCCGAACCTGCTCCCCGACTCGGCCACCGCGGTGGGATCGATCCTGGCCCGGGTGTCCGGCTTCGCCACGGTCAGCCTCCAGATGCGGGGAACCGGCTGCTCGGGAGGCGCGTACGACCTCTTTGGCTACCCATCCGACACCGACGCCTACGACGCCATCGAGATCGCCGCCCACCAGTCGTGGGTCGCCGCCCACAAGGTGGGCATGGTCGGCATCAGCTACTCGGGCCTGTCCGAGTTCCCGTCCGCCGGCACCGATCCTCCCGATCTGGCTGCCATCGCCCCGATGAGCCCGACCGACGACCTCTTCTCGACCGGCTATCCGGGCGGGATCTACAACAACGGCTTCGCCGCCGGCTGGATCGGCGAGCGCATCGACGACGCCAAGGCGGCCGCCTCGTTCAGCGGAGGACACCTGGTCCAGAGCTCGCCGACCCCGGTAGCCAACGTCGGCCAGGCCTGGACCTACTACGAGATCGATGCCGAACTGGCGGCCAGCGGCGGGGCATCCTCGACCTGCCTGGCCGACCAGGCCCTCCACGGTCAGTCCGAGAGCCTGGCCAGCCTGGTCGGGCCTCAGATGGTGGCCCCGGGCACCGGGCCGGGGCGCAAGGCCTCCCTCTTCGACCGCCGGTCGATGATCGTCGCCGCCAGCCACATCAAGGTGCCGGTCTTCGTGTCGGGTGCCCTGCAGGACGAGCAGACCGGTCCGCAGTGGCCTGCCCTGCTCAACGCCATCCCGAAGAGCACCCCGGTGTTCGCCACCATGGTCAACGGCAACCACATCGACTCGACCGACCCCCAGACCATCAGCCGGTGGCTCGAGTTCCTCGACATCTACGTCGCCCACAAGGTCCCGACCCAGCCGAGTGCCCTGGCCGCCACCATCCTCGACCAGTTCACCGGGTTCGCGTCGAGCGTCTCCACCCAGGCGCCCCTGCCGGCCATCAGGTTCACCGGCGCCCCCAACGTGGCCAAGGCACGGGCACAGTTCACCGCCCAGACCCCCTTGGTCCACGTGCTGTTCGACAACGGAGCCGGAGCCGCAGGCCCGGGTGCCATCCAGTCGACCTACTCGGCCGACTTCTCCAGCTGGCCACCGGCCGGAACGGTCAAGGCGCTCTTCTTCGGCCCGAATGGATCGTTGGGCGCACGGGCTCCTGCCTCCCGGTCGAACTCCACCTTCACGCTGGACCCGAACGTGCGGCCGTTGACCAGCCTGCCCCCGGGAGGCAATCCGTGGCTGGCCAATCCGGGCTGGGACTGGACGACCGTCCCCGCCGCCGACGGCATCGCCTTCCAGACGGCACCGTTCACGGCAGCCACCACCATCGCGGGTCCGGCCACGCTCGATCTCTGGGTGAAGTCGGCTACACCGGTCGAGGACTTCCAGGCCACCGTCACCGAGGTCCGACCATCGGCGGGTCAGGAGGAGTACGTCACCTCCGGATTCCTGCGCAGTGCCAACCAGGTCGACAAGCCCGATTCGACGACGCTGTTCACCGACCCGACCTACCTGGCCGGCGACGCCAAGGACCTGTCGTCGAGCGCGTACACGCTGGTCAAGATCCCGATCGACCCGATCGTCCACACCTTCCGGCCGGGCACGTCCCTGCGGATCGTGATCTCCGCTCCGGGCGGTGACCGCCCGGCCTGGGAGTTCGACACGCTGGACAACGGGCAGAGCGCCACGGTCGGCCTCGGTGGTGCAGTCCCCTCGGCGCTGGTGGTCAACCAGGTGAGTGGCGTGAACGCCACGGCGACCCTACCGGCCTGCAACTCGCTGCGTGGCGAGCCCTGCCGGGCATTCCCGGGCTGAGCGGGAACGCGCCGCGGGCCACCGGCGTGGACGCCGTACCCAAGGCTGGTCGGGTCACGGGTGGATCGACGGGTTTCGTTACGGTCGAGGTGACCTCCTGGCCGCGGTGACCCGCCTCAGGTACCGTTCGTAGGCAGGCGCGCGTCGAGACAGACGATGAACAGGCGCTGTGGAGCTGGACATGGGGATACACGGAGTGTCCAGAGTCGGGTTCACGGACATCGGTTCCCCGTGACCCAGGCCCACGTCCTTCCGTTCGTGTACTCGATGGCGTTCGGACTCCTGCTGGGCATCGAACGGGAGCGGAGCCACCGTGGCGGGGCCCGACTGGCGCTCGGATCCAGGACGTTCGCGCTGTTGGCCGTCGTGGGGACGCTCGCCGCAGCGCTCGGGACCTGGGTCATCGTGGTGGGGACGGGAGCCGTCGCCGCGCTCCTGGTCGTCGGCTACCGCCGCACGAACCAGGACGATCCCGGAACGACGACCGAGGTCGCCGCGTTGGCCACCTATCTGCTCGGAGCCCTCTGCTATCACGACCCGCGGCTGGCCACCGGGCTCGCCATCTCGCTCGTCGTCCTTCTCGCCAGCAAGGCCCGGATCCACTCCTTCGTGCGGGAGATCGTGACCGATACGGAACTCGAGGATGCACTGAAGTTCCTGGTGATCGCCTTCGTCGTGCTGCCCCTGCTCCCGGATCGCGCCGTCGGCCCCTACGGAGTGCTCAACCCCTGGCGCATCTGGCTGATCGTGGTGGCGTTCACGGGCATCTCGTGGGTCGGATACATCGCCGTCCGGGCACTCGGCCCGAGGCGCGGCCTGTTGGCAACGGGCCTGGCGAGCGGCTTCGTATCGGCCACGGCGACCACGGCTTCGATGGGTCGCATCGGACGTCAGCCCGAACATCTGGTCCCAGCGGTGGCCGGGGCGCAGATCTCCAGCGTGGCCACGTTCATCGAACTCGAGGCCATCGTGATCGTGGTCAGTCCCCATATCGCGCTCCGGCTGGCCCTGCCGCTCGCCTGCGGAGCGGTCGTCCTGTCGCTCGTCGCCATCTCCTTCTACCGACGTCCCAAGGGCGCGCCGGCACCCGACGGGGAGACTCCGCTGTCAGGCGACTCGGGATCACCCATCGGCGGACGAGCGTTTGCCCTGATGCCGGCTCTCATTCTCGCCGTCGTGCTCACCGCTGCTCTGCTCGTGGGGCGGTGGGGCGCTGCCGTCTTCGGCTCGAAGGGAGCGGTCTTCGCGTCCGGAGCGGCCGGCCTCGCCGATGCTCACGCCGGCGCCATCTCGGCAGCCACCCTGTTCTCCAAGGGTGAGCTGCACATCGACGCCGCCCTGGCCGCCGTGGCTGCCGCGTTGGTGGTGAACACCGTCGTCAAGTGCGTCGTGGCCTTCGCGGCCGGAGGGACCCGATTCGGATGGAGGTTCTCGGTGGGCGTGGTGCCTGCGGTGCTCGTCGTTCTCGCCGCGCTCCTCATCCCCACCCCCCTCGGCCGATAGCCGGAGCCCGACCGCCCAACTGCGCGCCCAGGGACCTATTCCTCTAGCGGGTGGGGGTCGTGGCTGGAACGATCTCATCAGGAGGTGATGCTCATGAGAGTCGTGATCGTCTACGAGTCCATGTTCGGGACAACCCATTTGATCGCCGATGAGATCGGCACGAT
>JADGOG010000066.1 GCA_017883065.1 Acidimicrobiales bacterium | reverse complement strand
CAGGTGATCGCGTAGCTCGTGTGGCGATAATGATTTCCAACCTTCCTCGGCCACGTACGCGATGAGTCGACGCTGGCCTTCGGCGTCGCAGGGCGCCGATACCGCCGCGGCCCCGACGCCGGGGAACTCGCGCAGCACCGCTTCGACTTCACCGGGCTCGACCCGAAACCCGCGAATTTTAATCTGGTCATCAAGGCGGCCGAGAAACTCGACGACACCATCTGAACGATATCGGGCCAGGTCGCCGGTGCGGTAAAGAAGCTCACTTCGTCCGGTACGGAAGGGGTGTGGAACGAATCGCGAAGCGGTCAACTCCGGTCGGTCGAGGTACCCGCGCGCCAAACCCACGCCGCCTATACACAGTTCACCGGACATCCCGACGGGCAACGGGTGCATGTTGGCATCGAAGATGTAAAGCTCTGTGTTAGCAATGGGGCGCCCAATTGGCACCCGATCCGTTCCCGGATCGAGTGACTTGATCTCATGGCACACAGCGAATGTGGTTGCTTCGGTGGGCCCGTATCCATTGACAAGGCGCACACCCGGCAGCACCTCGAGCGCC
The DNA here is from genome assembly GCA_017883065.1 of Acidimicrobiales bacterium. Lineage (GTDB taxonomy): Bacteria > Actinomycetota > Acidimicrobiia > Acidimicrobiales > RAAP-2 > Bog-756. The sequence continues at coordinate 16,186 of JADGOG010000066.1, read as the reverse complement.
TTCGCAACGTGGTCGACGGAAAGAGCGTCGCCGCCTACGATCAGCTGCCGGACCTTGCTTAGCAGCCTCCAGTCCTCATCCATCACGATGTTGAACAGCGCTGAGGTCAACCACACTGTATCGACAGCGCCCGACAGCACCGCCCCAAAACGGTCCAGCGCAAAGCGCGGTTCCATGTAGACCACGCAGCGAGCTCCGTGAAGTAGCGCGCCCCAGATCTCGAACGTCGAGGCGTCGAACGCCAGCGGTGCCATGTGGAGGATCGCACCAACCTCGTCGAAGCGGATGTAATCCACACCGAACAGAAGAGCAATGACCGACCGGTGCTCGACCATGACGCCTTTTGGTACCCCAGTCGAGCCGGACGTGTAGACCACATAGGCGAGAGATTCGGGAGTCGGTCGCCTTCGCTCGTTGTTCGTCACGCTGGCCACCGGAGCCCCGTCCTCCATCAGCAGGCTCCGAACATGCGGCCGAATGAAGCGATCGCTCAAGCCGGCACGGGTCACCACGACCTCGATCTGGCTGTCCTCGAGCATGAACTCCAGGCGGACGGACGGATAGTCGGGATCAAGTGGTACGTACGCGCCCCCAGCCTTAAGTGTTGCGAGCATGGCAACGATGGCTTCAGCGGACCGATGCAGATGAATGCCTACTCGAACATCCGGGCCGACACCCAGAGCGCGCAGTCGAGTGGCAAGAGCGTCGGCGCGCTCGTTGAGATCTCGGTAGGTCAACACCTCGTCGCCTGCAGTCACTGCGATGGCATCGGGTTGAGCCGCCGCCCGCTCCTCGAAGATTTCGTGGATGCAACGATTCGGGAAGTGTGTCTCCGTGTCGTTCCATTCGACCAGAACCTTGTGCCGTTCCGAGGGGCCCATCAGTTCGAACTCATTGATTGATCGTTCCGGATCGGCCACGACCGCCTCAAGGAGGTTGCAAAAGTCCTCAGCGATCCGCTCAGCAGTCCTGCGGTCGTATAAGTCGGAGGCGTATTCCAGGGTCCCAACCAGGGAGTGTTGGGATTCGTTCATCGTCAGCGTGAGATCGAACATGGCGGAGTCGGGATCGAGTTCGAACTCCTCGGTGATGAGACCGTGGAGATCGAGATCACTGCTGAGCGCGTTCTGAAACACGAACATGTGCTGGAACAGCGCCGTGTGGCCTAGTGTCCGCTCAGGTCGTAGGGCCCTTACCAGCTCATCGAATGGCAAATCTTGGTAGCGGTAGGCACCGAGGGACACCTCCCTCACGCGGGCGATCACGTCGAGGAACGACGGTTCTCCAGACAGATCGGTTCGCATAACCAAGGTGTTCGCGAAGAAGCCGATTAATCCCTCGGTTTCCAGCCGGGGCCGATTTGCAATTGCTGTGCCCACCGCGATGTCATCCTGTCCGCTGTAGCGGGCGAGCAACGACTGGAAGGCAGCCAGTACCGTCATGAACGTGGTAGCGCCACTGGCCCGTGTCAGTCGACGTAACTCTGTCGTAAGTCTTGGAGATAGTTCAATATCGATGGAACCGCCACGGCCGGAACGACGGGGCGGTCGGGGTCGGTCGGTTGGAATCTCGAGTAAGGGTGGCAGTCCCTCAAGTTGCTGCAGCCAGTACTCAAGGTGACCACTCAGGTCATCACCTGTAGCCCGCTCCCGCTGCCATACCGCAAAGTCGGAATACTGAATCGGCAATGGCTCCAGCGTGGGAGCTTTGTCGACCGCGAACGCGTTATACAGGATTCCAAGCTCGCGCAACATCACTCCCTCTGACCACGCGTCGGTTGCGATGTGGTGCATGCTCAGGATGAGGACGTGGTCCTCGGCTGACAGCTGCAGGAGAAGGCTCCGGAATATCGGGCCGTGGGTCAGGTCAAACCGTCGACGGACTGCTGCACTGGCTACGCGCCTGGCTTCATCTGCATCTCGGCGGCCGGTCAGATCGACAATCTGAAGGGGATTCGGCTGCTGGGCAGACGCGATGCGCTGAACTGGCTGGCCGTGGACGAGAGGGAAACTCGTCCGCAGCGCCTCATGGCGGCGAACTAACTGGTCCAGCGCTCGCTGGAGAGCATCAGGCCGAAGAGTGCCTCGCAGACGACGGGCAATGGCGACGTTATAGGCCCACGGCGTGGGTTCGATCTGATCGAGAAGCCAGAGTCGCTGTTGCGCGGACGCCAGTGGTGCCTCCGTCCCGTCTGGGCGGTTAACGATGGCACTTCGATTCGGTCTCACTGCGGGGTCCTCTCAGAACGAGACGGGCAACGACTCGAGTCCACGGAACGCTCCCACGTTTCTTCTCCACCGGACCGACTCGGTCAGCTGCGCCGATCCCATCCGCTCGACGAGGGCAGAGAACGCCAACTCGCCTTGAAGGCGCGCTAGTGGCGCGCCAAAACAGTGGTGAGTCGCCCAGCCGAAGGCAAGGTGTCGATTGTCGGATCGTCGGATGTTGAGCTGATCCGGATCCCGGAAGCGTTGCGGGTCACGGTTCGCGGCGGCGAGTACTGCAATTACCGCTTGACCCTTCAGAATCTGGCAACCACCAAGCACGTCGTCGTAGGGAGCAACCCGGGCGGTATGTTGGACGGGGCTTTCGAAACGGAGCAGTTCCTCTACCGCAATCGGGATGAGATTGGGTTCAGCACGGAGAAGTTGCCACTGCTCGGGATGGAGAAGCAGGGCCAGCAGACCGTTTCCGATCAGGTTGGTCGTCGTCTCGAGTCCACCCACCAAGGTGATGATCGCGTTAGCGATGACCTCGTCTTCATCAAATCGGTCGCCGTCGACCTCGGCGTTCACAAGTGCGTGGAGCAACCCTTCTCGCGATTGGCCAGATTGGGTACGGATCGCGTGTCGGAAGTACGCAGTCATGTCGTTCACAGCTCCACACACCCTGACCGCGCGCACCGGATTGTACTGAAAGTTGCCTAGCAGTTCGGCGAACGAGCGCGTCCAGCTCGTCAGTTGCGGACAGTCGTCACTCGGTAGACCCAGCATTTCCGATGACACGATCGCCGGTAGCGGAACCGCTAAGTCGCCAATCACATCCATTGCCCCTCGCGTCTGCACTCCATCGAGTAGGTGCTGGATGATCTCCGCAATGTGCGTTCGCAGGACCTCTACTCGTCTGGGGGTGAACCCTTTCGCCGCGAGCGCCCGCACCCGGGTGTGCTGTGGCGGGTCCAAATAAAGCATCTGGCGGACCATGACGTGGGCGACGGGGGCCAGCGCCTTCAGCCCGAGGGCTTCAAGCTGGTCAGCCGATGGCGTCCTGTTGGCTGAGTATCGATGGAGAACCGTCATCACGTCCTCGTAGCGAGTGACGACCCAAGCATGAAGGAATGGATCCCAAAGCACCGGTTCACTGTCCCGGAGTTGACGGTAGAGGGGATATGGATCAGCGGCGACCGCCGGGTCGAGAAGTTGGTATAGGCCGAGGCGACGGTTCGTTTCCGGCGACGGTCCATACGTAATTTCGGCGGTCATCTTCGCACCAAGGGGATGTCGGGTGCCCCTGAGCGGGGGTGTTCGATGCCCTCACCATCTTCGAGGTCCTGCTCGATCACCGTTGCGATTCCAGCCGCAGTCGGATGATCGAAAATTGTTAGGAGATCGACCTCAAGGTCAAAGCAGTCTTCGAGGCGCGCGATAACCTGAGCTCCCATCAGCGAGTGACCTCCTAGTTCGAAGAAGTTGTCATCCCTATCGACAGACTCAAGTTCAAGGAGCTCCTCGAGGATCGCGATGATCACGCCTTCTACCGAGGCGGATTTCACTGATCGACTTCCGCTGTCCACGAACCTACGCCCGGGCGATGGGAGCGCGTTGCGATCGAGCTTGCCGTTTGCCGTCACTGGCAGTGTGTCCATCTCGATGAAGGTCGCCGGAATCATGTACAGCGGCAGCCACGCCGCGAGGTGTTCTTGGAGCACATCGTGATCAGGCATGACAGCATTGGTGGTGACCACGTACGCAACAAGTCGGGTGTCGCCATAGCCGTCCTCGTGAGCAGCGACAACGCACTGTTGCACCTTTGGATGGGTTGACAGCACCGCTGCAACCTCGTCAGGTTCAACCCTCTGTCCTCGGATCTGCACCTGGGTGTCAAGTCGGCCGAGGAAGTGCGCCTCGCCATCGAGTCCCATGCGAACGAGGTCGCCGGTGCGGTAGAGGCGAGTCTCGTCAACCTCGGAACTGGAGGAATTTACAAGAAACCGGGTAGCCGACTCCGTCGGACGGTTGAGATAGCCCACCGCTACCCCATCGCCGCCGATGAAGAGCTCGCCGGCTTCGCCCGGCTCGACTGGCCGACCGTGCTCATCAAGCACGTACAGCCGGACGCCGGCTATTGCTCGTCCAATGCTGGGTGCAACTCTCTCACCCGGGTTGGGTGAGACAAGGCCCGATGTCGACACCACGGTCGCCTCAGTGACCCCGTAGTTGTTCACCAGTGCGAACGGTGTATTCGGTGATGGGCGGCGGTGGAGGACGTCGCCGCCGGTCAGCATGAACCGGAGGGCGCCACCACTAGGCCAACTCAGGTCGAGCAAGCACTCGGCCATCGGAGTCGGAACAAATGCGATTGTGATGCCAGCATCCAGCAACCAATCGCGGAGCGAGCGAGGCTCCGTTGTAGCGACACTTGGAACGTGGAGGCTCGCACCCGCCGTGAGGTATGGCCACATCTCCCACACCGACGCGTCGAAGGCAGGGCTCGCTAGTACCGAAGCGCGGTCGGTTTCGTCAACTCCAAAGGCGCCGTGGTGCCAGTTGACGAGGTTCAGCAGGTTTCGATGAGAGACTTGCACCCCTTTGGGCTCGCCCGTGGAGCCTGAGGTATAGATGACGTAGGCAACGTCGTCGATGGTAGCGAAATCGTCCGGGGGTTGACCGGCGTCGCCCGGCGGTGGCACGAAGGAATCGAGGTCGATCACGGCTACGTCAGCGGAAGCGAATCGAGCAACCTCCGACGACTGGGTGAGCAGCACTAGTGCCTCGGCGTCTCGGAGCATGTAGAGGAGACGTGCGTCGGGGTAGGCGGGGTCGAGTCCGACGTAAGCTCCACCCGCTTTTAGGGTCGCGAGAGCGCCGACCACGCTCACCGTCGATCGTTCGTGGCAAAGGCCGACTCGAGTACCAGGCTTCACGCCGAGGAGACGCAAATGATGAGCCAGCGCGTTCGCTCGCGTCTCTAGGTCGGCGTAGTTCAGTGTGTGGACATCGTCGCTCACCGCTGGTAGGGCAGGGCTCGTCAAGGCAACTTCGCGCACCCAGCAATGGATCGGCTCCGCCCGATTGGCTGATCCCGCCTCCCCGATCTTCTGCAACTTCCCGCCCCCCGTGAGCCACGTCCGTCAGCATTATTGTCGCAGATGCGATCAGTGCTCGCCACCGCCGATTTTGCTGGCGATTCGGCCTCCACGCCGTCGCGTTGTTTTGGGTGAAACAAACGTGCCATGTCCCCAAGCGATTTACCCTCGGAGGCACGAGAAGCTCATCATCCGTGATCACTCGTACTGCACGTCTCTTCGCAGGTTGGGGATCATGGCGGAACTATCAATCTCCTCAAAATCGAGTAGGGAGTTCCACACCGCCGTCAGTACGGTCCAGCGATGGTTGTCTGATGATCGGCGCCTATGCGCCGGGCGAAGTCGGTGGGGGATCGAAGCACCCGGGCACGTCAACGCAACTATGTCGGCTCTTCTCGATCAGGGGTGGGGCGGTGTTTTCCGGTGACCCTCCCATAGGCATCCACCACTGAGGCCCCGTGGCCTCCGATTCTTGCGGTTACCAGACCAGCGAGACCGGAGGACACGGGACATGAGTGACGGTAGTAGCGGCGCGACCGCGTTGTTGGGAATGGACGGCTTTGTCGTCCTGGCCATGACCGAAGAGCGTCACGGCTGCGCTCGATGCCGGCAAGCACGTCTCCTGCCAGAAGCCCCTGGCCAACTCCATCGACGAGGCTCGGACCATGGCCGAGGCGGCGTCGGCATCGGGATCGACCCTGAGGGTCAGCGAGTGCTTTCGTCACTACCCGCCACTGGTCCGGGCCAAGGAGTTGGTCGATGCCGGCGCCATCGGTCGACTCACCCATCTGCGGATCAGGACCGTGGTCGGCCAGACCGACTCGGCCTTCCAGGCCGGGCTGCAACCCGACGGGTACGTCTGGCGCCTCAACGACCAGAGCCCGGGCGGCCATCTCTTCGACGACATGATCCACAAGTACGCCATGGCCCTGTGGCTCGCCGGTCAACAGGTCACCTCGGTGCAGGCGGTGGTCCGCCGACGTGACCTGTTCTTCGAGCCGTGCGCCGCCATCTTCGAGTACGAGGACGATCTGCTGATCGGGTCGATGGAGGTGAGCTACGCGCCGGCCATGTGGATGCGGAGTTCGTTCTACGGCGCCGACGAATTCTTCGAACTGCAGGGTGACGAAGGGTTCATCTGGGTGACCCGGTGCACCGGCCATCTGCTCGACCTTGCCCCGGTCATGCTCTACCGCGGCTCTGAGGGAACCGGCACCATGGAGGCGATCACCGATCTCGACGCCGACTGGTCTGCGGGATTCGCCGGATCGGCCGGGCACTTCGTCGACTCGGTCCTCGACGGCACGCCACCGGCGATGTCGGCGGACGAGGCCATCGAGGCGTTGCAGCTGTGCTTCGCCGTCTATCAGGCCGGCAACACGGGCGCACGGGTCGATCCCCGCTCGATCACCGGTTCGGTCGGGCCCGAGGGATGGGCGCAGTGGTGACCGGCTGAGTCGAGACTGCCGGGCCGGGTCCGTGCCGGTCGGCAGACCTGGTCATCGATTACAGCTGGAACCGTTGGAAGAAGTTCCAGATCAAGCCGGTGGCATTGATGGCGAAGGTGGTGAAGCCGGTGATCGAGCGAATCGACTCGCTGAACGTGCTTCCGGGCCAGGCGTGACCTCCGCCGATGACGATGTAGAACTCCACGGCCGTCCCCTTGGGACACGGATAGGAGCGCAAGATGACCTTGGACGCCACATCGAGGTTGGCGGGTCGGCCGGCACAACCGTTCTTGGTCGCCCACTCCCGGACCGTGGCCGGATAGCCGGGTCCGTTGAGCTGCACCGGTCGGGTGGTGCTGGTGGTGGACGGCTCCGCCGAGCCGCCGGATCCCAGGATCTGCTTGAGCGTGGCCGTCCCGACGCCTCCGTTGAAGAACAGGATCGGATCGGCCGTGCCATGGAAGGTGATGATCGGCACCCTGCGGGAGGTGGGACACGGTGGATTGAGCTGCAGTCCGGACACCGCGGCGATGGCCGCGAACCGGTCGGACATCGTGCAGGCCAGCAGTGACACCATGAACGAGCCGTCGGAGAAGCCACTGGCATAGACGCGCGAGGTGTCGATGCACTGGCTGGACTCCACTTGGGCGAGCAGTGCGCTCACGAACATCAGGTCGGGATTGGTGGGGGAGTGGTCCGTGGTGTCCCACTGGACCGGGCTCCCCGTGCCGTTGGGGAAGGCGACCACGAAGCCGTCCTTCTGTCCCAGAGCGCCGAACTGGGTGGTGGTCGAGTGGACGACGGCACCTTCGGCCAGCCCATGGAAGTCGAGGACCAATGGCCGGGGTCCCGCTCCACCGGTTGTGGTCGGCACGGTCTTCCTCGATGCCGCTGCGGTGGTGATCGGTGTGGTCGGCGCTGGCGTGGTCAGCAGGTACCACCGCGAAGCACCTTTCACGCTGACGTTCTCCTGTTGATTGGTGAGCCTGGTGGTCGGATGGTTGGTGCAGCCCGGTGACGGCACGACCGTCGAACTGTTCGCCACGGTCGGTCTGGCGGGGTGGGGAGAGGTCGGCGTCGCACCCGATGAGGACGAGGAGCAGCCCGAGCAGAGCACCACTGCCGCCAGCGCCACCGTGGACAGGACGATGGCCGACAATCGTGGGTGCGGGCGCGACATGCCCCGTAGCGAATCACATCGGAGGCCACCGGTCGAACCGGCCGCTTGCTACGCTTCGCAGATGTCTCCCGCCGGTGGATTCCGATGACTGCCGTGACCACCGCCGTGATCGTGGCGAGTGTCGGTAACGCCGCCGGTGCCCTCTACGGTGTCATCAGCTTCGTGGTGTGGGTGCTGATCATGGTGTGGATCTACAACATCGCCAAGCGCAAGGGCCGCCATCCGATCGGCTGGCTGATCCTGGGGTTCTTCTTCACGTTCATCGCCCTGATCATCCTCTTGCTCCTGCCGTCCAAGCGGACCACCGAGGGCTATCCGGCCCGCTGAGGTCCGACTCTGGTCGCATCCGGTCCCGGCCGACCTGGGTCGAGAACGCCGAGCTCGACCATGAAGCGATCGCGGAAGCCGTCGAACTCGGGGCCTCCGATGCGTCGAGGTCGAGCCAGGTCGATCTCCAGATCCAGTGAGATCCTTCCCTCCTTGAGCACCAGGACCCGGTCGGCCAACAGCACGGCCTCCTCGACGTCATGGGTGACGAGAAGGACGCCGGGTCGGTGCTTGGCGCAGAGCTCGGCCACCAAGGCCTGCATCTTCAACCGGGTGAGGGCGTCGAGGGCGGCGAACGGTTCGTCGAGCAGGAGGAGCTGGGGCTGGCGCACCAGCGCCCGGGCCAGTGCCACCCGCTGCGACTCACCTCCCGACAGCGTGCTCGGCCAAGCATCGGCGTGCGAGGCCAGGCCCACCTCGTTGAGAGCAGCCACGGCGGCCTGTCGGGTCGCCGCGGCTCGCGGCTGCCCGATGACCACATTGCGCCACACCTTCATCGATGCCACCAGGCGGGGCTCCTGGAAGACGGTGGTGCGGGCTTCCGGGACGAGCACCTCACCGCCCGATGTGGACTCGAGACCGAGCAGCACTCGCAGCAGGGTGGTCTTCCCGCTTCCCGAGGCACCCAACAGGGCGATGAACTGACCCTGATCGATGGTGAGATCGAGGTCGGCCAGGACGGTGCGGTCACCGAACGCCTTGGTGACGTTGTGGACCACGACGGCCGGAGCGTGGGTGGCGACGGTCAACGGACGGCTACCTGACCGCGCCAGGGCATCAACGAGCGTTCGAGCAGCCGGACCAGCAGGTCGGCCACGATTCCGAGCAGGGCGTACACGATGATGCAGACCACCAGGACGGGAACCTGATTGAAGCTGGCCGCCTGGCTCACCAGGTAGCCGATTCCCTTGTTGGCATTGATGGTCTCGGCGAAGACCAGTGCGATCACCGAGATCCCGGTGGCGAAGCGGAGGCCGGTGAGGATCGAGGGCATGGCCAGGGGAATCACCACGTGACGCACGAGTTGACGTCCGCGCAGCCCGAACGATCGCGCTGCCTCGACGACCTTGCGATCAACGTTGCGCACCCCGTTGGAGACATTCAGGTACATCGGGAAGAGCGTGGCCAGCGCGATCAGCGCGATCTTTGCCGTTTCACCGATCCCGAACCACACGATGAACAAGAAGATGACGGCAGGAAAGGGAACGGTGCGAAACATCTGCATCGACGAGTCGATCAACTCCTCGCCCAGGGAGAACAGACCGACCGTGATGCCGAGGGCGAGGCCGATACTCGCCCCGATGGCCAGACCCGTCGCCGCTCGGGCGACCGAGATCCCGAGGTCGCCCAGCAGGTCCTGGTGGAGCAGCAGGTTGACCAGCGTGTCCCACGTGGTCGCCGGCGACGAGAGTTTGGTCGTCGGGATCACTCCGGTGCCGGTGAGCAGCCACCACAGCCCGAGGACGGCGGCGGGGACCAGCATTCGCAGTGTGACCGTCCACCGCCCGCTCCGCGACCTTGGCTTCGTGACCTCCGGTCGGACAAGTCCGAGGGCAGCCGATTCCTTGGACGCACCCGGCGGCACCTGGGCCTCCGGCGCAACGGAGACGGCCTCCTCTTGGGCGACATCGGTCATGATCGGCACCGGGTCCTGGGGCCGATCATGCCTTCAACCCGGCCTTCTTGGCCACCGCTGCGTTGTACCGCAGATCGAAGATCTTGGCGACGTTGAGCTTGCTCGGGATGAGCCCCAGCTGCTGAAAGGTGTTGGCCTCTGCCTGCTGGTACTTGATGATGGCGGGCGTGACGGGTGTGCCCGACGCGCTCACCGACTTCACCGCCTGCTGGGCGACAGAGAGGGGAACGCCATAGGTGGTCACATAGGTCTGGGCGGCCAGCTTGGGGTTCTTGGTCAGGGTGGCCTGTGCCTTGTAGAACCGGTTGATGAAGTCGGCGAGTGCTGCCGCCTTCCGGGGATCGTCGAGGGCGGCCTGGCTGGCGGTGAGGTAGCCGTAGGTGGGGGCATAGCCGGCGGCGCTGACCAATTGCGTCGCCTTGCCGCTGCTCAGGTCGAGACCGATCAACGGCTGGGACAGCACCGCGGCATCCACCTTGCCGTTGTTGACGGCGGTCGACGCGTTGGTGATGGTGAGGTTGTCGATGGTGACGGCGCCGTAGGGGATGCCGGCTCTCTTGAGGATCTGGATGAGAACGTACTGCTCGACGGTCCCCTCCTGGACGGCGATGGTGTGGCCCCGCAGCTGGGAGATCTTCTTGATGGGGGAGCCCTTCGGCACCAGGATTCCGAACGGCGATGACTTGGGATTCGTCCCCTTGGTGGCGGCGACCACCTTCACCGGGTCATTGGCGGCCTGGGCAAAGATGGTCGGCGTCTCCGCCATGTCCCCGAGGTCGACAGACCCGCCGGTCTCGGCGGCGATGATGGGCGGACCACCGACGAACTCGCTCCAACTCACCTTGTACTTCGCTCCTTTGAGCGCGTTGGTGGCCTCGAAGACCGTTTCGTACTGCTTGAACTGGTCGGCGAAGTTGATGGTCACCCCCGCGAGGTTGGGCGTGGTGGAGGCGGCCGCGGCGATGGTCGACGAACCGGACCACACCGCGGTCAGTGCCAGGGATGCGGCTGTGGCGGCGAGGACGGCGCCGGTGCGCCGGATGCGTCCCTGGGTGATGCTCTTGTTGGCCGGGTGATGCATGGTCATCCTTTGTCGAGGTGCTGGGGTGGAAGATGGCGGCGGGGCGCGATGCGACCGTGGGGGGCGGACCGGATGCCTCTCGGTGGAGCAAGCCTGGCTGATCGATGTCAGAAGGGACGGTCTCCCCTGATGGTCACCCGTTGGATGACCCTGTGGGCGGTTCCGTAGTCGCCAATGGCGTAGTGCATGGTGGTCCGGTTGTCCCAGAACCCGAGGTCGCCCTGGTTCCACCGGTAGCGGACCACATATTCGGGGGTGGCCATGTGGGCATAGAGATGCCGGAGCAAGGCGTCGCTTTCCTTACTGGTCAGTCCCTTGATGGAGCGGGTGAACCCCGGATTCACGAAGAGGTTGCGTCGTCCGGTTTCGGGGTGGGTGCGCACGACGGGGTGCTCGACGGGAACCAACTCGGTGAACCTCTCGCCGTCCCACTCGCCCTCGCCCAGGTAGTCGAGGACCTTGCCGAATGTCCTCGACCCGTCGTGGACGGCGGTCAACCCGTCCACCAGGTCCTTGAACGGCTGGGACAGTCCCTCGTAAGCGGCCTGGGTGTCCGACCACAGGGTGTCCCCGCCGGCTGCCGGGATGACGATGGCATTGAGGATGGAACCGAGGGGCGGGGTCTTCACGAAGGTGACATCGGTGTGCCACTTGTCGCGGTCACCGTACTCACCGGCCTGCTCGTCGGCGGCGAGCAGCTCCCGGATCCTCGAGTAGTCGAGCTCGAACACCTCCTTGTGTTCGCCGACCCCGGGAATCACCGGGTGAGCGTTGGTGATCTCCCCGAAGTATGCGGCGAAGTGCTTGTGCTCGTCAGGCGAGAGGTGCTGCCCGGGAAAGAAGATGACCTTGTAGTCGAGCAGGGCTCTGCGGATCGCGGCCACCGAGTCTTCGGAGAGCGGCTGACGGAGATCGACGTCGCGGATCTCCGCTCCGATGGTCCCCGACAATGGGGTGATGTCCTGAACGGTGGAGGTGGTGGACGTGGTCATGGGTACCTCGTTGGTGGTCGGGTGCGACACGGCGGACGGCGAGGGCCTAATCATGACTATTCATATCGACTTTGTCAAGTTAGACCGACGACAGGAGTCGAGGCGAGGCAGACCGGTAGGTCGGGGGTGCGAACTTCCACCGTGAGGTGCTAAAGATGATAAATACGATCGGTTAAGTCATCTATGCTAGGGGACACACCGCCCGTCGGGCATCACCCCTCGACACAGGCAGTGGCGCGGGCCGAGGTGGACGACTGCCGACCCGGTCCTCCAGGGAAAGGAATCAGCATGGATGAAGGAGTGGCAGCGAGCGGCGGCGACCGCACCCACGATCTGTTCGACGCCCTCGCCGCCGGCGATCTCGATCGATTCCTCAGGGGATGTGCCGAAGAACTGGTCCTCACCGTGAGCGGCTCCGATCCGATGACCACGCTGGTGCCCAAATCGGAGATCGCCTCGTGGTACCGGTCGATGAGTCAGTTGGCCGGCTCGTCCTTCCGCTCCGAGGTCTGCTTCGTCCTCGCCGACGAGCGGACCACGGTCGTCCTGCTCCGCCACTCCCTGACCAGAGGCCACGTCGACTACCGGTACGAGACGGTGAATCGGGTCACCTTCCGTGACGACCGGCTCGCCTCGTGGTTCTCGCATCCGGTGCGACGACACGACTATGCGCGGGCCTGGGGTATCGACAAGGTGCCGGTGCCCCAACCGGCGTAGCCCTTCACGACGCCTGGAGATCACCTGTTTCCCGGTCCTCCTGCAGTACCGTCCGATCCAATGGTTCCCGCGACCTTCTCCAGCTTCTTTGCCGCCAGCGCCGGGGTAGCGGGAGCGTTGATCGGCCTGCTCTTCGTGGCCATCTCCGTGGCTCCGCAGTGGTCGGACAGCGGACAACGGGTGGAATTGGACGTACGGGCCGGTGTGGCATTCTCCGCACTGATCGACGCGCTGGTGGTCTCGCTCTTCGCGCTGATTCCCGGGATCGACCTGGGGACGCCGGCTCTCGTGGTCGCGGTGAGCGGCCTGGCCTCGTGTGTCGCACTGGGCATCGTGCTGCTCCGGTCCGCCGCCGTCGGCAACCGAGGACATCACCTGCGACTGCTCGTCGCCCAGGGGATCGTCTTCGTCCTCCAGGGCATTGCCGCCCTCCGGCTCATCGGGAACCCACACGACGAGTCGGCGGTCCGCTACCTGGCCATCGTGACGGTGATCTTCTTCATCGTGGGCATCATCAGGGCCTGGCAATTGATCGGGGCGAAGGACACCGGATTGTTCCGTGTGGTCCGGGACGCCCTCCGCGAGCGATCGGCTCCCCCAGTGGGTACCGCATCGGTCCCCCCGGACGAGTGACCGGCAGGGAGGATCACTCGGCGACCGGTGTCGGCTCGGCCGTGTCGATCTCCCGGTCGAGATCGTGGCCGGCGAGGTCGGCGTTCATGAACACCGCGGTACGGGGAATCTCGAGGTGGAGCCCGCTCTCGACCCCGGCCTGCCGCTCCCGTGAGCCCACCACGATCGGATGGGCGGTGCCTGTGGACGGCTGCGATCCCCTAGAGTGGAGACGTCATCCTCGGTTCGGATCGGCGAGGCAGCCAGCCGCCCCGCCACCTGCTCGGTTGACGGGCACCTCTTTCGCCCCGACCAACGAGCGGTCGCTGGTGTCCTGATTCTTGAGCGTGGTCAGCCTTGACGGGCTGGTCCCCGTGCCGCCCGTGCCTTCTGGTACCGACTGAGAGACTATCGATTGATGACCACCACGTTCGAGGGCTCCTCCGCAGCGGTATCCAACCGTGAGGACTTCGCCGAGCTTTCCCGGACGGTGCGCGACCGTGGCCTGATGACCCGGCGTCGCGGCTACTACGGCATCAAGATCGGGGCGACCATCGGTGCCCTGGTCGTCCTGGGGGTGATCGTCGTGCTCATCGGGAACAGCTGGTGGAACGTGGCGGTGGCGGTCGGCGTGGCGTTCGTCCTCACCCAGCTGGGATTCATCGGACACGACGCCGGCCACCGTCAGATCTGCACCCGCAGGAGCAGCAATGATGCCATCGGGTTGATGGTGGCCAACCTCTTCACCGGATTCAGCTTCGGTTGGTGGTTGACCAAGCACAACCGGCATCACGCCCACACCAACCGACCCGACAAGGACCCCGACATGACGCCGGGGGCACTCGTCTACACGCCGACCCAGGTCGTCGGCCGAGGTCGGGTCGGTCGACTGTGGGCCTCGGGCCAGGCGGTAGCCCTGGTGCCCCTCCTGTTCCTCGAAGCCCTCAACCTGCACGTGGCCAGCGTGGTCTCCCTCGCCCGTCGGCGTGACCGGGCGGGCGCGCTTGAGGCCGCGTTGCTGATCCTCCACGGATGCATCTTCTTCGTCGCACCGTTCCTCGTCCTCGCTCCGATGCGTGCGCTGGTCTTCATCGTGGTCACCCAGTCTCTGTTCGGCTTCTACCTCGGGGTGAGCTTCCTCACCAACCACGTAGGCATGCCGTTGCTCAGCGCTGGCGATGAGCTCGGGTTCCTCCGCCGCCAGGTGATCACCTCGCGCAACCTCTCGGGACGGGTGTTCACCGGATTCATCTTCGGCGGACTCGACACCCAGATCGAGCACCATCTCTTTCCCACCATGCCTCGGGCAAACCTGCGACGGGCGCGAGAACTGGTCCGGCCCTTCTGCGCCGAACGCCGGATCAGCTACGCCGAGCAGAGCCCCTGGCGTGCCTACCGGGACGTGCTCCGCCATCTCCACGCCGCCGGTTCGGGACGCGTCACGCCCGTCGTGCGCTGATCCCTCCGACGGACCTCGCCTCGCTCGTTGTCGCCCTGGTAGGGTCAGGATCACAACAGAGGCAGTGCCTCGGGGAAGCCGGTCGAAGTCCGGCGCTGGTCCGCAACCGTAGGTGACGGCGAAACACGCTCGTCACAAGCCGGGATACCGATGTACCGCTTGGTTGAGTCCATGACCGTCGAGAACAACGGCAGGGACTCGGTCGGTCGTGGTCCCGAGTGGGCGCCGTGAGACTTCCGGGTCGTTGCCCGAAAGCGAGCCACTCCACCATGTCCACCAAACGCCTCCTGGCGTCGGCAGCACTCGGTGCCTGCCTTCTTGTCGCCCTCGTCGCGGGACCGACGACGGCCGCCACCGCAGCCACCAGCTCCCCCTCGGTCACCGGGGTGACCAGCTTTCCGCAACCCGCCGCCGCCCGGTCGGGCGCTCAGTGGCTGGCCAGCCAGCTGACACCGCAGGGCTACATTCCCGGCAATGTGCCGGGACAGGCGAACCTCTCCTTCACCGCCAACACCGTCCTCGCACTGGCGTCCACCGGGGTCGACCCGGCTGGTGCCACTGCAGCGGTGGGCTACCTCGAGTCCCATGTGAACCAGTACGTCACCGTCTCGGGCGCCGACGGAGCCAGTCAGTTGGCGCTCCTGATCCTTGATGCCCACGCCATGGGCGTCGAACCGACCGCGTTCGGCGGGAACAACCTGGTGGCAAGATTGCTGGCCACCCTGCAGCCTTCCGGACTGTTCGGCGTCCAGGACCCGACCTACGACGGGTCCTACCGTCAGGGGCTGGCCCTGGCCGCTCTGGCTGCGGCCGGTGTGACCGACCACACCAGTGTCGGCTCTGCGGAGACCTGGCTGCTCGCCCAGCAGTGCCCGAGCGGGGGATGGTCCAGCGATGTGGCCGCCAATCCGTGCAACGGCGATCCGAATCTCGGCCTCGGTGCCGACACCAACTCCACCGCTCTCGCTGTCGAGGGACTGGTGGCCCAGGATGCCCTCACCACGCCGAGCACATCGGCGGCCCTTGCCTACCTGACCGCCACACAGGACGGTGACGGGGGTTGGGGCTACTCCGCCAGCCTTCAGACCGTCCCCGGGCCGACCGACCCCAACTCCACCTCTGTGGTGATCCAGGCCCTCGTGGCCCTGGGCAAGACGCCGGCGGCGTGGACCAGGCCGGCCGGCAACCCGGTGTCCGCGCTCGTCGGATTCCAGCTGACCACCGGTGCGGGCAAGGGTGGGTTCTTCACCCCCTTCGGCCCGACGGCCGACCCGACGGCGACCTTCCAGGCCGTCCCGGCCCTGGCCGGTGTCCCCGTCCCCTTCGAGATCGGCAGGGGCTACTGGCTGGTCGCTTCCGACGGGGGCGTGTTCTCCTACGGGGACGCCGCCTTCCACGGATCGGCCGGAGCCATCACCCTCAACAAGCC
>JADGOG010000065.1 GCA_017883065.1 Acidimicrobiales bacterium | reverse complement strand
TGTACGGTTCCATCACATGCCGAGCTGGTCGAGAATCCCGACGCGCATGCCCGCGGTGAATCCTCCGTCGACCACCAAGGAGTGTCCGGTGATGAACGACGCGTCCTCGGAGGCGAGGAACGCCGCTGCCGCGGCAATCTCGGATGGCCTACCGAATCGCCCGAGCAGGTGCTCGTCGAGCAGGGCGGCCCGGTAGAGCTCCATCCCGTCGGCGTCGATCAGGTCGAGCAGCATCGGCGTCTCGATCCCGCCCGGGCAGATGCAGTTGACCCGGATTCCCTTGCGCCCGTAGTCGATGGCCATGCTCTTGGTCAGCATCACCACGCCGGCCTTGGACGCGTTGTAGGCGCTCCCTCCCTCGGTACCCTCGAGGCCTTCGATGCTGGCGATGTTGATGATCGAGCCGCGGCCCTGGGCCAGCATGTGTAGGGCGCTGTACTTGTCGACGATGAACGTCCCTTTGAGGTTGACGTCCACCACCCGGTCCCACTCACCGGCATCGAGCAGGTGGACCGGTCCTCCGCCGGCCACCCCGGCCGCGTTGACCACGACATCCAGATGGCCGTGCTGGTCGACCACCGTGGAGAAGGCGGCTTCGACGGCGGGTTCGTCGCGTACGTCGATGAGGTGGTCGACCGACCCGGCGATATCGAGCGTGACGACGGTGGCCCCGTCGGCGGTCAAGCGTTCCGCGCAGGCTGCTCCGATCCCTGAGCCGGCACCGGTCACGATCGCCACCGCGTCATCAAGTCGTCCCACTGGTTCCCCCCGTCGTTATGGTCGAACCCGAGCGAACGTAGGGTTCGAGACCCCAACCGGTCAAGCCGCCGATCCGCCTCTCGCCGTGTACCACCTGGCATACCAATGGTAGGAAATCAAGATAAGGAGGGGGCGGGTTCAAGGGTCGTCTCACCCCTTCAGGGCGGAATCCGGGTGTCTGCGCCCGTGCTCGCGAAGGGAAGAGCGGGACCTCGCTGGCCCTCAGCCGGGGAGTGCGTTGATCATGTGCTGGCTCACATCGCCGACCAGATCGATCAGGTAGCGACGCTCGGTGAACCCCCAGGTGTCGCCATGGCGTTCAAAGCGGTCGTGGTAGCGCCCGGCGAGGATCGGTTGGAGCGGGAGGCCGGGAACGGCCTGCAGGACCGTCCAGTAGGTGTGGGCCGTGGCGGTTCCCTTCCCTTCGTCGATGTCGAGCAGCAGATTGCTGGTGACGTGCTTGGTCCCGGGGGTGCCATCGGGATAGAGCCGGGTGGTCGACGAGTACAGGGACAAGATGGCGTCCCGGCCGGTGAGCAGGGAGCCGTCGGCCCCGACTGCGGCGTTCCCCAGCAGATCGGCCACCCCATCGAAGTCACCGCTGTCGATCAGTTCGGCATAGCGGGCGATGAGGTTGCTGATCTGGATACTGGCATCGGTCATCGTCTCTCGATTCTGCGGTCGATGGTCAAAAGTTAGGTGAAGAGCGGCTCAGGAGAAGCTCAGGTCGGCGTCGTCCCAGTAGGCGTACACCGAGGAGAACAGGCCACTGTCCTCGGTGGTGAAGACCTCGATGCCGCTGATGACCATGGTGGACCCGCCGGACTGGAGGGCGATCTCGAAGTCGATGGCCACGTTGGGGGCGCAGGTGTGGATGGTCTTGGCCGTGAACGTCCATGACTCGCTGGCGGCGATGCTCCCCTCGAAGAACGAGGTGATGGCGGCCCGGCCCACGTTCGGCGGGTTGGAGGCCGGGTCCGCCTGGACGGCGTCCTCGGTGAACAGGGCGGCGATGCCCTCCGGATCCCTGGCATTGATCGACTGCACATAGTTGTCGATTCGTTGGCGCAGTTCGTCAGGACTGAGCATGACCGGTCCTTCCCTCGATGGATGTTCGCCTAGTCGCTAGCACAGCCCGGGAGCGGACGACCCCGAAGGTGCGACTCCGGGCGAGCCCATCACCAACCAGCACGGCGGCCGAGCGACGCGACCCATCGCCGAGCCGGGGTGGGTCAGGCGCCCACCGCGTGCACGCCGCCGTCGACATGGAGCAGCTCGCCGGTGGTCATGGGGAGGAGATCGGAGAACAGGGCGACACAGGCCCGGGCCACCACGTCGGTGTCCAGTACGTCCCATCCCAGAGGAGCCTTCTCCGCCCAGGTGTCCTCGAAGTCGGTGAACCCGGGGATCGACTTGGCCGCCAAGGTCTTGATCGGTCCGGCCGCCACCAGGTTCACCCGGATCCGCTCGGGACCGAGGTCGCGGGCCAGGTACCGCGAGAGGGACTCCAGAGCCGCCTTGGAGACGCCCATCCACGCGTACGCCGGCCATGCCACGGTGGCATCGAAGTCGAGCCCGACCACCGAGGCACCGGGTCCGTCCTCGGCTCCGGCCGCCTTCAGCAGGGGCCGGAACGCCTCCACCAGGGCCTTCAACGAGTAGGCGGACACGTGGAGCGCGACCTGGACCTGGTCCCAGTTGGCCTGGAACATGTCACCGCCCAGGCATTCGGGAGGGGCGTAGCCGATGGCGTGGAGGAGCCCGTCCATCTGATCCCAACGAGCGGCCAGGGTGGAGGCCGCCTCGGCCAGCTGGTCGGGCTCGGTGACGTCGATCTCCAACACCTCCGCCTCGACAGGAAGCTTGCGGGCGGTGCGCTTGGTCAGCGACAGACCACGTCCGGCACCGCTGAGCACCACCTCGGCGCCCTCACGCTGGGCCCTCTGAGCCACCGCGAAGGCCAGTGAGGCGTCCGTCAGCACGCCGGTGACCAGAATTCGCTTGCCTTCGAGGAGTCCCATGACCGTGTCAGGTTACCTTCAACGCTTCCTGGGGCCGTGACGCCTTGTGCAAGGGTAGGGGCCATGCGCATCGGAATTCTGGGAGGCACCGGCCCGGCCGGGCGAGGGCTGGCGGTCCGTCTGGCGGCGGCCGGCGACGATGTGGTCATCGGGTCGAGGGATGCGGAGCGGGCCGCTGGAATCGCCGCCGACCTGGTGGCGGCGTGGCCGGATCGCCACCTGAGGATTACCGGGGCCTCCAACGAGGGCGTTGTCTCCTGCGACCTGGTGGTGGTGGCCACCCCGTGGGACAGCGCCGTCGCCACGGTCAAGCCCCTGGCCTCGGCGTTGGCCGGCAAGGTGGTGGTATCGATGGCCAATGCCCTGGCCAAGCAGGGACGGGAGTTCCTGGCGCTGGTCCCGCCCCGTGGGTCGGTGGCCGCCACCATCCAGTCGGTCCTTCCCGAGTCGTTGGTGTCGGCGTCATTCCATCATCTCCCGGCATCGGAGATGGAGGCGCTGACCACCGCCGTGGTCGCCGACGTACTGGTCTGTTCGGATCATTCCGAGGCGACCAGTGCCACGGTCGAGCTCGTCGACCGGATCGACGGGCTGCGCGGGGTGGACGCCGGAAGCCTGGCCCAGGCCGCGCCCATCGAGGCGTTCACCGCCGTCCTGATCACCGTGAACATCCGCCACAAGGTCCACGCTGCCATGCAGTTGACCGGCTACGACAGCCACTGACCGGGTCGTCGACGGAGATCGGGTTGACTGAGGGAATAGGGGAAGGAACGGTGGACGCAGGAGCGGACAGAAGAGGAGTTGTCCGGCTCTACGACACCGCCCGTCGTGAGGTGGCACCCCTCGACCCTGGGCCGGTGGCCACGCTCTACTCGTGCGGTATCACCCCCTACGACTCCGCCCACCTCGGCCACGCGCAGGTCTACTTGACCTTTGACGTGCTCCAGCGGAGATTGCGGGACCTGGGACACGAGACCCGGTGCGTCCGCAACGTGACCGACGTCGACGACGACATCCTGCGCAAGGCCCGTGAGCTCGGCGTCCACTATCTCGATCTGGCCGCCGAGGAGATCGCCCGGTTCGACGCCGACATGGCCGCCCTCGGCCTGATCGCGGCGTGGTCCGAACCCCGCGCCACCTCGGCCATCGCAGAGATCCTCACCCTGATCGGCTCCGTGCTCGAGTCCGGCCACGCCTACCAGGCCGGCGGGGCCGTCTACTTCGACGTGACCACCTTCGAGCGCTTTGGGGCGCTGAGCCATCTCGACCAGCCGACCATGGTGGCGATGGCAGCCGAGCACGGGGGCAATCCCGATGATCCGAACAAGCGCAACCCCCTCGACTTCGTGCTGTGGCAGCCGTCGCTGCCCGACGAGCCGTCCTGGGAGTCGCGTTGGGGCCCCGGCCGCCCCGGTTGGCACATCGAGTGTTCGGCCCTGGCCCTCCGCGAGCTGGGGGAGACCGTCGACGTCCACGGGGGTGGACGTGACCTGGTCTTCCCCCATCATGAGTGCGAGACGGCCCAGTCCGAGTCGGTGACCGGGCGCCCATTCGTCCGCCACTGGCTCCACGTCGGACTGGTCGGGCTCGACGGCACCAAGATGTCCAAGTCGCTCGGCAACTTGGTGTTCGTCGGTGACCTGGTCAAGGAGTGGGAGCCGACGGCGATCCGGCTGGCCCTCCTCCACCACCACTACCGACCCGACTGGGAGTGGACGGACGAGGACATGCCCCGAGCCGCCGCTCGCCTCCATGCGTGGAGGGCCGCCTCGCTCGGAGTCGCCCCCCCCGATGCGCCGGACGCGGGGGCGCCGGTGGCCGATCCCGGCCTGGATCTGGTGCGTTCGTTCCTCGACGACGATCTGGACACACCGGGAGCACTGGCCGCGCTCGACGCCGAGGCGGCGGCCGGGCGATCGGTTGTCCGGGGGGCGGGCCTGCTCGGCGTTACCCTGTAGATCCTGATCGCACCCTGAATCACCCGATGGAGAAAGGCATACCCATGGCAGCCGTCACCGTTCGACTTCCCGATGGTTCGACCAAGGAGCTCGACGCCGGCACCACCGCCCTCCAGTTCGCCGCCTCCATCGGTCCCCGGCTGGCCAAAGCCGCGGTGGCAGCCACCTTCGACGGAGCGGAGGTCGACCTCGACACGCCGCTTCGGGACGGAGCCCAGGTCAGCATCTTGACGGCCGAGTCCGAGGGTGGGCGGTCGGTGTTGCGCCACTCGACGGCCCACGTACTGGCCCAGGCCGTCCTTCGGCTGTGGCCGGGGGCCCACTACGCCATCGGACCGGTGATCGAGGACGGGTTCTACTACGACTTCGAGCTGCCCGGCGGTGCACACTTCAGCGACGAGGATCTCGAGCGGATCGAGGCCACCATGCGCGAGATCATGGCCGAGGACCAGCCCTTCGTCCGCCACGAGCACACCATCGACGAGGGTCTGGCCATCTTCGAGGATCAGCCCTTCAAGCGGGAGATCATCGAGGCGGTCGGCGCCGGCCACGACGAGGTGGATGCCCCGGCCGAGGGGGGCGAGGCGGCCCAGGTCTCCACCTACTGGAATTCGCCGGCCTTCACCGACCTGTGCCGCGGCCCCCACGTCCCGTCCACCAGCCGGTTGGGGCACTTCGCCCTGATGCGGGTGGCCGGTGCCTACTGGCGCGGGGACGAGAAGCGCCAGCAGCTCCAGCGGATCTACGGCACGGCCTGGGAGTCGGACAAGGCGTTGGCCGAGCATCTGCACCGCCGGGCCGAAGCCGAGCGGAGAGACCATCGCAAGCTGGGCGCCGAGCTCGACCTCTTTTCGTTCCCCGAGGAGATCGGTTCGGGCCTGCCCGTGTTCCACCCCAAGGGAGGAACCATCCGACGACTGATGGAGGACTACTCGTTCCAGCGGCACCAAGCCGCCGGCTACCAGTTCGTCACCACACCCCACATCACCAAGGCGGAGCTGTTCGAGACCTCGGGCCACCTGGACTGGTTCGCCGACGGCATGTTCCCCCCGATGGAGCTCGACGGCGGGCAGCAGTACTACCTGAAGCCGATGAACTGCCCGTTCCACGTGCTCATCTTCAAGAGCAGCCAGCGCTCGTACCGCGAGCTCCCCATGCGGCTCTTCGAGTTCGGGACCGTCTACCGCTACGAGAAGTCCGGCGTGGTCCACGGACTGACCCGGGTCCGTGGGATGACCCAGGACGACGCCCACATCTTCTGCACCCGTGAGCAGATGGCCGACGAGCTGCACACCACGCTCAGCTTCGTCCTCTCCCTCCTGCGTGATTTCGGTCTGGAGGACTTCTTCCTCGAGTTGTCCACGCGGCCTGAGGGCAAGGCGGTGGGCACCCCCGAGGAGTGGGAGGAGGCCACCGAGACGCTCCGCACCACGGCGTTGGCCATGGACCTCGACCTGGTCCTCGACGAGGGTGGGGGCGCCTTCTACGGACCGAAGATCTCGGTCCAGGCCCGGGACGCCATCGGCCGGACCCACCAGATGTCCACCATCCAGCTCGACTTCCAGACCCCTCAGCGCTTCGAGGCCGAGTACATCGGCGCCGACAATGACCGGCACCGCCCGATCATGATCCACCGGGCCCTGTTCGGGTCGGTGGAACGCTTCTTCGCCATCCTGCTGGAGCACTACGCCGGTGCCCTGCCCACCTGGATGTCACCGGAGCAGGTTCGGGTACTCGGGGTGCGAGACGACCACGAGCACTATGCGGACAAAGTCGCCGATCGGCTGCGGGCGGTGGGAGCCCGGGTGACCGTGGACCCGGCCGACGAGCCCCTGGGGGCACGGATCCGTCGCGCCAAGCTCCTCAAGATCCCCTACATCCTGGTGGTCGGGGACGAAGACGTCGCCGCAGGCACGGTGGGAGTCAACCGGCGGGGGAGCGCCCGCCCCGACCGTGGGATCGAGCTGACCGAGTTCACCGAGATGCTGGAGACCGAGATCGCCGAGCGCCGGATCCCCGAAGTAGCACAGTGAGCCTCGAGCACCTCTGGGCCGGCTGGAGGAGCGAGTACGTCATCGGACCGACCACCGGCGTCTCGGCGGACGAAGCACCCAGTGGCGGTGGGGTGCGAGGTGACCCCTGCGTGTTCTGTCGGATCGCGGCAAGTGGCCCGCCGTCGGCGGACAACGGTGTCCTCTGGGTCGGCGACCTCACCTTCGCCGTCCTCAACGCCTACCCCTATGCCAGCGGACACCTGATGGTGCTGCCCTTCCGGCACGTCGGTTCGCTGGGCGAGATCACCGACGAGGAGGGGGCCGAGATGTGGTCGACCCTGCGCCTCGGGGTGGCTGCGCTCGACGCCGCCTACGGGCCTGAAGGGATCAACCTCGGGGCCAACCTGGGCCAGGCGGCCGGCGCCGGCATCCCCCGGCATCTGCACCTCCATGCCGTGCCCCGCTGGCTCGGGGACACCAACTTCATGACCGCGGTGGCCGGGGCCCGGGTCCTCCCCGAGGCGCTGTCGGTGTCGTGGCAGCGACTGGTGGACGCCTGGCCCACCTGAACGGGACGGGGCCGTGGCGGAATCGAATCCTGCCGTCCCGGGTTGACCCGTGCGGGAGACGTCTTGGTCACGGTCACAGGCGCACACAGATGCCAGTCGCGGCTCAGACAGCACAGACGGCTCAGACAGCACAGACAGCACAGACAGCAGCTAGGGACAACAGAGGAGGAGGTGGGCCATGGAGATTAAGGAGCTCGGGCACCTGGTGCTCTACGTGAAGGACGTCCAGCGATCGGCGGCGTTCTACGGCGAGGTCCTCGGATGGGAGCCGGCCTTCCCGGTCACGCTCGGCGTCCCGGCGGCGGCATTCAGTTCGGGCCGAACGCACCATGAACTCCTCCTCATCGAGGTGGGGGAGGATGCCGCACCTCAGCCGAGGGGTCGCCATCTCGGTCTGTACCACTTCGGCCTGAAGGTGGGCGACTCCGACGACGAGCTACGGGCGGTGGTGACCCGCCTGCAGGAGCACGGAGTCACCATCGTGGGGTCCAGCGACCACACGGTGACCCACAGCCTGTACATCCACGATCCTGACGGGAACGAGATCGAGCTGTACATCGACGTTCCCGGTGTGGACTGGAAGGACAACCCCTCGCTGATCATGGCCCCGGTCAAGCCGTTGGTGCTCTGAGCGCCTGCATCTGTGCGGTGACCTGGGCGCACAACTGCTCACTCGAGCTAGCAGATGGTAGGGTTTGGTGACCTTTCTGGAGGATATTCCATGTTTGACGGGCGATGGCGCGACACAGTTGACCGGGCGACCGGTCCTGCGGGCCGGACGCTGCAGCGGTCCGGAGTCACGGCCGACATGCTCACGGCCACCGGACTCCTTTCGGCTGCCGCCACTGCGGTGGCCGTGGCCAGCGGCCACCTCCACCTGGGCATCCTCCTGCTCATCCTCACCGGGCTCCACGACCTGTTGGACGGACCGGTGGCCAAGGCTTCGGGCACCTCGTCGGTGCGCGGCGCGTTCTTCGACTCGGTCACCGACCGGGTGTCGGACGCGCTCATCCTCGGAGGAGTCGCCTGGTACCTGGTCTCCACCCACCCCGGCCACCTGGTCATCTTGCCCTTTGCCGTGTTGGCGGCCACCACCTTGGTGTCGTATCAACGTGCGAAGGCGGAGTCGCTGGGCATCTCGGCCAAGGGCGGGTTGATGGAGCGGGCCGAGCGGATGATCCTGCTCGGCTTCGGCTTCCTCTCCCCGGTGTTCCTGGTGCCGGTGTTGTGGATCATGCTGGTCCTCACCTGTATCACCGCGATGGGAAGGTTCCTCAAGGTCTGGCGCCTGGCCGAGGCTCCGGTGCCGGCAGCCGTGCCTCGGCGCCACCGCCGTACCCGGACCGTGGCACGATCCGGAGGCCGGACCGCATCTGCGTCTCCGTCACGCTGGCGGGCACGACGCCAGGGGGAGTTGGCCAGCCGGTCCGGTAGGACCTGGCGTGCTCGGAATGCCAGACAGGGCATCCGACAGCGCTCCGGCCGTCGCCAGCCCTGATTCGCCGGACCGCCGGTTGATCGAGAACGAGGGCTCGTGAACAAGGGGCAGGCAATCTTCCGCACCTACACCACTCTGGGCCGCGCCTTGGCCGCGCTACCCGAGCCGGTGGCGCTCGCCGTGGCCAACCGGGTCGGCGACGTGATGTACCGGGTACGAGGTAATCAACGCCGGATGGTGGTCAACAACCTACGCAGAGTGGTAGGAGCGGAGGAATCCGATACAGCGGTGCTCGATCGGTGGGCACGCAAGTCGTTCCGCACCTACGCTCGCTACTGGGTCGAGGGAGCCCGCCTGCCCAGCACGTCGCCGATCGAGGTCGAGGAGCGCACGTTCGTCCAGGGGTTCGAATACCTCCAGGAGGGCATGGCGGCCGGAAGGGGTGTGATCTTGGTGCTGCCGCACATCGGTAGTTGGGAGTTCGGTGGAGCCTTCCTGGCCACCCAGGACATGCCGATGACCTCGGTAGCCGAACGCATCGAGCCCCCCGAGCTCTTTGACCACTTCGTGGAGCAGCGGGCGGCGATGGGACTGAACATCGTGCCGCTGGACTCTTCCTCGGGCAGCGCCATCAACCGTGCGCTACGGGCGGGCAAGCTGGTCGGTCTGCTCAGCGATCGCGACCTGGTGGGGAACGGCATCGAGGTCGAGTTCTTCGGCGAGACCACCACCATGCCGGCCGGTCCGGCCACGCTCGCTCTGCGCAGCGGGGCCGTGCTGACTACCGGCGCGGTGTACAGCGGACCCGGTTCCGACCACCAGGCGGTGGTGGAAGCCCCCCTCGACACCACACGGCAGGGCACCTTGCGCCAGGACGTGTCCCGTCTCACCCAGGAGCTGGCCACCCGGCTCGAAGGTCTGATCCGGCGTGCACCCGACCAGTGGCATGTGTTCCAGCCCCTGTGGCTGAGCGACCGGCCGGGCCGGGCGGCGTGACCAAGTACGAGGCGAGACCGGTGACCGGCGATGCGGAATTCGAAGTGCTGGGACCCTCGGTGGTGGTGGGCCGCGCTCGGGGATACCGGACGGTGCCGTCATTGAATCCGGACGAAGCCGCCCCGGCCCAGGGGAACGGGTCGGGCGGGGCTCTCCGGTTCCAGTCGTTGGAGGAGCACGAATTCGACGTGGTGGCGGTCATCGACCGCGACGGCAGGTTCGTGTTCGTCAGCGCGTCCGCCGAACGACTGTTCGGGTATGACGTGACCGACGCCGTGGGTCTGGACGCCTTCGCCCTGTTCGACAGCATGAGTGTCGATCCGGTGCGCGCCCTCTTCCGCGACCTGGTGGCCCGGCGACGGCTGTCGGTCTCCCTCGAGATGTGCACGCTCCGGGCGGACGGGACGCCGATCGATCTCGACGTCTTCGCCGCCAACCACCTCGACGATCCCATCGGCGGGATCGTGGTCAACGTGCGGGACATCACCGAGCGCAAGCGACTTGAGCAACGGGTGCGCGACAGCGACCGACGGCAGGCCACCATCATCGAGTCCCTGGCCGACGGCGTGATGATGGTCGATGCCGGCGGCACCATCGTCAGGGTCAACGAGGCGTTCGAGGTGATGTTCGAAGCGCCGAGGGTGCGGATCCTGGGCCAGCGACTCGACGATCTCCTCGAGGCCGGGGCAGGCGCCGGTCTGGAGGTGATCGGTGCCGACGGGGAGGCGATCCGATCCGACGAGCACCCACTTGCGGCCAGCCTTCGGGGAGGACGGCGCTCGGTGGGCATCGTCCTCGGGGTGCGTCGCCACGGCAACAAGATCATGTGGGTCCGGGCCAACGCCCAGGCCATGCTCGGTTCGGAGGGAGAGGTCACCGGCGCCGTCGCCTCGTTCAGTGACATCACCGAGGCCCGCCAGTCCGCTGCCGAGCTCCGGCGCGAGGAGCGATTCCTCCAGGTGCTGCTGGACACGCTGGAGGAGGGGATCGTGGCCTGCGACGCCGAGGGTCGGATCACCGTGTTCAACCCGTCGGCCCGCAGGCTCCACGGTCTGGGCGAGGGCACCGATCCGATCGGGAAGATCCCCTCCGATCAGGGTCTGCGCCGGGCGGACGGGTCACCCATGGCCCAGCGCGAGAATCCCCTGATCCGGGCCATGTCGGGGGAGAAGCTGCGCGACGTCGAGCTGGTCCTGGAGTCCGAGGTGGGGGATCGGCGCAAGGTGAGCGTCAACGGCCAGGCCCTGGTCGATGACGAGGGATGGATGCTCGGAGCCGTGGTGGCCATGCACGACGTCACCGAGCAGAAGCTCAACGAGGAGCGGCTTGCCGTCCTGGCCCTCCACGATCCCTTGACGGGGCTGGGCAACCGGACCTTGTTGGCCGAGCGGTTGCAGGAGGCCATCGATGCCCTTCAGCGCGACGTCCGCTCCTCGCCGTCCCCTCACGCCGGCGATTCCCAACGGGGAGTGGCGGTGTACCTGCTCGACCTCGACGAGTTCAAGGAGATCAACGACGTCCTCGGTCACGATGTCGGCGACGACATGTTGATCGCCGTGGCCCGCCGGCTGTCCGCCATCGTGCGACCCTCGGACACGGTGGCGCGACTGGGTGGGGACGAGTTCGTCGTGGTCTGCGACATCGAGAGCGGCGAAGAGGAGATGCTGAGGATCGCCGAGCGCATCTCGTCGGCACTGGCCCGTCCGTACCGGATCGAAGGCCGGACCCTCTCGGTACTGGCGTCGGTCGGCGGAGTCTTCGCCGACAATCCGGACACCGATCCGTCGAAGCTGCTGAGCAGGGCCGACGACGCCATGTACGGCGTCAAATGGAGCCGTCGGCGTGAACGCCGTTCGATGATGGACTGAACGGTCGGTGACCACCGGCCGGTCGGCCACCGCCGATCCCCTTCGGATCGCACTGGTCTGCCCCTACAGCCTGTCGAGACCCGGTGGCGTGCAGGGCCAGGTCATCGGACTGGCCCGGGTGCTGGCCGCCCGTGGGCACAGCGTCACCGTGTTCGCTCCGCTGGACCGGGTGGACGATGCTCCCCACGGCATCGACCTGGTGGCCACCGGTCATTCGACCGCCCTGCCGGCCAACGGGTCAGTGGCACCGGTCTCCGTGTCGGTGTCGGCCGTGGTTCGCGCCCGCCGTACGCTGGTGTCGGGCGGGTTCGACGTGGTGCACGTGCATGAGCCGTTCGCCCCCGGACTGCCCTACGGCCTGCTGGTGGGGGGACACCTCCCGCCGGTGGTGGCCACGTTCCACCGGAGCGGGGGCAGCGCGTTCTACACCGTGCTGGCTCCGGTCATCCGGCACCTGTCCACCCGTTTCGCCGTCCGCTGTGCGGTGTCCGAGGCGGCGCGTGCGACCGTGGAGACCGCACTGGGTGCCCCGTGTCTCGTCGGCTTCAACGGCGTCGAGGTCGACCGTTACCGGGAAGTGGAGCCGTGGCCGTCGGACCGTCCGACGGTGCTCTTCCTCGGTCGGCACGAGGAGCGCAAGGGCCTGGCCGTGCTGCTCGAGGCGTTCTCCCGTCTGCTCGACGGGCCCCCCGTCGAGTGGGTCCCGGGACGATCCGGCCGTCCGGTGCTGTGGATCGGCGGCGACGGCCCCCAGACCGAGGACCTCCGGCGTCGGTTCCCGGCCTCGCCCGACGTCGAGTGGCTGGGCATCCTGTCCGAATCCGAGAAGGACCGACGTCTGGTGGGCGCCGACGTCCTGTGCGCCCCTTCCCTCGGCGGTGAGTCCTTCGGCATGGTGCTCCTCGAGGCGATGGCCGCTGGGACCGTGGTGGTGGCCAGTGATATCGACGGGTACCGCGAGGCGGCCGGAGGCCACGCCGTGCTGGCATCCCCGGGGGAGGGGCAGTCGTTGGCCACGGCGTTGACCGGTGCGCTCACCGGTGAGCAGGGGATCGTCGCGGCACCGGGCGCCGGCAACGCATCAGATCCCCGAGCGGGTCGACGCCGGTGGTTGGCGGAGGCGTCCGATCGGGCCTCGGCGTGGTCGATGGATTCCCTGGCCGACTGGTACGAAGGGCACTACCGGGACGCGATGGTCCGCCCCCCGAGCTGACCCGCCGTACACTGCTCAGACCATGAGCGACGCCTCGAGCAACGAATCCGGCAACTCCTCCGCAGGCGACTCACCGGCCTCGGGCCGATCTGGAGGCGGGTCGGGCGGTGCTCCCGGGCGATCCGGATCAGGCGGTTCGGGCGGCTCCTCGAACCGCAACCGCAACCGGAATCGCAACCGAAACCGAAGCAGCGGCGGCAGAGGGGGAGGGGGCGGTGGCGGCGGAAATTCGGGGAATCGGAGCGGGGGAGGCCGGAGCGGCACCTCGTCCCAGCCGAGGGGGGGCAACCATTCATCTCGACAGTCCTCATCCAACCGGGGATCGGACCGTTCGGGCAGGTCGAGAAGTGGCGGTTCTCGTCCCGAGACCGAGCCCGTGGTCCCCGCCGTCAGTGTCGCCGAGCGGAACGCGGAGAGCGCCGAAGATGCGGCCGCCGTACGGTCGAACAAGAAGAAGGCGCTCCGACTCACCTGGGCCCCCGGTCTGGTCGCCGGTCTGGTCGCCGGTCTGATCCTGATCGCCGCGGGCCTGCCCCTCCTGGTCGGTGCGCTGGCCTTCGTCGTGCTGGGTGCCGGTCTGTTGGTCTGGCTCTGGAATCGGGCGCCCGGGGCCGTTCTGCGTGCCGTCGGAGCGCGTCCCAGCCACGAGTGGGAGCATCCCCGTCTGCACAATCTGGTCGACGGCCTCTGCGCCACGATGGGGCTCCCGCGTCCGACCATCTGCGTGGTGGACAGCGCCGTGCCCAACGCCATGTCGGTCGGACGTGATCCTGCCGGTGCGACGTTGGTGGTGACTTCCGGGCTCGACGCAACGTTGACCCTGGTGGAGTTGGAAGGCGTGCTGGCCCACGAACTGGTGCATATCAAGAGGTACGACACGGTGGTGGCCGGAGCCGCCGTGGTGACGTCCGTCCTGTGGGCCACCGTGGGTGGTGCCGCCTGGGGTGTGGGTCGTGTGCACCGGCTGATCGGGAGCGGCCGTGAGTTCGACGCCGACCAACGGGCGGCCCGGGTGGTTCGCTATCCCCCGGGGATCGGCTCGGCACTCGAGGTCATGGCCGATCCGGACGGCCCGGTTCCGACCTGGCCGCCGGGTCAGGGGCGTACGGCCCTGTTGACACGATGGCTGTGGTTCGACCCGATGGTCGGTGCGGCCGGCGAGTTGGTGGAAGGGAACCTGGACGACACCAGGGTCCGCGCCGCCGCCCAGGCACTGCGCTGACCGGCTGGATCCGCCGACGGTAGTGGCGGATCTGCCCTCCTAGCCGGCCGACGGACAGGGCTCGGCATCGTCAGGCGAGATCCCCCACCCGGTGTCCGCGTCGTAGAGATGATCGCGTAGCCGACGCAGGAGGTCGGACAGCGTCGCCTCCTCCTCGGGGGTGAACAGGTCGCTCAGGACTTCGTTGATGTGCTCGATGTGAACGGGGATGGCGCGGTCCATCACCGATTGGCCATCCTCGGTGAGGACGGCGAAGGCACCTCGGCGGTCCTCAGGGCACACCCGCCGCACCACCAGTCCCTGCTCCTGAAGACGGTCGATCGAGCGTGTGAGCCCGCTCGGGGTGAGCGAGGTCTGGGCGGCGAGCTCGCTCATCCGTAGTTCGCCCCCGGGCGTGCGGGCCAGGCGGATGAGCACGTCGAACGACTGGCTGGACAGCGAACTCTCCGTGGAGATCCGGCGTTGGAACACCCGCCGGAGCCCGGATGCCGACTCCATCAGGAGGCCGACCGTGGTCAGCCGTTCGTCTTCTGATTCCAGCAGTCGTGCCATGCCGCCAGTGTACAAGATACGGGGTGGATAGTTGCGGTGGCAACTATTGCCGGCTATAGTTGTGGATACAACGAAGTCGGACGACCGTGCGCACGAGAGTTGCGAACCGACGGTGAGCCCGATGCACGAGACCCAAGGAGCAGCCATGTCCACAGCAGCAGAAGTCACCAGCAGGACCGTCAACGGCGTCGAGTACCCGGCCGTGGGCACCTACGACATCGATCCCACCCACACCGAGCTCGGGTTCGCCGTCCGCCACATGGCGGTGTCCAAGGTCCGTGGTCGGTTCAGTGCGTTCAAGGGCACCCTGGTCCTGGCCGAGGACCCTGCCGACTCCAAGGCGTCGGTCACCATCGAGGCCGGCAGCGTGGACACCCGTGACGAGAATCGTGACGGTCATCTCAAGACCAACGATTTCTTCGACGTGGAGAACCACCCCACCTGGACCTTCACCAGCACGACCATCAAGGCGGAGACCCCGACCGAGTTCAAGCTCGAAGGAGATCTGACCATCCGCGGGGTGACCAAGTCCGTCACCCTCGACGTCAGCCTCGAGGGCGTCGTGAAGGACCCGTACGGCAACCATCGGGTCGGGTTCAGCGCGTCGACCACCATCAACCGTGAGGACTTCGGAGTCGCCTTCGGTGCGGTCATGGAGGCCGGTGGCCTCGTCGTCGCCAAGAAGGTCGACATCCAGATCGAGCTGGAAGCCGTCCTCCAGGCCTGAGCCCGGCCAGGTTCGACCGGACTGCCGACACCGGCCGCCCCTCGGGGGCGGCCGGTGTCGCGTCCGGGCTGCCACCCGGGTGGCCGGGAGTAGAATGTGGACCATGGCCGATACCGCGCGTGATCCCGACTCGAACGCCCGCCCGACGGGAACCTTCACCGTGAAGCGCGGGTTGGCCGAGATGCTGCGCGGCGGCGTGATCATGGACGTGGTCGATGCCGAGCAGGCCAAGGTGGCCGAGGACGCCGGTGCCGTGGCCGTCATGGCCCTCGAGCGGGTGCCGGCCGACATCCGCCGCGACGGGGGCGTCGCCCGGATGAGCGATCCGGCCCTCATCGAAGGCATCAAGGCCGCGGTCACCGTCCCGGTCATGGCCAAGGCCCGAATCGGGCACTTCGCCGAGGCGCAGGTCCTGGCCGCCCTCGGCGTCGACTACATCGACGAGAGCGAAGTACTGACCCCGGCCGACGAGGCCCACCACATCGACAAGTGGGGCTACGACGTTCCCTTCGTGTGCGGCGCCACCAATCTCGGCGAGGCGCTGCGGCGCATCTCGGAGGGTGCGGCGATGATCCGCTCCAAGGGTGAGGCGGGCACCGGCAACATCGTCGAGGCGGTGCGGCACCTGCGGTCCATCCTGGGTGACATCCGTCGGGTCACCGAGGCGGATTCGGCCGAGCTCTACGGGTGGGCGAAGGACCTGGCCGCCCCCATCGGGCTGGTCCAGGAGATCGCCAGCACCGGGCGCCTGCCGGTGCCGCTGTTCTGTGCCGGGGGCATCGCCACCCCCGCCGACGCCTCGTTGGTCATGCAGCTCGGGGCCGAAGCGGTCTTCGTGGGCTCGGGGATCTTCAAGAGCAGCAATCCCTCGCAGATGGCCCGTGCCGTCGTCGAGGCCACGGCCCACTTCACCGATGCCGACCTGGTGGCCAAGGTGTCCACGGGACTGGGTGACGCCATGGCCGGTCAGGAGATCGGCACGCTCGGGGTCCACCTGGCCGAGCGTGGTTGGTGACGGGCGCGCCGGAGGGCGCCGCCGAGAGGTCCGTCCATGACCGTGGGGGTCCTCGCTCTCCAGGGTGATGTCCGCGAGCATGTCTCGGCCCTGGCCGACCTGGGGGAGACGGCGTCCCTGGTGCGAAGGCCGGAGGATCTGTTCGGCCTTCGCGGGGTGATCATTCCGGGTGGTGAGTCGACCACCCTCTCCTTCCTGCTCGAATCGTCCGGCCTGTACGATCCACTGGCCTCCGCGTTCGCCGAAGGCCTCCCGGTATTCGGCACCTGCGCCGGCATGATCATGTTGGCCGGTGACGTGCTCGACGGTCGGCCCGATCAACGGCGCTTCGGGGTGATCGACCTGGCCGTCCGACGCAACGGGTACGGTCGCCAGCGGGCTTCCTTCGAGTGCGAGCTCGAGGTGGAGGGGGTGGGGGATGAGCCG
>JADGOG010000159.1 GCA_017883065.1 Acidimicrobiales bacterium | reverse complement strand
GGCGGCCCGAGCCATGCTCGACTACCGGATCCGTCGCCTGCCGGCGGCCAGGGCTGCGGCCGGTGCCCTGGGCTTGTCCGGGGCGCGCTTCCCCTGGGAGTCCGCCGGGGACGGCACCGATGTCACGCCCCGCCTGGTCCGAGGACGCCAGAACGAGCTCATTCCGATCGCCACCGGCACCCACGAAGAGCACATCGTGGCCGACGTGGCTTGGGCGGCCGCACAGTACTCGGCATGGACCGGCGACACGACCTTCCTCGCCGAGCCGGGACGAGACCTGATCGTCGACACCGCCCGCTACTGGGCCAGCCGCATTCGGACCGATGCCGACGGCAAGGGCCACCTCTGCGGGGTGATGGGGCCCGACGAATACCATCAGGTCGTCGACGACAACGCCTTCACCAACGTCATGGCCAGATGGAACCTACGGAGGGGGGCGGAGCTCCTCGCGCAGTCCGGCAACGGTGACGAATCGGTGGTCTGGCAGGCGCTGGCCGATCGTCTGGTCGATGGTTGGAGTTCCGAGCGGGGATGCTACGAGCAGTTTGCCGGCTACTTCGACTTGGAGCCTCTGGTCATCTCCCAGTTCGCGGAGCCACCGGTCGTCGCCGACCTCTTGCTCGGCGTCGACCGAGTGGCCGGGTCACAGCTCATCAAGCAGGCCGACGTGCTCATGCTCCACCACCTCGTGCCAGAGGAGGTGGTTCCCGGGTCGCTGGAGTCATGCCTGGCCTTCTACGAGCCCCGGACGGCTCACGGCAGCTCCCTCTCCCCCGCCATCCACGCGGCGTTGCTGGCACGTGCGGGGCAGCCGGAGCGGGCACTCAGACTGTTCCGCCTGGCCATGCGCCTCGACCTCGATGATCTCACCGGCACGACCGCAGATGGACTGCATCTGGCGACCCTGGGTGGGGTGTGGCAGGCACTGGCATTCGGATTCCTGGGCCTGCGCGCCGAGGGGAGGCGTCTGGCCGTCAGCCCCACGCTGCCAGACACCTGGCGAGCGCTCGGCCTCACCTTTCGTTTCGGCGGGCAGGCCGTCAGCATCCGAGCCGAGCACGACCGGGTCGTCGTCACCTGTGACGCCCCCCTTGACGTGCGCATCGCTGACCAGGCACCGCAACGGTGTCCGGGCGGCGTCACCACCATTCTCAACGGAGCAACTGCCCAAGGGAGTCATCGATGACCATCGTTCTTGCTGCGCTGGACAGCACCGTCACCGCGGGACCGGTCATGGAAGTGGCCATGGCGATGGGCACGTTGACTGGGGCACACGTGGAGGCTGTCCACGTCGGCGTCGAGCCGGCAGGGTCGGTCACCGCACCTCAGTTCGTGGCGGGCCACGGCGATGTGCCCATTCACCTGCTCGAAGGGCAGGTCGGGCCTTCCCTGCTCGCTGCAGCCGATAGGCCGGAAGTAGTCGCAGTGGTCATCGGCGCCCGGGATTCACCCCACCGTCACCCCTATGTCGGACGAACGGCTCGGCACATTCTCGAGCATGCGGTCAAGCCGGTGGTGGTGGTCTCTCCCCAGGCGGCCCCTTCCGGCCGCATCGAACGGCTGCTGGTGCCGCTGGAAGGCACCGAGGTGTCGTCTCGACCTGTGCTGGAGCAGCTGGCGCCACTGCTGGTCGGCGATGTGGAGCTTGTGGTCCTCCACGTGTTCAACGAATCAACCTTGCCCGCCATGCTGGATCGGCCTGTCCGCGACCTGGACATCCTGGGAAGGGAGTTCATCGTTCGCCACTGCCCCGACGCCACCCGGATGGAGTTCCGGACTGGCCCGATCGCTGCTCGGGTGGCCGAGGTCTCCGAGGAAGTCGACACCGACCTGGTCGTCTTGAGCTGGTCCCAGAACCCGGCACCCGAACGGGCCCGAGTGGTCAGAGAAGTGCTGGGCCACTCGGTGCTCCCGGTACTGCTCCTCCCCGATGCGAACGCCGCCGCGCCGTGGGTTCCCAGTCCTCATGATCGCCGGCCGACACTCCTCGGGGAGGATTCGCCATGAGCCACGATCCGCCGACCCGACCGTCGCCGGGTCGAGCTGGGGGTGAAGCGGTCGATCCCCACGGGGAGCTTGACGTCGCATGCCTTCGCGCTCCCGGGCCGAATCCCGGGGTCCCACGGGTGTGGGTCGCCCCTCACCCGTGGGTGGCGTGGTGGGTGAAGTGTGACGCACGGCGGCGAATCCGCCGTTCCAGCCGCTCGGCATGGGACAGGGCGAGTCGCGGGGTCCGTGGATGGGGGACGCGGTAGAACCGGGTCTTGGCCAGTTCGACCAACACCAGGTACACGACCACCATCCCGAACAGGATCAGGAAGAAGGTCGTCGGCAGTGGGGTGAACCCCAGCAAGTGGGCCAGCCCGGTGTAGGGAAGGATCGCTCCGATCAGAGCCGCCGCGGTCGGCACCAGCAACATGGGCAGGCTGGGCCGGCTCTTGAAGAACGGGACCCGTCGGGTCCGGATCACATAGATGACCAAGGTCTGTGTCGCGATCGACTCGACGAACCAACCGGTCCTGAACTCGGTGTGGCCGGCGTCGAGCACCGACAGCATCACCCAGAAGGTGATGAAGTCGAAGACCGAGCTCACCGGGCCGAACACCGACATGAATCGCCGGATGAACTTCATGTCCCACGCCGCCGGCCGGGCCAGCGCCTCAGGGTCCACCCGGTCCGTCGGTATGGCCAGCTGGCCGCCGTTGTAGAGGAGGTTGTTGAGGAGGATCTGCGTCGGAAGCATCGGCAGGAAGGACAGGAACGCCGAGGCCCCGGCGGCGCTGAACATGTTGCCGAAGTTCGAGGACGTCGACATCAGCACGTACTTCATCGTGTTGGCGAAGATCCGGCGTCCCTCCATCACCCCTTCGGCCAGCACCCCGAGGTCCTTGTCGAGCAGCACAACGTCGGCAGCATCCTTGGCCACGTCCGTTCCCGAGTCCACCGAGATCCCGACGTCGGCATGGTGGAGGGCCACCGCGTCATTGACTCCGTCTCCCAGGAACGCCACGTCCTTTCCGGTGCGCCGGGCCACCTTGATGATGCGCGACTTCTGCTCGGGGCTGATCCGGGCGAACACCGTCGTGGTCGGTATGGCCGATGCGAGCTGGTCGTCATCGAGCGATCCGACCTCGGCTCCATTGAGCACGCCGGCGCAGTCGATGCCGATGTCCGAGCACACCTTCACCGCCACGAGGCCGTTGTCCCCGGTGATGATCTTGACCTCGACCCCCAGCTGTTGGAGCTGGACGATGGAGGAGCCGGCGTCGGTCTTCGGTCTGTCGGCGAACGTGAGGAACCCGACGAGATCCAACCCCTGCTCGTCCGCCGGGGATACATCCGCCATGCCGTCGGCGGACCGGGATGCCACGGCCACCACCCGGGCCCCTTCGGAGAACAGTGCCTCGAGCATCGGCCGAGTGCCGTCGGGGACGAGCCCGCATCGGGCCAGAACGACCTCGGGTGCGCCCTTGGTGATCAGGATCTGGCTTCCCGAGGGATCGGTGGCCAGCACCGAGGCCATCTGGCGCTCGTGGTCGAAGGGAAGGATCCCAAGGTGCCGGAAGGTGGCAGCCCTGACGGCGGTCTCCCCTCCAGGTGCCGACCACAGGGCCTGATCCAAGGCGTTTCCCCCGACGGCGCCCTCGTCGGTGACGGTCGCCTCGTTGCACACCAGTCCGAACAGCAGTGGTCGATCGCTCGCCGTGCCGGCAGGGTCGAGGCTGCGATCGAAGGTGATCACTCCCTCGGTGAGGGTGCCGGTCTTGTCCGTGAAGAGGATCTCGATGTTCCCCAGATCCTCGATCGCCACCAGCCTCTTGACCAAGACCTTCTTCGCCACCAGCGCCCTCGATCCGGCAGACAGGCTCACGGTCACGATCGCCGGCATCATCTCGGGGGCGATGCCCACGGCAATGGCCAGCGAGAAGAGCAGGGCTTCGATGAGGGGCCGGGACAGCGCCACGTT
Organism: Acidimicrobiales bacterium; assembly: GCA_017883065.1. Taxonomy (GTDB): domain Bacteria; phylum Actinomycetota; class Acidimicrobiia; order Acidimicrobiales; family RAAP-2; genus Bog-756. The sequence goes on along the minus strand of JADGOG010000159.1, from coordinate 1,835 downwards.
GACGATGAAGATGAACGCCGTCAGCACCGCGGCCACCCCGAACAAGAAACGCGAGAAGCGCGACAGGCCCGCCTCGAAGGCGGTCTGACCCTGCTTGTCGGACAGGCCCGCAGCGATCTGGCCGAACGCTGTGCGAGCTCCGGTCCGAACCACCACGCCACGGGCCGACCCCTGGTGGACGATGGTCCCCATGAAGGCACATCCCGGCTGATCCGACGGCGAGCGGTCAGTGGTGGGCTCCACCGACTTGGCCACGGACATCGACTCACCGGTCAACAGCCCTTCATCGCACTCGAACTCGTCGACCTCGAGCAGGCGGAGGTCGGCCGGAACGAGGCTGCCGATCCGGAGTGTCACCACGTCGCCAGGCACGAGCTCGATCACCGGCACCCGGATCGCCCGTCCGTCTCTCAGGACCTCGGTCTCATGCCGTATCTTGCCGCGGAGCGAGGCCATGGCCACCTCTGCCCGGTACTCATTGAAGAAGCCCAGCCCGACGCTGAGGGCGACGATCACCGTGATGATCACCGCATTGGTGCCGCCACCCGTCAGTCCCGACACCAGCGCGGCTCCGAGGAGAAGCAGGAGTATCGGGTTCCGGATCTGACGGAGGAGGACGGCGGAGGCCTGCACCCGATGCGTCCTGAGTGCGTTCGGGCCGAACTGTTGCAGCCGCTCCGCCACATCACTCCCGGACAGTCCCCCCGGGCCACTCCGCAGGCGCGAGAGCACCTGGTCCGACGAGAGGGCACAGGCCTCGAGCCAGTCCAACCCCACAAGCGGGGCGCGCAGGCCCACCACCTCGGCCACCGTTCACCTGTCCCAGCGGGACATCGAGGGGCCGTTGATCGGGGACGGTGCCGTCACGGCGCCACAGGACCGCAGCACGCTCTTCCGGAGAGTTGCCGGCCTGGTGACGAACGGAACGCAGCGAGCCGCCAGGTGCCGATGATCGGTGGATCCATGCCCTCGGAATGTGCCGGGTCCGTGGAGTGGTGACCGAGGGCTTCATTCAGGCTCGCCAACGCTCGGACCACAGTCCCACTCCGGTTGACGGTCTCAACATCGAGGCGCCGCGCCACCTACCAGGCACCCTCGTCGGCGATCGCGGCTGTGGGCTCCATTGCCCTCATCGTACCGGACGGCTCACGAAACGATCCGATGGCCAAGGCGAAGTTGCAGGTCAAGGACCTGGCCAGACACGATGGACCTCGCCGCCCGAGATGGTCTTCGATACGGCCACGCCGGGACCTGTGGAGTCACGACGGCCTCAACCGTCGGAGACTCAGAGGCCGAGGTGAATTCCACCGACAGCCGCCGGTCGGATTCGAACCGCCGATCTCTTGGTCCGGCTGACGCGTTCGAGCCACCGTCCGGGTCACCTCTGCCACCACCGAGTTCGCTCTTGTCGCGCACGAGTTGCCCACGACGGCAAACCAGTCGGGGCGTTGTCCGCGGCCGATCTGCACATTGGGAACGGCGGTGATGAGACACACCTCGGCCCTCTACTGGTTGCCATCGGCCGCTCATATCCGGAACACGCACATCCACCACGTCCAGCATCCTGGGCGACGCACCCACCCCACTAGGGTGTTCTCAGTGAATCCCGAGCGCGTCACGGGGCTGGTTGGCGTTCCCGTTGCACCCTGCAGGAGTAGGGCGACGCCGTGAGTCCGGCCGCGCGGATGCCCGCGTCGCAGACGCCCGTGGCCGACTTCGACCGCTCCGTCCCCGCTGTCCTGTTCAAGATCGGCCACTACCCTCTGGACCTCGGCGGCCTCGGAGCCATCCGCTCCCTCGGGCGGGTGGGCGTGCCGGTGTTCGCCTTCATCGAG
>JADGOG010000064.1 GCA_017883065.1 Acidimicrobiales bacterium | reverse complement strand
TGGTCGATGGCGGCGCGGAGCCGCAGTCGGCGCCCGATGATCCCCGCTGCCACGATGATGGCGAGAACGGCGACGACCACGGCCCCAATTTCCGCGGCATCACCGGCGGTCACCACCAGCTCGGTGGCCGTCTGGTCGCGCGACAGACGCACGGTGGACGCCAACGGCAGCAGGCCACCGTTGACCTTGAGCTTGTAGTCACCCCGTGGGAGGTCGACCAGGGTGACCCGGTGGTTCGGTCCCAAGGCCACGGTCACCTTCTGCTGGTCGGGGTAGGTCAACTGAACCGAGGTACCGGCGGGAGCACCGGCCAGCAAGTCGTTGCCCTGAATGGTGAGCGAGTGGAGGATGACCGGAACGGTCCACACCAGGGTGCGGTTGGCGGTGTAGCGGAGCTGGCCGCTGTTGACCACGTTGGTCCCTCCGTCGATCACCGACTTGATCGAGTACGTCACCGTCCTCCCGGCCACGCCGGCAGCGACCCGAGCCGGACGACTGGCGGCCAGCCACACCGGTCCCTTGAGGGCGGACTGGTTGAGCACCGTCGTGCCGCCCAAGCTGTCGTTGAGGGTCACCGAGGTGACCTGATCGGGCGCCAGCGGGGTTCCTTGGGGCTTGAGCAACTTGATCGTGACGGGGCGGTCCACGTCGAGTTCCGCCACCAGCAGACGAGCGAAGGACCCGTGATTGGGATTGTTGGCAACCCGGTCGAGGCTGACCCTGACATTGTTGGGCAGCGTCTGTGGCGTCAGTTGGAGATCAGTGGCCGCGTTCTTGAGGTTGGAGTCGGGGACTGTCTGCGAACCGTCTGGTCCGGTCTGATAGGTGATCCCGTTGAGCGAGAACGTCACGTTGGGATAGGCGGGAACCGTCACCACCTGCACGGTCCTCGGTGCAGTCGCAGCCTGCGCGGCCGGCGCCAAGGCCAACGTAGCCGCTCCGGCCAGGAGCGCGAGACCGGTCGAGCAGGCCAGCCGAGCAGCGCGCGGGCACCTCATGCCGGCACCTCCGGGGCGTCGGGTGCGGGTGGCGGAAGGTCCTGCCTCCGGTATCGCCGGAACGCCAGCAGGATCAGGATGGCGGCGATGGTGAGGGCACCCAGGTAGAGGAGATAGATGGTCGCCACCGCGGGCCGAGGTATCACCGCGGCCGCCCCCTGGGCCGGTCCGATGGCCGGAGAAATAGGAGGCTGGCTGAGATCCATCGCGGAGAGAACGCTGCCGGACGAGGCCTCTTGTGACGGCAGGGTCGGAAGGCGGAAGACCTGCTCGATGAAGGCGGGGATGGACGCCGTGTCGAGCTGCCCGCTGTCGACGTAGCCGGACTTCGCGTAGGGCGAGACAAGGAGGGTCGGAACCCGGATGCCGAGGGTTGTGCCCCCCACGGTCGGCGGCTTCGAATGGTCGTACCAACCACCTGAATCGTCGTACGTCAGCAGGAGCGCCGTGTGTTGCCACTCGGGACTCTGCATCAGTGCGTTGATCAGCGATTGGACGAAGGCCATCCCCTGGGCAGGGTTCTGTGGTGACCGTTCGGAACTGACCGTTCCGGAGACATATGAGACCGCCGGCAGCTGGCCCTTGGCCATGTCGACGAAGTACTGGCTGGTGTCGACGATCCGCGCTCGATCAGCGGTCGCTGTGATCGACGGCATGGCCAGCACCGGCGCCTTGATGACCTGGCCCGGCGAGAGGGCCTGGGACGGCCCCTTGTAGCCCTGCAGGTAGTACTTCCAGGGCAGCTTGGCCTTGTCCAGCAGGTCGAAGACGGTCGGGGAAGTGATGTCGCCGCTGAGGCTGTTCGAGGAGATGCCGGCGTCGGTGCCGGCCATCGAGATCAGCCGGTTGGGGAGCGCTCCCGCCTGGCTTGACGCGTAGAAGTGGTCGAACAGGGTGAATCGGTCGGCCAGGCTCCAGTAGTAGGGCAGGTCGCTACCGTCGAGGTAACCCATGGCCACCGAGCCGATGATGGAGTTGGGCTGCGCGGTGATGAACCCGTCCATCTTGCCGCCGTCGATGGCCTTCTTGGTCACCCGGAGGGTGTCGGTCAGCCCGTACCGGGCCTGGCCGGATGGGAGGTGGAACGGCTTCTGGCAACCCTGGGCGCCGACCGCCACCGGCTGGCAGCCCGAGAGCGGGAGCCCGTCGACCCCCGGCCGGGTGCCGAAGTAGTTGTCGAACGAGTGCCCGCTCTGCATGATCACGATGACGTGGTCGATCGGCCCGTAGGAGTGAGTGTCGCTCGGCAGTACGCCGACCACCGGCAGCGGCACGAGGAGTGAGGCCATGAAGGTCATGAGCGTCCGGGTCCCGGGGAGTCTCACGGGTGGACCTCGTAGACCACGATGATCGGACGGCCGTTCACCTTCTGGGTGTGGACGGCGATCCCGTGGTAGCGGGTCACCAGCACCTGCAGGCGGTGCGAGGTGGAGGGGGACCGGAAGGCCGAGTAGGCGTCCCACACCAGGTAGGAGAACTGGCCGTCCCGCACGCTCCGATCGGGGTTGTAGATCGGAGTGTACGACGGGTTCCGGTGGAGGGGGTCGGTGCTCACCGACAGACCCTGGGCCGGACGGTGCCCGTAGTACTCGAGGATATTGGCCATGCTGGGGCCGATGGTCATGAGCTCGGTGCCCGGCACCAGATTGGCACCGATCCACTTGCCCACCTCGCGCCCACCGGGCACGCCACCCTGCCCGGCCAACGAGGACGCGTTCGCCGGCGGGAACACCACGGTCCACAGTCCCGGGAGTAGAGACGCCACCACCACGGCGATCAGGACCGGGCGGGCGACGTCACCGGTGAACTTCCCCCACCGCGCCGGAAGGTGCCACGTGGTCAGCCCGCGGGAAGCCAGCAGGGCCAGGGCGGGAGCGATGGGCAGCAGGTACTGGTACCCCTTGAGCGGATAGGCCTCGAGGGCGACGAACGGCACCAGGATCCACGACACCAACAACAGTTCTCGCCAGGTCCGGTTGATCTGGAAGATCAACGCTCCCGCAGCGGCGCCCACCACAAGCCACCCGATGGTGGCGGGGATGGTGGTCAGGTAGAAGGTGCCGGCATGGTTGGACGACCGGGTGAGCTGCCAGGCCAGGTAGTTCCCTCCGGTGGTGCTCCGGCCGGCCAGTGAAATGGCCAGCGGGAAGACGATGCTCACCGCTCCCATCACGACCAGGGCCAGGGCCACGGCACGTCCGGGTCGGCGAACCTCGGCGCTCACCAGTAGGAACAGGACCATTGCCCCGGCCAGGATGGCACTGGTCTCCTTGGTCAGCACGGCCAGACCCAGGGTGGCAGCCGAGGCGGCCAGCCATTCGAACCGTTCGGTGCGAACGAACCGGGCCAGCATCCACAAGGAGAACGTGGAACACAGGACGGCCGGCCCGTCGAGCAGCAGTTGACGGGTGACCACCGCGTGGAACGGCATCAGGGCCAGGATCAGCCCGCCCAGGATGCCGGTCTTGGCCCCGTAGAGCTCACGACCCACCAGGAACACCGCGAACACGGTGGCCACGCCGAGCAGGGCCACCACCACCCGCCCGCGGAGGTCCGGAGTGCCCGAACTGAACAGTGGTGACAGCAACGTGGGAAGCAGGAGCGGGTGGGCCCGGAACACGGGGAACTGATGCACGAAGAGCGGATTGCCGGCCAGGGAGGCCGACTGTCCTGCGTACACCGCCTCGTCGCTGTTGAACCCGACCGCGTTGAGGTTGACCGTTCGGACCACCAGCGCCACCAACAAGGTGAGGCTGAGCCACACCGCAGTCGGAACGCGCCCGGACCAGGTCAGCCCGAACAGAAGCTCATTCTTCGAATCAGCCGGTTCGATGGCGTCGTCGGATACGACGACGCCATCGACCGGTCGTCCGTCTTCTGGTTCGTCTGCTTCGTCGCTCGCTCGCTCGTCGCTAACCAGCGTCACTGCTGCCCCATCTGGATACTGATGTCAGCGACTCAAGCTTCTGAGCCTGAAACGGGATCCACCTCAGGGACGCTCTGGCTGTCCATAGCGAAGAAGTCCTGGCTGTTGGGCGTCGTGTTGGTGAGGTTGACGAACGGCACCTTCTGCTCGGCAGCCTGACGGTCCGGAGCGAAGGCGGCCGCGATGCTCTCCGCCCAGGTGAAGTCGTCGGAGCCGAGACGGTGGATCTGCACACTCTCCATGGCGCTCACCAAGATCAGGCGCTCCTTCTCACGCAGCTCGTCGTAGCTCATGCCACCGACCTGCAGGGCCTCGGCAAGGTACCGGTAGGGCGGGAAGCCATAGGCATCCTCGGTGTTCTCCAGTAGCTCGACGATAGCCTGCGACTGCTGCACCATGCTGTGGTGCGGCTGGCCACGCTCGATGATGTAGAGCTGCTCGATCGTGGTGCTCGACGTGAGCTCGCACTTGACCAGGCGCTGCACCATGTACTTGGGCGGCGGGATGACACGCTGGGTCCATCCGTTGATGGTCATGATCGGAACGTTGTGCTCGGCGAGCTTCATGGCGAAGCCACGGCCCTCCTTGGAGTGCAGGCGACTCTGGAAGCGCAGCTTGGCCCACTCCATCCGGCTGAGATCACCGGCATCGACCGCACGGAGCGTGTGCTCGCTGATGGTCAGAGGCTTGGGGAAGCACCGGGCATTACCCGCACTGTCCACGATGGTCATGTCATCGGAGAGGAACTTGCCCTCACTGGTCCGGAGCAGTTTGAGCACGGTTCCGGTCTTGCCGGTGTCCGTCCGGGCCGACAGCATGAGACCCCGTCCGTCGACATCCATGCATGCGGCGTGGAGGAGCATGTATCCGCGCTCGACGAACACGAAGCGCAGGAGCGCCTCGATCACGTTGGTGTAGAGCACGTGCGGGCTGCGGGCCAGCGCCTTGCTCGACGTCACCTGGATCTGGCTGCCGAAATGGATGGCGAAGTTGGCCGACGCCTTGCCCAGCTGCTCTTCCCACCGCACGTCGGTGCCATCCGATGAGCGCACCATCCGGGTCCGCTTGCGGATCTTGCCCACCGAGCCGAGCTTGACGGACACGTCGGGTGCGACGCCGTCAGCGAAGCCCTCGGGCTGGAGGAAGTAGGCGAGCTCGGGGAGGGCCACGTCGCTTCCGATGGTGACGATCCCGTGAAGGTCGTAGTGGAATCGGAAGGACCTGACCGGCTTGGGCTCCGATATTGTCGACTGGGGATCGGCTTGCTCCACCGAGATCTCGACCGGTCCGACAATGGTTGTCGGAGTTGCGACTGGACCCATGTTCTTCTCTCCTTCTTCTTCGTAGATGTAGCGATCACTGATACCGAAGCGCACAACGAACACCACAAGCAGGGTGATCACGTTGCCCACCGTCTCCGGTGTGTGGACTATCTCGACCAGGAAGGCCAGCAACGGGAGCCGGGCCAACATGACCGTGTTGTTAAGGACGCAGAACCGCCAGTAGCGGCCCAACAGTCCCCGATTCGTCGAGCCGGGGAACACGAAGAGCTCCATCCCGATGAAGTTCCAGGTGGTGGAGATCTGCGTGGCCAGCACCGCCGCCGCAAGGTACGGAATATGCCCCAGCCGCATGATGAGCCAGAACGCCAAGGTGTTCACGACCAGACCGGTCGCCCCGACTGCGGCGAATCCGACCGCCCTCATCTGGCGAGCCGTGAGCATGGTAGTGGAACGGAGCTTGGCCAGATGAACGGCGAAGCGCAGCCCTTCGCGGAAGTCGGCCTTGCTCTCGCCGGCGTTGCGGGGAGCGAATGTGAAGCCCACCTCGGCCACCTTCAGCCGACACCTGGCCACGGCCTCGAGGAGGATCTTGAAGCCGACCGGCCGAAGTGCGTCGACGTCCACCGCCGACTTGCGGAGGGCGAAGAAGCCGCTCATCGGGTCGGAGACATCTTGAAGGCGCCGGGGGAAGGCCGCCTTGGTCAGTCGGGTCGCTGCGTGGGACACACCAACCCGCGACCGGTTCGCCAGTCCTGCAGCCTCGCCGTTCTCGCGGTAGCGGCTGGCCACGACCAGGTCGGCATCACCTTCAGCGATGGGACGGATCAGTTCCGGAATGGTCTCCGGAGGGTGCTGGAGATCTCCGTCCATGACCACGACGACACGGCCCTCAGCGAGACGCAGGCCTGCGACCACGGCACCGCCGAGCCCGCCGACCCGCTCGGCGGGCTCGCGATGGAGCGTGAGGACGGGGAAGATGGCCGTCTCGGCCACCGCGGCAATGGTCTGCGGGGTGTCGTCGGTACTGTCGTCGACGAAGATCACCTCGGCGCTTCCCAACGGGAGCACACCGGTCAATCGCTCGATCAGGGGACCGATGTTCTCGCGTTCGTTGCGGGTGGGAATCACCACACTGACGTCTATCGATTGCACGGAGCCTCCCCAATGCCGCAATGGGAACCCGCGTCGGTGCACACCGCACTCGCTCGCGTCGCCTCGGTTTCCCCACAAAAGACCGGGTAGTACCGGGGGATCATTCGATCAATTGCACCGATGGTAGAAGGGCAAATAGCCCGGGGAACTATCGCTGTGCTTTCGCCGGATGTCGCCCGGTTCAGGCGGGCGGAAGGGCCACGGTGACCAGCGCAGCAGCGTGCGCGTAGCGACCGGTTCTCACCGCCACGACACAGCGCGCGAAGCGGGATCCCAAATGCCGGGCTCCCGTCGCGTGTGCCGCCGTTACTACTTCCGCCTACCGCTTCCCTGGTCCCCATCACGAGCCACCGTAACGGTGCCCTCAGCGGTAAACAAGTGGAAAACGCCCAGTTATCCCTCGGTTAACAAATCGTCCGACGCAGGGCAGTTGGGCAACCACAACAAGTGACGAAACGGAAACCAGACGGAGGTTCCTGACTCCCCGTCAACACGTGTTGCCTCGCTCAGTGCGAACCCGGAGTGACCGGTCGCCGTCAGGTCCGGGTCTGGCCACCGGCCTTGTTGGCACGATCCCGGGGGACACGACGGCGATCAGGCGTGGATGTCGGCACGTCTTCGACGATCACGCCGCAACGATGACATTCCCACCGACGTGCCGGGGGATAGGCCAGTGCCCACCAGTCGTGGGAGGAGAAGCGACACACAAGCCGGTCAAACCAGTTGGGCACAGGGCCCAGTTTACCGGCGCCCTTGTCGAACTCCAGGGCGGCAATGGTAATTTTTGGTTGAACTTCGTTGCCCTGTTGGACACCAAAGAACGAGGTTATCGGAGCCGAATTGGCCGCCGTGCCCCGCGGCCGCGTTTGGCCCGCACTCATCGCATTGACCGATGGAGTCGGGGGGTCTGCCGCCGGATGGACTGCGGCGAGGATTGTCCAATTCGGGTGGGTGCAGGCATGAAATTCATCTCGCCTTTCGTTGCGTCTGGTGCCTCGATTCGATGGTCTGCCCGTTCTCTGACGGCTACATGACGATGTGTGTTTGCCACGTCCATTCCCTCGCAACCTGCTCTCTCCGATTGTCGGGTGACCTGTCCGGATCATCGGCACAGTCGCCTATCGTCTTGAGCCTGGGTTAGGCGTACCGGAGCGGGTGCGGGGACAGATGGGCACCGCCCACGAGGTATCGCTGCATCGGTGCAGGCCAGAGGCAGTCTTTCCCGGAACATCGAGTCGCCTCGTGGACGACCGGGCAGCGAAAGGACGTAGCGGTGAGACGACAGTGACCGGCCCGGACGGCCAGACGGCGACCCCCGGCGGTGAGAGGCTGGTGGCAGCCTTCGACTTCGACGGGACCATCACCCGGGAGGACACCTTCCGGCTCTTCTTGAACCGGATCGGGACTCGGCGGGCCCTGGCGGGCTCCTTCCTCCGCAGATCACCCCAGATGCTCAGCGCACTGCGAGGTGGCGAGCGCCGTGATCACGCCAAGAAGTTGCTCTGCCACGACATGCTCGAGGGTCTGACCAGCGAGTTCGCCGACAGCGTGGCCTCGGCTACCGCACGGGAGGTCTCCGGTTCACTGATCCGGACCGACACCGCTGCCCGGATCCGATGGCACCAGGCACAGGGTCACCGGATCGTCGTGGTCAGCGCCTCCTTCGACGCCTACGTCCGACCGGTTGTGGCGGAGCTGGGGATCGACGAGGTGATCGCCACCCGGTGGGAGGTGGACCCGGCCACCGCGCTGCTCACCGGAAGGCTCGACGGCAGGAACGTCCGCGGCGATGCCAAGGTCGACCTCCTCGACACCCATCTGGGAGAGGCGAGCACCATCGAGTACGCCTACGGCAACAGCGGTGGGGACAAGGCCATGCTGGCCCGGTCCCGGTACCCGGTCTGGGTGGGGCGCCGACCGATGCCCGAACTGGCGGCGGACCCCCCGGCGGGCGGCTTCCTGCGCTGATCGAGGCCGACGACGCCGTAACCGGCTCGAACCACCGCTCCTCCGTCCACCCTCCTCGGCACTCCGAGCGGGTTGTCCGGCACCGGCTGGAGCGCCGTCAGACCCGGCCTCCACCCGTCCGACACCACCGCCACAGAGGCCTGCGTCGAGATTGCCGCACCGGCCAGGAAGGCACACTTCGGGGAGTAGGCCGGGGCCCTCGAGGCTCTGTTGGGAGGGGCTCCGGACGACCGGCCGCGGAGCAACATCACCGTCGGCATCCGGCCGCCGCAGTCCTCGTGTTGCTCCCACCAGTGGGAAACCGGGGTAGGGGTCGCGGCTAGCCTCTTGGACGGAGGGATGCGAGAGCGGACGAATCGGACGGTCTCGAAAACCGTTGTGTCGCAAGGCACCGTGGGTTCGAATCCCACTCCCTCCGCCAATTGAGCGGTGGTCTACCGGTTCGGGTCCTGGTGGCCCGGGCCGGGGCCATCCCTCGACCATCCCGGCCGGGGCGGCCGGTCCGTTGTGAGTGAGCCAGGTGCTGGTGGCTGGGAGCCCCCGGGTCGCCGCATGAGGATGCTCACCCGCCCGCGGTGGTCGGGTTGCGCAGCCTCCCGACGCCCTCGATCTCGCTGACGACGACCTCACCCGGTTTCAGAAACCGCTTGGGGTCCCTACCCATACCCACGCCCGACGGGGTGCCGGTGAAGATCACGTCCCCAGGAAGCAGTGTCAGGACCGAGGAGAGGTGGGCGACGAGGGTGGGAACGTCGAACAGCATCATGCTGGTGCGCGAGGACTGCACCGACTCACCGTCGATGGCGCAGCCGATGGCCAGGTCGTCCCGGTCGGTCAGCTCGTCGGGAGTGACCAGCGCCGGTCCGATCGGGCCGAAGTTGGGGTACGACTTGGCCAGGCTGAATTGGGGAGCCGGTCCGACCATCTGGAGTTCCCGCTCGGAGAAGTCCTGGCCGACGGCCACGCCGGCCACATGGGCCCAGGCATCGGCACGGGCCACGTTCCGAGCCAGGCGGCCCACCACCGCCACCAGTTCGACCTCCCAGTCGACGCTGCCCGGAGGCAGGTTCACCGACGCGGCCGGTCCGGCCAGACAGGTCGGGAACTTGGTGAACGTGGGCGGTGAGGTCGGAGCGGCGCGGTTCGTCTCGGCGGCGTGGGCCGCGTAGTTGAGCCCGATGGCAAAGACCTGGGCGGGGTGGGGTGCCACCGGGCCGAGATCGGCGGCGGTGACCGTGACGTCCGCTGCCGCGAGGTCGACGTCGCGCGCCCACGACTCGAACTCCTCCCACCGGGCGAAGATCTCCTGGGGGCCGGAGCCGAATCGGCCTCCGCTGGCCCGCTCCACATCGACCCCGTCGACCGTGCCGCCGTCGACGATCGATGCTATGGCGCCCGGCACGATGGTAAGCCTGCCGTCGACGTTGGCTATCCGCACTGCGTACTCCTCGAGGTTGGTGGTCGGTGGGACCGTCCGCCGGGTGGATCCGGGCCGAGCGGCTCAGCGAGCGTCGGGTGAGGGGGCACGCCCGTCGGAGTGAGCCGGTTGGCGAGTCTTGAGCAGGGATCCAACCACCGGGATTTCGGTGACCGCCTCGGCACGGGCGATGGCCAGGCTGCTCCGGGCCAGCGGAAGGAACGGTCCGGTGACCACGAAGCGGGGGTTCCACATCGGCTCGTACTTCTGATTGAAGTGCCAGAGGGACTCGATCTGGAGGGTCTCGCTGAAGCGGTGCAGCACGTTGCGCTCGAGCGACGTCCACGGACCGTCACCGGACTCGCCGGCCACCACCGCCCGCATGGTGGCGAAGTTGAGTCCCAGTCCCCGCAGGCCGCGCTCGGCCATCCACTGCAGGGTCTCGATGATCACGAAGTCGGTCAGTCCGTTGGGGGCCTCGGGATCGTTCGTCCGGCGCATCAGGTCGAGGGAGTATCCGTCGACTTCGGAGGCCGGGACGTACTGGTTGAAGGCCAGGGGCCGGTCCTCGGCGTCGAAGCAGACCGCCAGGAGCAGTCCTTCGTCGCGTGGGTCGAAGATGCGGCTCAGGGTCATCGAGTAGCCACGCTCGGCCTCGCCCTGGCGCGTTTCGGTCATCAGTGCGAGTAGCTGGGTCTTGAGCTCAGGGCTGACCGCGTCCATCGACTGGTAGCACTCGACGCGGCAACCGGCCTTCTTCATCCGGTTGTAGGCGCCGCGCAGGGACTTCATCGACTTGCCCTTGAGATTGAACCGGGTGGCGTCGACGATGGCCTCATCACCGATGTAGTGGTCGACCAGGCCGGAGGCCCGGTAGATACCCAGCCACTTCTGCGACGCGGCCAGCACCGACGGCTGCCAGTTGTTGGACTGGGCCATCTCCATCACGTCGGACCACACCTCGGCCCGGTCCTGCGTTGGGCCGATCGGATCCGGCGACACCAGCATCACTCCGTTGATGACCGAGTAGGCCACCAGTGACTCGCCGGTGAAGAACCACGACTTGTCGTCCCGCAGGGCGAAGTAGTCGAGGGTGTCGCCACCGTGGGTCTCGATGATGGTGCGAGCCCGGATGAAGGCCTCCTCCCGTGCGGTGCCGGTCCGGCGTGACTCGCGGCCGGGGACAGCGATCACCAGGAGCGCCACCAGGACGAGCACCACCACCGCCAGGAAGATCACGTCGAAGTGCTGGCGATGGCGGTCACCGAGGATCTCGCCCACCCCGGCCGTGGCGCCGACGACCACCAGGCCGGCGGCGGCCATCCAGATGAACAGGCGGCTCACCCCGGTCGGCTTGACCCGGAAGTGCTGGTGCTCGAGGAGCAGCCACAGACAGAAGAGCAGGGCCAGGATGGAGCCTTCGGGCGGTCGGCCCTGGATCAAGCGGTCGGTGGTGGTGGCCACCAGCACGACGATGGTGGCGATCCACACCGGTCGCAGTCCTCGCCTCACACCGCGGGCCAGGCCGCAGAGGGCCAGCCCGGCGACCAGCGCCTCGACCACCGAGAGGGGGTGGACGCCAAAGGGAAGCCAGTGGTCGACGGGCCGGGTGCCCTTGAACCGCCAGAGCAGGGCGAAGATCACGTTCAACGCACCGGAGACCAACAGGAGGGCGGCGGCCACCCGCCGTACCCGGCGTCGGACTACGAACCGCTTGAGCCCGGTGTCGTCGAGCGGCCAGGTCGGCCCGTTGGGGAGTGCACCCACCTGGCTGGTGGTGGTCATGTCCACGTTGGAGCGGGCCAAGGCCAGGCGCTCGAGCAGCACCGGTGAACGTACGGGCACCTCGCGCAGCCAGAGCTTGAGCTCGAGGACGGCGCCACCGACCATCTCCACATAGGAGAAGCGGTCCAGGGTGATGAAGGGGTGAGGCAGCCGGAGCCGGGCACGGCGGCTCGCCACCGAGGCGGTACCGCTTCCGGTGTTGGCGTAGAAGCCGTTGCCCACCACGGACAGCTCGGGCTCGTGGGTGTGGCCCGAGATCATCCCGGCGTACCCCTGGACCACCAGACGGGCAGCCTCGGCCCGGGCCGGGGCGTTGTGGGTGGCTGGATCGGAGCGAGCGCTCACCGCCGACTCCCGCAGGGCACGGTTGACCCGCAGCAGGGTGGCCCCGGCCGCGACGGCGGCCACCAGGATGATGAAGGCCACCAGGAGCCCGAAACCGAGCAGCCACCGCTGGGCGTGGTGGTGGAGCAGCTGGTGCACCCCGGGTAGGAACGTCAGCAGTCGCAGCAAGAGGATGGCCACGAAGGGGACGACGGCCAGCCACAGCTTCCCGACGATCTTGCGGTAGAAGAGGCGCGACCCGATGAAGTCGGCCATGTCACCGTCGAGCCACTGCACCCCCTCGAGAAGGGAGCCTGTCGACTGGCGTGACTCGAGCTCGGGCAGGAGGTCCCGGACCACGTGGTGGCCGAAAGGCGTGTCCACCGGTGACCATGGATCCTCGAACGTGTTGTACGGGTCGACCTGGTTGCCGTGCACCACCCGCACCCGCTGGGGCCCGTTGTCGGTCTCCACCACCAGGGTCAGGTTGAGGGCGAAGTGATCGACACCGAGCCGTTCCCTGAGGATTCCGACGGCAGTGCCGTCCCACGCCAGCTGCCCGTCGTGGTTGCCGGACAGCACCACCACGTGGTGGTCCGGTTGAGTGGCGAAGGAGGCCACCGCCTCGGTGAACTGGGGGTGGACGTCGAGGATCCGGCCGACCTCGGGAGGACCGGCAAGCATCTCGAACCCGTCTCCGGCGATCACGAAGGCAGCCGGACCGGCCATGGATCCCAGCAACCCGGCCAGCTCGTCGGCCACCGTGGTCGAGGTCACCGTGGGCACGGTCGGCAGGTGGAGATCGCTGACCACCACCGTCCTGCTGCCCACCGGGAGCTCGATCTCGACCTCCTCGGCGATCAGCGACGCGGGGAGGGTCCCGTCCCCGGCCTCGACAACCAGGTCTGCCTCGGCCGCCAGGTCGACCGGCGTGATCGCCTCCTCGACCACATCGGTCAACTGGCCGCCTCCGGGCGCATCATCGGGAAGAGGATCACGTCGCGGATGGCCTCGACCTCGGTGAGCAGCATGACCAGGCGATCGACGCCGATCCCGATGCCGGACGTGGGGGGCAGCCCGTACTCGAGCGCCCGGATGAAGGCCCTGTCGGCCGGGTGGGCCTCGAGGTCACCCCGGGCCGCCGCCTCGGCCTCGCCGAGGAAGCGCTCCTGTTGCTCCTCAGGGATGTTGAGCTCGCTGTACCCGTTGGCGAACTCCTTGGCGTCGATGGCCAGCTCGAAACGTGCCGCCATCATGGCGTCGTCCGGAGTCTGGCGGGCAAGGGGGGACACCTCGACGGGAAAACCGACGACGAACACCGGGTCGAGTGCCATGGGCAACAAGACGGTGTCGTAGAGCTCGAAGATGAGCTTGCCCGAGCCCCACTCGGGGAGGAAGTCGACGTCGTGCTCCTTGCAGACGGAACGCACATCCTCCACCGGGTCGGACGGGTGGAGCCGCCGGCCGACGACCTCTTCGAGCCAGTCGAGCAGCTCGCGTCGGGGCCACGGCGGGGTCAGGTCGATAGTCCGGTCCCCGACGGTGAAGGTCAGGCGGCCGGTGGCCGAGCGGGCCGCTTCCACCACCAGGCGCTCGGTCAGGTCCATCCCGTCGTTGACGTCGCCGAAGGCCCGGTACGCCTCGAGGGCGGTGAACTCCGGGCTGTGCCGGGTGTCGATGCCCTCGTTGCGGAAGTTGCGGGCGATCTCGAAGACACGCTCGTAGCCGCCCACCACCAGCCGCTTCAGGTACAGCTCGGGGGCGATGC
Organism: Acidimicrobiales bacterium; assembly: GCA_017883065.1. Lineage (GTDB taxonomy): Bacteria > Actinomycetota > Acidimicrobiia > Acidimicrobiales > RAAP-2 > Bog-756. The sequence goes on along the minus strand of JADGOG010000064.1, from coordinate 3,305 downwards.
GCAGACTCAGGTCGATGTCCAGGGCGTTGGAGTGGGTCATGAACGGGCGGGCCAGCGCCCCGCCGGCCTGGGGTTGGAGGATCGGGGTGTCCACCTCGATGAAGTCCTCGATCATCATCTGCCTGCGCAGGGCGGCGACGGCCTTGAACCGGGTGTCGAAGACGTGGCGGCTGTCGGCGTTGGCCAGCAGGTCGATCTCCCGCTGCCGGTAGCGGGTGTCGGTGGCGGTCAGCCCGTGCCACTTGTCGGGCAGGGGGCGCAGCGCCTTGGACAGGAGCCACAGGTCGGTGACGTCCACCGACAACTCGCCGCGTCGGCTGGTGATCGCCTCGCCCTTGGCGCCCACCCAGTCGCCGAGGTCGACGTTGGCCAGCACCGTCTTGGCTTCCTCGGTCGTGGTGGAGGCCTGCATGAGCAGCTGTACCGAGCCGGTCATGTCCGCCAGCGTGGCGAAGGACAGCTTGCCGTGGCCGCGCACGCTGGTGAGCCGGCCGGCCATCGTCACCACTTCGCCGGTCCGGACGTCGGGCTCGAGGCCGTCGTGACGCTGGTGGAGTTCCGCTGCGGTGGCCGTCCGGTCGAAGCGCAGAGGATACGGATCGATCCCATGCCCGATGAGGACGTCGCGCTTCTTCCGCCGCTCTGCGCTCAGCGCGTCAAGGGCACGGGCGTCGGACTCCTCGTCCGTAGGGTCAGCCACGATCACGCCTCTTCCTCGGGTTGCCCCGGTACTTAGTCCCAGTTCAGCACAGTGCCGGTGACTATCTTAGGCAAACCGACATTGCACCTTGAGCTCATGAGAACACTCGCCCTCAACATCGACTTGATCACCGGGTGGTTCCCGGTGACGGTGGTCATCGTCGCCCTCGCCTCGGTCATCCTCTCGATCGGATGGCACGACGGAGCGTGGAAATGGGAGCTGCCGATCGGGATTCCCATCAGCTTCGTCCTCACTGTGGTGACCGGGCTGGTCATCGTCGTCTTCGAGCTGGTCCCGGCCGACGTTCCGGTGTCCTTCTACCTGTGGGTCTGGCTCATCTGGTACTCGCTCACCCTGATCGTGCTCGGCTGGACCCGGGCGCACTGGTTGCTGCGGTCCTTTTCGGTGGTTGCTCTGCTCTTCTGTGTGCTGGCCGCGTTCACCGCCATCAACCAGTCCTACGACTACTACCCCACGCTCGACCGGCTGCTCGGCAAGGACGCCGCCAACTTCGCCAACCTCCCCGCCCTCCGGCACATCCGGGACGAGGTCCGTCAGACCCGGAAGCTGCCCACGCACGGGGAGACCATCGCCGTCACCATTCCGGCCACCGTCTCCAAGTTCGAGGCCGGTCAGGCCTTCGTCTACCTCCCGCCCATCTGGTTCAAGAACCCCGAGCCGCAGCTGCCGGTCATCGAGCTCATCGCAGGTGTGCCGGGCGAGCCGTCGGACTGGACCAGGGCCGGGTACGCGGACACCACGTCCACCGCCTTCGCCCGACAGCACCACGGGATTGCTCCGATCCTGGTGATCCCGGACAACAACGGGAACCTGACCCAGGACTCCGAGTGCTCCAACAGCGTGTTCGGCGATGCCGAGACCTATCTGGTCAAGGACGTGCCCAACTACATGCACGCCAACTTCAACGCTGCTGTCGGCAAGCACGCGCTGGCGGTGGCCGGTCTGTCCGCCGGGGGCACGTGTGCCACCATCCTCTCCCTGCGCAACCCGGCCACCTTTTCGATCTTCGCCTCGTACTCGGGCTACGCCTCGCCTACCTACCTGGACGACGACGCCCAGCAGACGATCGCCCAGCTCTACGGCGGGTCGAAGGCCCGCTACGAAGCGCACAATCCGGTCAGCCTGCTCAAGAATGGCAAGTTCCCCGGTGTCGCCGGGTGGTTCACCGCCGGCCAGCAGGACCCCCAGCCCCTGGACGCGGCCAGGCAGCTCGCCGACCTGGGCGTCCGGGCGCGAATGGACCAGGTGTGTGTGACCACGCCGCAGGGAGACCACTCATTCGTATTCTGGTCGGCCGCGTTCAAGATCTCCCTGCCGTGGCTGTCGTGGCGACTGGGGCTGACCTCTCCCCCCAAGGTCACTCCCGCCAAGTGCACACCACCGATCCACTGATCTGCGGACGAGTGAACCGTCGGCCGAGGGTGAGAGTCGTTGACCGCCCCGATCACTGCACTTATGCTGCCCAGGCGCCCCTAGCTCAACGGTAGAGCAGCAGATTCTTAATCTGCAGGTTCCTGGGTTCGAGTCCGGGGGGGCGCACCAATCCAAGACGGTGCGAGTGGTGCTCCCGCGTTGAGGGGGCGTGCGGCCCGGTGCGCACTCGAGCGTCCACGGACACTCCTGGGATACGCTGGGTCGGCAGTCCAGATCGACCCGTCACCCTCCTTGCCGGTGCTGATGGCACGAGTTCGATTCCGCGGAGGTGGCAGTGACGGTCACGGCGGCAGATGGGGCACCGGGGTCGAGTTCCCGTACCGATCAGGCGGTGATCGCCCAGGGCGTGTGGCGGGGATTCGGCTCGGCTGAGGCACTCCGCGGAGTCGACTTCACGGCTGCGTCCGGAGAGGTGACCGGGATCGTCGGGCCGAACGGCGCAGGCAAGACCACGCTGCTGTTGATCCTTGCCACCCTGCTGGCACCAGAACAGGGAGTGGTCCGTATCGGGGGACTCGACCCGATGACGGAGACACGGGCAGTTCGACAGATCATGGGTTGGGTCCCTGATGCATTCGGCCTCTACGACAACCTCACCGCCATGGAGTACCTGACATTCGCCGGAGCCGCCCGTCGGTTGCCGTTACCTACTGCAAAGGCGCGTGCGACCGAGCTGCTCGAGGTCGCAGGACTGCAGGGGCACGAGCGTCAACAGGTTCACCTCATGTCACGGGGGCAGAAGCAGCGGCTGGGCTTTGCCAGCGCTCTTGTGCACAGGCCCCGTGTCCTGCTGCTGGACGAGCCCACCGCTGGACTCGATCCGTCCAGCCGTGCTGAGTTCCTGCGCCTTGTACGCCAGCTGGCGGCGGCCGGCACGGCAGTGGTGATTTCGAGTCACCTCCTCGCAGACCTCGAACAGATGGCCGACAGGGTCGTGTTCGTCGATCGAGGGGTCACCGTGGGTGACCGCCGGATCGAGGACCGTGCGCACGCCACCGAACCCAGGCACTGGCGGATCCGCGCCCTCGATCATGGCGCCCTGCTGGAGGCGTTGGCCGCCTTCAACCTCACCGATGTAGGTCACGGACCGGTCGGAGCGGACGTGGCTCTCGACTCCGACGAGTCGGCCGCTGCCCTTCTCGCCGCTCTC
>JADGOG010000158.1 GCA_017883065.1 Acidimicrobiales bacterium | reverse complement strand
TTCTCCGGGACGGTGAACACCGCCGATCCCCATTGCCTGTTCGTCAACGACGGCAACAACCAGGACGACACGCCTTCGTGCACAACCCTGGCCTCATCGATCAGCTACACCCACGCCGGCAGCGGATTCAACAATCCCAACGAACCGCTCCCCCAGGACAACTCCCAGCTCGCTGCTGTCGCCCAGCAGGGAGGCTGTTACTACGAGGGACCGACGACGGTCACCCTCTCGGTCAACACGAGCGGGGTGGGCCAGGTCAGCGTCGTGAGCAAGCAGACGACGAGCAGCGCCGGCGCGGACCAGATGAACCTCGGAATCGACAACAGCGTCTGCCGGACCGACGGCACGGCGACGGCGCTCCCCCTAAACGGTGTCATCTACGTGAACGACTCGTCATGCACGGCATCCGGCGCCACCGCTTGTGATCAAACCGCCAACCCCTTCAGCCCGAACACCGGAGGCACCTCCCAGGTCCAGAGCAACTGCTCCAACTGCTACTACGGCGCCACCGCCAGCCCGTACAAGGAGGGTGACGCCTTCGTCTACGGCTCGCTGTCCGGGCACCTCACCGTGGCGGCCTCGAATGACGTGATCATCGACAAGCCGATCACCTACAAGGACTGCACATGGGTGGGTACGGCCTCCCAGAGCGTCTGCGGCTACAACGACGCCGTCGCCGCCAATGCACCGCCCAACGACACGCTGGGATTGATCGCCAACAAGTACGTCGAGGTGAACCGACCCATCTACAACAGCTCGGCCAGCAATTCCAACCGCGGCAAGCCCCTCCCTGACTGCGGGAGCAACGGGGCCCTGGCCCCCCCGCTGTGCGACCCGTCCACCACCACCGGGTCCGCCGGCGCCCAGGGGCTCACCATCGACGCCACCATCCTCGCCCTCAACGAGTCGTTCGTGGTCAACAACTACGGCACCACCGGGGACGAGGGACAGTTGACGGTCTACGGGTCGATCCAGCAGAACGCCCGAGGGCCGGTGGGCACCTTCGGCGGGGGAGGTGGCAACACCGGCTACCTCAAGTACTACCTCTGGGATCCCCGCCTCACCCTGTACGGACCTCCGTTCTATCTGACGCCGGGAACCGCCTCGTGGGCGCTTACCTCGTCGGCGGAGAGCTACACCGGGACGTGCCCGGTGATGCCCCCGGCCCAGCCAAGACCGACCAGCACCGTGCCAGGCTGGCCGATCAGCGGGTCGACGACCTGCGTCCCCGCGTCGTAGGGAGCCCGGCCTCGGGCCGGAGGTGACTCCGCCGCCGCGTGGTCTGAGGCCGGCCCACCGCCCGGTAGGATTCACCCCTTATGCCCCTGCAGACCCGAGACGACATCAGGAACGTGGCCATCGTGGCTCACGTGGACCACGGAAAGACCACGCTGGTCGACGCCATGCTCTGGCAGTCCGGCGCCTTCCGGGCCAACGAGTCGGTCAACGAGCGGGTGATGGACTCAGGCGACCTGGAGCGTGAGAAGGGCATCACCATCCTGGCCAAGAACACGGCCGTCCTCCACAACGGGGTCAAGATCAACATCATCGACACCCCGGGACACGCCGACTTCGGTGGCGAGGTGGAGCGGGGTCTGACCATGGTCGACGGTGTCCTCCTGCTGGTCGACGCCTCGGAGGGACCCCTCCCCCAGACCCGGTTCGTGCTGCGCAAGGCACTCGAGGCTCGCCTTCCGGTGGTCCTGGTGGTCAACAAGGTGGACCGTCCCGACGCCCGCATCGACGAGGTGGTCAACGAGGTGGAGGAGCTCTTCCTCGACCTCGACGCCGACGAGCACCAGATCGACTTCCCCATCCTCTTCTCCAACGCCCGGGCCGGATGGGCCGCCACCGAGCAGGGCGTCGAAGGCACCGACCTCGAGCCGCTCTTCCAGGCCATCCTCGACCGCATCCCCGCCCCGACCTTCGACCCCGAGGCCCCGTTGCAGGCCATCGTGTCCAACCTCGACGCCTCTCCCTACCTCGGGCGCCTGGCCATCTGCCGGGTCCACAACGGCACGCTCCGCAAGGGTGAGACGGTGGCCTGGTGCAAGCTGGACGGGACCATCGAGCGGTCCAAGATCACCGAGCTCTACGTCACCGATGCCCTCGACCGGGTCGACGCCGCCGAAGCCGGTCCGGGCGAGATCGCCGCCGTCGCCGGCATGGCCGAGATCACCATCGGAGAGACCCTGGCCGACGCCGACGACCCCCGGCCCCTTCCGGTGATCACCGTGGACGAGCCCAGCCTGGCCATGACCATCGGCATCAACACCGCCCCCCTGGCCGGATCGGACGGGAACAAGCTCACCGCCCGCCAGGTGATCACCCGGCTCGAGAGCGAACTGGTGGGCAACGTCTCCCTCCGGATCGGACCGACCGAGCGACCCGACACCTGGGAGGTCCAGGGCCGCGGCGAGCTTCAGTTGGCCGTGCTGGTCGAGACCATGCGTCGAGAGGGATTCGAGCTGACCGTGGGCAAGCCCCAGGTGGTCACCCGGGAGATCGACGGCAAGATCCACGAGCCGATGGAGCGGGTGGCCATCGACGTTCCCGACGACTACCTGGGCGTTGTCACCCAGCTGATGGCCCTGCGCAAGGGCACCCTCATCGAGATGGTCAACCACGGCACCGGGTGGGTGCGGATGGACTACCGGGTCCCGGCGCGGGGACTGGTCGGCTTCCGCACCGAGTTCATGACCGAGACCCGCGGCACCGGCATGCTCCACCACGTGTTCGACGGTTGGGAGCCCTGGCACGGTGAACTCAAGACCAAGCGCAATGGCTCCATGGTGGCCGACCGACGTGGTGTGACCACCGGCTACACGCTGATGAGCCTCCAGGAGCGGGGCATCCTCCTGGTGGGCCCGGGCACCGAGGTCTACGAGGGAATGGTGGTCGGGGAGAACGCCCGAGACGAGGAGATGGACGTCAACCCCACCAAGGAGAAGAAGCAGACCAACATCCGCTCGGCCACCGCCGACGAGGCGATCCGTCTGACTCCCCCGCTACTGCTCTCGTTGGAGCAGGCGTTGGAGTTCATCTCGGACGACGAGTGCGTCGAGGTGACCCCGTCGGCGGTTCGTCTGCGGAAGGTCACGCTCGACCAGGCCACCCGCGGCCGCCAACGCAGCCGGGCCCGCAAGTCGTCCAGCTGACCTTCGCCGGGTCGGCTCGGACTGGGCAGCATTCCGCCGAGGACCGTCCTTCGGTCTATGGGTTTTTCTGATTTCCTACTGTTAGTACGGCGATGTGGATTCACTTCCGGATACCCATCGTAGGTTCTCCAGGGAACCAACAGCGGACCCGAGGCGGCTGATCGGCCGGTACCTGAGCGACGACGACCACAGAGGGCTCCGAGGGGAGGGCTCGAACCTCCAACATCTGGCTCCAAAGGCCAGCGTTCTGCCAATTGAACTACCTCGGATTGGGTCGACGGCCACCGACTGACGACGGCCACAGGCTACTCCCGCCGTGTGCCCCGACCCGCCGTTGCCGGCCGCATCCATCGAGGCAGAACGGGAGTTCGCCCGCCTGGGATCGACGTCGTGCCACGGAAGAGCACCCTGGCCCCGATAGGCTCCCGGCCCGATGAGAGTACTCGTCGTCGACGACGATCCGGCGGTCAGCGGCGCGCTCAACCGGGCGCTTCGACTCGAGGGGTACGAGGTATCCCTGGCCGACGACGGGCCGCGGGCACTCGAGGAGATCGCCATCCGCCCACCCGACGCGGTCATCCTCGACATCGGGCTGCCCACCATCGACGGGCTCGATGTCTGCCGTCGACTCCGGGCCGCTCAGGACGACACGCCGGTCCTCATGCTGACGGCGCGGGACGCCATCAACGACCGGGTCCAAGGACTCGACGCCGGCGCCGACGACTACCTGGTCAAGCCGTTCGCCCTGGCCGAGTTGCTGGCACGCCTGCGGGCCCTGCTGCGGCGCCGACCCGAGGAAGCAGGCGAGACACTGCGCTTCGCCGATCTCAGTCTCGACCCGATCACCCGCGAGGCCCACCGGGGCGATCGGCTGTTCACCCTGACCCGCATCGAGTTCGATCTGCTCGAGCTCCTGCTTCGTCACCCTCGGCAGGTGCTCACCCGCGAACTCATCCTCGACCGTGTCTGGGGGTACACCTTCGACTCAGGCACCAACTCGCTCGCCGTCTATGTGGGCTACCTACGGCGCAAGACCGAAGCCGGGGGAGAATCCCGCCTCATCCACACGGCCCGGGGTGTCGGCTACGTCCTGCGAGAGCCGTAGACCATGACCCGGTCGACCTGCGGCCCCTCATGACCTTCCGCGGACGCCTGGTGCTGGCCGCCACCGCCGCCGTCCTGGTGGTGGTGGTCCTCGGGTCGCTGGCCACCTACCTGGTGGCGTACAACTCGCTGGTCGGATCGGTGGACGCGACCCTCAATGGCGCAGCCCAAACCGTCGCCCAGGAGGCACCGTACCCTTCGATCCCGAACTCCTGCCCCACCCCTGGAACTTGCTTTCAAGTGGTCTATGCCGACGGCGCCGTCAACCCGGAAGACCCGCAAGTCCTTCCGGTTCCCGAAGTCGTCAAGAGGATCGCGTCCAGCAACGGAGAGGGTCCCAAGAACACCTACTTCTCCACGGTCGTCAACGGAATCGACGTCCGCGAGCTGGTAGTGGCACTGCAGGCGGGCTACGTCTATCGCGGCAATAGCCAGACTTGGCAAGTGCCTCAAGGCGGTGGCGCAATCCAGATCACCACGCCACTCACCGGTGTCAACCAGGAGCTTCGCCACCTGGCCTTCGCGCTTTGGCTGATCGTGCTCGGCGGGATCGCCATCGCCGTGCTCCTGGGTCTGGGTGTCGGGCGCACCGTCTTGAGTCCCCTGAACAACCTGACCCGCAGCATCGAGGACCTGGCCGAGACCACCGATGTCTCCCGCCGACTCGATCCGGGTGGACCCGACGAGCTGGGCCGACTGCGACGCGCCTTCAACCGACTCCTCGTGGCCCTCGACACCTCTCGCGAGAGCCAGCGTCAGCTGGTCCTCGACGCCTCCCACGAGCTCCGCACCCCCCTGACCAGCCTCCGCACCAACATGGAGGTGGCGCGCCGCCTCCCCGAGCTGACCCCCGAGGAGCGGGAGACGCTGATCAACGATGTCCTCACCCAGATGGACGAGCTGACCTCGCTGGTGGGCGACATGGCCGAGCTGGCGCGCGGCGAGCAGCCGGCACTCACCGCCGGTCCGATCCGGTTCGACCGGGTGGTGCTCGAGGCGGTGGACGCGGCCACCACCCACGGACGGAGCCGGGGGGTCACCTTCGACGCCCGGGTGGCCCCGACCTGGGTGTCTGGTTCCTCGGCCCGGATCGAGCGGGCCGTGGACAACTTGCTGGACAATGCCCTCAAGTGGAGCCCGGACGGCGGCGTGGTGGAGGTCGCCTGCTCCAACGGGACTCTCATCGTGCGTGATCACGGGCCCGGAGTGGCCAACAGCGACGCCGACTTCATCTTCGACCGCTTCTACCGGGCCCCGGGTGCCCGCGGCCGGCCCGGATCCGGTTTGGGGCTGGCCATCGTGGCCCAGGTGGCCAGGGACGAGGGCGGGACCGTGAACGTCTACCGGGCCGAGGGGGGTGGCGCTCTCTTCCGGTTCAGCCTCCCCGAGGTGCCCCCCGACCCCGCCGGACTCGAGTCTGAAGACGACTGAGCGCAGGCGGCGACAGCCGGAGCCGCAGGCCTGGGCGCATGGCGCAGAATCCCCTGGTCGACTAGGGTGCCGAGCGACATGGGATCCCTGATCAAGAAGCGCCGCAAGCGCATGCGCAAGAAGAAGCAC
>JADGOG010000157.1 GCA_017883065.1 Acidimicrobiales bacterium | reverse complement strand
TTTTCTTTATGTGAGAACGCGAGTTCGATGGTCTCCACTCCCGCCATCAACCGTCGTGGGAGTGATCCTCTCGGCTGTGCGCCAGAAAGTCGGCACCGCTGTCCATCCCCCGAGGCGTCCTCATCGGAACGCCACGACCGTCTTCGAATCGGTCGCCGACGACTCGCACTCCCTGACTACCCGGGGTGATGTGTCGAACGCGATGGGTAGCAGGGGTCGGGCGGCATTCGGGGGCAGTTCGACAGCTTTCGGCACTGATCGAAACGGACTACGCCAGATCGCAGCATGCTCCTGTGGCGGTGGCGGTGGCGGTGGCGGTGATTCAGACCACCCTCCGAACGGGAGGCGGCGCCCACGTCCCGTCCAGCACCGACGGCTTAGGCACATAGAGCCGCATGGTGATCCCCACCCGGCCGGAGGGCGACGGCAGCCAGTTGGACTCCCTGTCCGGCCCCGGCGACTCGTGCTGGAGGAGGAGATCCAGTGATCCGTCCGGGTTGTAGGTGAGCTCGTCCCGGTCGCCGATGGCGAACCGGTTGATCGGGTTGGCCACCTGAAAGCCCCTTCCGTCGTACATGGTCACCGACCAGAAGGCGTGCACCGGGGGGAGCTGGTCGGCGTCGAAGTGGAGGACGTAGTCGGACTCCCCCCGGATGGGCTTGCCGTCGGCGTCCGCCTGCAGCACCGGATAGATGGCGTCCTCGGCCGCGTTCGCCCCCAAGCCGATCATGGTGACGATGGCCCGCTTGACGTAGGAGTTGCCGTACACGCCCATGGTGTCGATGTTCATCTGCCAGCCGTTGACCACGTTGGCCAGTCCGGGCAGGGCCTTGGTCAACGATGCCTGGGCATCCGTGGCCACCGTGGCCAGGGCGGACCGGACCAGGGGATCGAGGTCGGCGAAGGACGAACCGGGGACCAGCCCGATCCGGGCCATCCGGGCCAGCAGGCACCAGTCGGTGAGGTGGGGCGGATGCAGCTCCAGCAAGGCGAGGGCCCGGTCGAAGTACTCCCCCACCGCCATGGAGGAGATGCGGGCCAGCGGGGGGAGCTTGGCATCGGGGCCGATGTCGGACGGGAACGAAGTCACCGCCGGAGGTTGCGCTGGCTGCCCGGCGGAGGCGGCTTCACCCAGCGGAGTGATCGTGAACCCGTCCTGGATCCGGTGCACCGTGTCGTAGTCGGACGGTCCGTTGGTCTGGGTGCGGCCGATGATCCAGACATAGGGAGTGGGCGCGTCGATCCTGTCGGCGCCGTCGGGCAGCGTCCCCGTCCAGCCCGGGGGCACCACGGCCCAGCTACCGGCCCCGGTCCCGGTGGTGCGTTGCCCGGGCGAGGCGAAGGCATCGGTCCACATGTCGTACATCGGCAGCTGGAAGAAGCGCCCGTCGGGGATGGCCTCCGTCGAGACCACCACCGGGCCATCGGTGAGATCGAGCCACGCCGAGGAGTAGAGCGTGTCGAAGTTGGGACGGACCACCGTCTTGAAGTCGGCGGAGGGGAACTCCCGGAGATGGGCGAACCGGTTCATCGGCGCCACACCGGACTTCCCCGAGTCACCGGCCGACACCGACGCCGTGCGGGTGAGCTCCATCATCACCAGCGGATAGAGGTAGACGTAGGCCACCACCCCGATGTCGTGGGCTTCCTCCGTCTCGATCGGTGCGGTCATCGTTGCCCTACCTTCCTGATGCTCTCCGTGGCGTGCCGAGTATGGCATCGTGCCCTGCGGTGAGCGGGCCGGTCAGGGACCTCGATCGGGTGGATCCGGCGGGCCACCCGGACCAGCAGGTTCGACCACCGCGGGGGCCGAGGCGACGGGCTTCGGCGTCGAGCCCGACCCGCGGACTCCGACCGCCCCGGCGACCTCGGTGGTGACCAACTTGGCGCTGAACTTGACGGCCTTGGTGGCGGTGACCGCACCGGTCTGGAGGGGTATGGCGATGATCAACAGGATCACCCCGAGGAAGAAGAGGGTCTTGTTGCCGAGGAGGATGATCCCGATGCGACCGAGGACATAGGGGGGCGAGCAGACCACCGCTCCGAGGGCCCCGCCCACCGCGGTGGCGGTGAGCTTGTCCCGCCGGGAGCGATCGGACTTGACCCCGATGAGGCGGGCCGGGACGGCCACGTAGGTGACCATCATCACGGCCACCACGATGCCCAGTGTCAACCCGAACCAGCCTTTGCCCCACCGGGCGGTCACCATGGTGGCGAATCCGAGCGCCAGCCCGATCACGAACCCCCACCCGAGGATGGTGACCCGATGGACCCGGGCCTGTGCGAATGCCGGCCGGATCTCGGGCGGGCCCGACTTGGAGACCGAGAATGCGAACACCGCGTTCAGGTAGTACGCCGCGGCCGTGAGCACAGCGAGCGCCAGGATGATCGGGATCAGGATCGGCCCCCGGATCACGTTGAGGGACCTCCCCCGCAGCATGTGGACCTTCAGGTCGAGCATGGCCAGCCAGATCAACATGGCCGGCAGGATCTGGATCAGGGTCAGCCTCCAGTTGGTGACCAGCAGCTTGACCCCTTGGAAGAGCATGGCGAAGGCCCCCACCACGAAGGTCAGGGGCGTGAGGTACCGGCTGCGCTGGCTGATCGAGATGATGGTGCTCTCGACCAGGGCGTCGTCGCCGTTGCGGATGGCCACGATCATCCGCTCGAACTGGGCGAGGATGCCCGTACGGGGCGGGGCGGTCGGTCGTGACTCGGTGCCGGGTGACGCAGGCGCCGCGCCGGTCGCCGCCGTCCCGGGGTCGGGCCTGCCCACGGGGCCGGGTGGTTCGGCTCCCTCGGTCATTGGGAACACGCTACCCGTGGTTCCGGCAGACGAGCATGGCGTGAGGGCGTCGGCACCCGTGCCTCCACCTGCCACACTGGACCCCATGGCAGCCCAGTACATCTACACCATGCGTGACCTGCGAAGGTTCTACCCTCCGGACCGCGAGGTGCTGAAGGGGATCAATCTCTCCTTCTATCCCGGAGCGAAGATCGGGGTCATCGGCGGGAACGGCTCGGGCAAGTCGTCCCTGTTGCGGATCATGGCCGGCGAGGACGACGGATTCAGCGGCGAGGCCCGGCTGACCGCGGGGTTCACCGTCGGCTTCCTGGCCCAGGAGCCGCAGCTCGACCCGGCCAAGGACGTCCTCGGCAACGTGTCCGACGGTGTGGGCGAGGCCAAGGCCCTGGTCGATCGGTTCAACGAGGTGTGCGCGGCGATGGGCGAGCCCGATGCCGACTTCGACAAGCTCCTCAGTGAGCAGGCCGAGCTGCAGGACAAGATCGATGCCGCCGGGGCCTGGGATCTCGAGCGGACCTTCGACATCGCCATGGACGCCCTCCGCCTGCCTCCGGGGGACGCCGACGTGTCCACCCTGTCCGGCGGGGAGCGCCGACGGGTGGCGCTGTGCCGACTCCTCTTGTCCAAGCCCGACCTGCTCCTCCTGGACGAGCCGACCAACCACCTCGACGCCGAGTCGGTGGCCTGGCTGGAGCGCACCCTGCAGGACTACCCGGGCACGGTGGTGGCGGTGACCCACGACCGCTACTTCCTCGACAACGTGGCCGGTTGGATCCTGGAGCTCGACCGGGGGGCCGGCATCCCCTGGGAGGGGAACTACTCCTCCTGGCTGGACCAGAAGCAGGCCCGCCTGGCCGGTGAGCAGAAGGCGGACAAGTCGCGCCAGGAGGCCCTCCAGCGCGAGCTCGAGTGGATCCGGATGTCCCCCCGGGCCCGGCAGTCCAAGGGCAAGGCCCGCATCAACGCCTACAACGACCTGGTGGCCGAGGCCGAGGCAGCCGACCGGCGGGCGGACAAGCTGGAGATCACCATCCCGGCCGGGCCCAGGCTCGGCGACCGGGTGGTGGAGGCCGAAGGGCTGGTCAAGGCGTTCGGTGACCGGCTGTTGATCGACGGCCTGTCGTTCCTCCTGCCTCCCGGTGGGATCGTGGGCGTCATCGGACCCAACGGCGCCGGCAAGACCACGCTGTTCCGGATGATCGTCGGCGAGGAGACCCCCGATGCGGGGCGGCTGGAGGTGGGTGCCACCGTCCAGCTGGCCTACGTCGACCAGTCGCGGGACGAGCTGACCGCGGATGCCTCGGTGTTCGACGAGATCACCGGCGGTCAGGATCTGTTGGTGGTGGGCCACCGCGAGCTGCACGGGCGGGCCTACGTGGCCAGCTTCGGATTCACCGGCAGCGACCAGCAGAAGAAGGTCGGCCAGCTGTCCGGCGGCGAGCGCAACCGGGTCCAACTGGCCAAGGTGCTCAAGGAGGGGGGCAACGTGCTCCTGCTCGACGAGCCCACCAACGACCTCGACGTCGACACCCTGCGGGCCCTGGAGGATGCGTTGCTCGGCTTTCCGGGATGTGTGGTGGTGATCAGTCACGACCGCTGGTTCCTCGACCGCATCGCCACTCACGTTCTCGCCTTCGAAGGGGACTCCCAGGTCCGGTGGTGGGAGGGCAACTTCTCCGACTACGAGGCCGATCGCAAGAAGCGGCTGGGCGTGGATGCCGACCAGCCCCACCGGCTGCGCTACAAGCCGCTGGTTCGGGACTGAGCGGCAGGGTTCCTGCAGTGACCGGTGCCCGCACGTTCGCCAGTGACAACTGGGCGGGCATCCATCCCTCGGTGCTCGACGCCATGGTCGCGGCCAACGGCGATCACGTCCCCGCCTATGGCGCCGACCCGGTGACGGCGCGGGCCATCGCGCTGTTCAAGGAGCACTTCGGGGATGACGCCGACGTGTACCTCGCGTTCAACGGGACCGGGGCCAACGTGGTCGGGCTCGAGTCCATGCTGCGCCCCTTCGAAGCGGTGATCTGCGCAGAGGGGGCCCACATCAACGTGGACGAGTGCGGCGCTCCCGAGCGATTCCTCGGGAGCAAGCTGATCACCGTCCCCACCCCGGACGGGAAGCTGACTCCGGCGCTCGTCGAGGCGGCTGCCGTTGGCGTCGGTGACGAGCATCATGTCCAACCCAGGGTGGTCTCGATCAGCCAGTCCACCGAGGTGGGGACGTGCTACCTGATCGACGAGATCGACGCCCTGGCTTCATGGGCCCACGCCCGAGGCATGCTGCTCCACCTCGACGGTGCCCGACTGGCCAACGCGGCAGCGTCCCTCGGTGTCGGACTCGGAGCGTTCGGATCGGCAGCCGGGGTCGACGTCCTCTCGTTCGGGGGGACCAAGAACGGGGCCATGGCCGCCGAAGCGGTGGTCTCCTTCTTTCCGGCGGAGGAGTCTTCCCTGCGCTTCATCCGCAAGCAGTCGATGCAGCTCGCATCCAAGATGCGCTTCGTGTCCGCCCAGTTCATCGCCCTGCTGACTGACGACGTATGGAGGTCCAATGCCGCGCACGCCAACTCGATGGCCCGACGGTTGGCGGAGGGCGTGTCACAGGTTCCGGGCGTGACATTGGCCTATCCGACGGAAGCCAACGGCGTGTTCGCGGTTCTGCCCCCGGCGGTGACAGCCTCGGTGCAGGAGGTGTACCCGTTCTACGTGTGGGACGAGTCCACCGGGGTGGTGCGGTGGATGGCGTCGTTCGACACCACCGAGGACGACGTCGACGGGCTGGTGTCGACGGTTGCGGAGATGATGAGCCTGCACGGATAGTCCAGCTCGCGGTGCGCGGTCGGAGCGCGTGCCGTCCACGGTCGGCTCCCGCGCCTCACTCCTCGAGGTCGAACAGGGGTGACTCGTTCGGCGGGTTGGGCGGGTCCGGCGGGTCCGGCGGTCCGGTCCGGGTCGGCGGTGGCGGTCGCCGCCGTCCGGTCTTCTTCTTCTTCCGTGTGGCCACCTTGGGGGTGTCGGGTGGGATCCACTCCCACCTGCCCGGTCCCCCGGCCAGGGCGAACCCGTGGTGGGTCTTGAGCC
>JADGOG010000008.1 GCA_017883065.1 Acidimicrobiales bacterium | reverse complement strand
TCTGAGCAGCGACGACACTGAGCAGTCCCAACGGGGTTCGAACTCGTGTCTCCACCTTGAGAGGGTGCCAGAGAACGACCCCTCTACCAGCGGAAATGTGGACTGACCTGGGATTCCAGTGCTGGAGGATTTCCACCGTATTGCACTGCCCTTCGACCTCTCACGGACGGAGACGGACGAAGTTTGGCGCAACGGTCGTAGCCGCGTGGTCGGTCCGTCGACTACCCGATACGAGCCAATAGAGAACTCAGGTGGGCGCCCTACTGTCCCACCAAACCATTGTTAGGGGGACCCCAAAAGGTAAGGGAACCGACGTCGCGCCGAGGCGTGCGGGCCTCTTGCCTCCGACAGTTCCGTCAGGCGCTGACGGTCGTCTGGATCTGTGTCCGGGCCTGGGTGTCGATGGTGGCCGCTGTGGTGGCTGGGAGGTTGGGGGGCTGGAAGAAGCGATAGCGATGGAGCACCAAGGTTGCCGGGGTGGACGTCAGGGTTGGATCGGTGACCGGGACGGACCCGGTCGGTGACGTGATGTTCATACCGTCTTGGCCCCATGCGGCGGCGTCACCGGTGCACTGCGGGGGAGACGCGGGGTTCTGGTCCTCATAGACCGTGGCGGCATTGAGTCCGGCGATGTCCGTGTCGATAGTGCGCACGGTGACGAGTGAACCCTGTGTGCCCGAGACCATCTGCCACGCTGCGGGAGCAGTCGACCCGGTTGTGAACGTGATAGGCGTAACTGCGTCGGGCTTTCCGTCAATGGCGACGCGGTTGTTGACAGGGTCCGAGTAGGTCAGGCCTGTCGTGTTAGTGGCGAAGTCGTCGGCGCTGCCATATCCGGGGAGACCGGCATGCCCGCGCAACTCCGTGACAGTGTCCTGGCGATCGGGGTAGAAGATATCCGTGTTTACGGTGTACTTGTAGCTGTTGGCACCGATGTAGGTACGGATGGCGCGCACAGGGCCGGAGATGTTCGCCACGAAGGCACCCTCACCAGGGTTGTTGGCGCCGCCATCGAAGGTGTCTTCGCTACGCCCACAAGTACTGGTGACGTAGTAGTGCGTGCGTTCGAGGATATTGGATCCGGTGCCGCCGCCTTGGGTGATGGCCAATCGGTTGTTGAGCCACCGATCACCGAACGTCAGGCCGTACGACGGAGTGGTGACAGTGGAGTGCTCGGGGTTGAATCCCCACGAATTGTTGGGAGCGAGCGAGCCTGTGCCCATCTTGTAGGTGGCCGTGTAAGAGCCAGAGTCGAGACTGAAGTTGTAGTTGACTCCGTCAGAGCCCGCACCACCTCCGGTGAGCGTGCCGCTGTGGAACAGATAGACGTAGCCGAACTGTGAAGGAGCCAGTGGGTCGGTGGCCTTCACTTCCTCACGGGTTGTTACGTCGACGGCGGTGGGGTCTGGAACCGAGGCATCGGCCTGCTTGCCGGTGTCAGCGGCGAGGAATGACAGCTCGTCGTTGGCGTCGAACATAGGGTTTGAATCCGGCGGGGTATAGGTACCGGCTGATGTGTAGCCCGGCGAAAGGCTCGCCGGCGGCGTGTACACCAGGATTTTATACGGCGTCGTCGTGCCGTAGATGTTCGGGTAGCTCGTAGTTGGGAGGTGGTAGATGGCGCCGGGGCTCACGTAATCGCGCTTGTCAACCTGCACCGGTATCTGATGCCACGCAGTGCCGTCCCACGCGAAGCCCACGATATGCATCGGGTCCGAGCTAAGGAGCTTCGGTAGGGCGCTCCCATTGAGCACCACAGGGTCAGACGGGCGAGAAAGTGAAGCGCCGAATCGTGTGCACCCAGCCAAGCCGAGCACTGCCAATGCGATGGCCAGCACGACGACGGGGCCCTTGCGTCGAGGTTTCAAGTCCACCCCTCCATTTGATCCGTTACAGGTACCGCTTGCGACGATCTTTGCACGTCTCCGTACCCGAGTCTGCCATTGACCCCGGGGCCGATCCAGAGTCTCTATGGAACCCGGGCCGATTCAGTTGGCAAGGGGCGCGAAGCAATCATCACTCCGCTGACCAGCCAGAACACTGAGCAGTCCCAACGGGGTTCGAACCCGTGTCTCCACCTTGAGAGGGTGGTGTCCTAGGCCTCTAGACGATGGGACCCTGTCCGGCTGCACCTCGCGGAGCGACCAGGTACTGCACTCCTGACGGAGTCAACATGCCACGACACCCGCAACGGGAACCGTGAACGCTCGGGGGGGAGGGCTCGAACCTCCAACCTCATGAACCAGAATCATGCGCGCTGCCAGTTGCGCCACCCCCGAATGGGCGAACCGTCAATTTAGCCGACGCCGGCTCCCCGGGAGACAGGCCACCCGAGCACGGCGAATTCGGCCGGATCCGGGCCGCGGGACCCTGCTCCCTCCTCGCTCCCCGGACCGGTGCCGCTCGTCACTACGATCGGACGGCAATGGCTCCGGAACGGGTGGTGATCGTCGGCGGTGGGGTGATCGGCACCATGCACGCCCTGGAAGCCTGTCGACGGGGTTGGGAGGTGGTCCACCTCGAGGCCGACCAGGGCCCTCGCCGGGCCTCGGTCCGCAACTTCGGGCTGATCTGGGTCAGCGGTCGTGCCTCGGGAGCCGAGCTCGGTCTCGCCCTCCGGGCCCGGGACCGCTGGGAGGAGATCGCCCGGGACGTCCCGGGCATCGGGTTCCGTCCTGACGGGTCGCTGACAATTGCCGCCGACCCGACCGAACTGGCGCTGATGGCCGAGGTGGTCGACCAGCCCGACGCCTCCGAACGCGGATTCGAACTGCTCGACGCCGACGAGGTGCGCACGGTCAACCCGGTGGTCAAAGGGGACCTGATCGGTGGGCTCTGGTGTCGGAAGGACGCCGTCGTCGAGCCGGGCGCGGTGCTCGGTGCCATCCGCTCCAGCCTCGAGGCGACTGGTCGCTACCGGTGGATGCCGGGCCGCCAGGCAGTCGACGTCCAGCCCGATACCGTTGCCGGAGCCGGCGACCACGCCACCGTGGTCGACCACCTTGGAGGACACCACTCCGGATCGCTGGCCGTGCTGTGCATCGGCGACCGCCTGTCCGGCCTCGGCGGGCGGGTGGGCGCTGCCCTGGCCGGTGCTCCCCTCCGACGGTGCCGGCTCCAGATGATGCAGACGGCACCCACCACCGAGCATCTGACCACGGCCATCGCCGATGGCGACTCCATGCGCTACTACCCGGCCTTCGACCTGCCCGGCCGGTCCCGGCTGTCCCCGCCCCTCCCCGAGACGGCCCGGTGGGGCATGCAGCTCCTGATGGTCCAGCGCGCCTCGGGCGGTCTCACCATCGGCGACACCCACGTCTACGACGAGCCGTTCGACTTCGCCGTCGAGGAGGACCTCTTCGATCGGCTGCGCCTCCGGGCCGAGACCATCCTGGGCTGGGAGCTGCCCACGGTGGTGCGCCGGTGGGCCGGCGTCTACACGGTGGCCACCGACGACCGGATCTACTACGGGGAGCGGGTCGATCCCGGGGTGTGGGTGGTCACCGGGCCGGCCGGTCGGGGGATGACCCTCGCTCCCGCCATCGCCGAGCAGACCTGGGACCAGGTCACCGGGTGACCACCCCGATCCGGATGGTCACCCTGGACATGGCCGGCACCACGGTGGCCGACGCCGGGGCGGTGGAAGAGGCGTTCCAGCTGGCCCTCGATGCGGTAGGGGTCACCGCCGGATCACTGATGGCCGACCCCGATGAGTACATCCGCCGCACCATGGGCCAGTCCAAGATCACCGTGTTCACCGAGCTGCTCAAAGGCGACCGCCACCGGGCCGAGCGGGCCAACGTGGCGTTCGAGCACGCCTTCGACCAGGCGGTCGACCGGGGGGAGGTCAGCGCCATCGCCGGGGCGGAGGAGGCATTCGCCGGCATGCGCAGCGCCGGCATGCGGATCTGTCTGACCACCGGGTTCTCCCCGGCCACCCGCGACCGCATCGTCGCCTCCCTCGGATGGGAGGGATCGATCGACCTGGCCCTCTCCCCCGCCGACGCCGGCCGGGGTCGACCGTGGCCGGACATGATCCTGACCGCGGTGCTGCGTCTCCGCGTCGACGATGTGGCTGAGGTGGCCGTGGTGGGAGACACCGCCAGCGATCTGCTGGCCGGCACCCGGTCCGGCGCCTCGATGGTCATCGGCGTGCTGAGCGGTGCCCACTCGCGGAGCGAACTGTCCCAGGCCCCCCACACCCACCTGATCGACTCGGTGGCCGACCTCCCCGAGCTGCTGGCCCTCTGACCAGGACGCACCACGCGGCCCGGGGTGTCGACCGGTCGAGTCACCACCAATCGTCGCGGGCCTCCACCACGCCATGGTCGGCGGTGAGCATGGTGCCCGACAGGGTGCGGTCGTCGCTGCGCATCCGCCACCGCCCCAGGGCCTGGGCCGCCTCCCATCCCCGCGGCGCGGCCTCGCCGGTGGGAACCAGATCGTGCAGCTGGTGGGGATCGGTGCCGAGGTCGAAGTAGATCGGGGGCAGCACCGACGGATCGGTGGCGAACTGCACGTACTTCGCCTCGGTCGACCGCACCACGTCGAGCATGCAGTGGGCCATCGGCACCCCCAGGTACCGCTCGGCCAGCCGGGTCGACGGATTGGAGAAGCTCCAGCTCCAGTGGGCCTCGGTGCGCCAGTGCTCGGGGTGGTGCCCGGGGCCGACGGTCCCGTCGAGGAGGAACGGTTGCAGGGCGGACCCGTCCGCCTGCAACGGAACCTCGATCCCCAGCCACGAACAGATGGTGGGGAGCACGTCCACGGACTCGGTGAAGGCGTCGACCACCCGGCCACGTGACCCGGCCGCGGCAGGGTCGGGATCGCGGATGATCAGCGGCACGTGGAAGGACTCGTCCCAGTAGCCCAGCTTCTCGAAGAGCCAGTGGTCGCCTCCCATCTCGCCGTGGTCGCTGGTCACCACCACCAGGGTGGAGTCCGTCAGACCGGTGGTGTCCAGATACCCGAAGAGTCGGGCCAGTTGGTCGTCGACCTCGGCCTGGGCGCCGTGGTAGGTGGCCCGCATCTGGCGCCGTTCCCGCTCGTCCTCGGGGGCGCCGGCCACCGGCAGGTACATCAGGACCTGGTTGAGCGGGTGGGCGGCCGCCTCCTCCGCCTTGGTGGGTGCGCCGATGAACGGCGGGAGGTCCGCCGCGTCGTAGAGATCGTGATACCCGGGGGGATTGCGACGCGGTGGATGAGGGCGGATGAACGAGGCGTGGACGAAGAACGGCTCGTCGCCGTTGCGGTCCAGCCACTCCACCACCGACTCGACCAGGAACGCCGTCTCGGACTGCTCGGCCGAGAACCGGGCCGGCGCCCAGGTCGACCCGTGGTCGTCGGCCCCGGGGAACCCGGATACCGGTCGGTAGAGATCCTGGGGGCGAGCGGGGACGTCGACCCCCTGGGCGGCCAGCCACCGTCCCCACTGCAGGCTTCCGGCCTCCCACGGCTCGTGCACCACGGCCCGGAACCCGGGCAGCACCTCCTCGTAGGAGCGGAGACGGGGATCGCCGGCCGACAGGGTGCGTGGGTCGAGGCTGGTGTCGGTGTAGCCGAAGAGCACCGGGTCGTACCCGGCCTGGCGGGCGAGCAGGGCCACGTTGGTGAACCGGGCATCGAGCGGCGTGCCGTTGTTGATCGACCGGTTGTGGTGGAGGTAGGTGCCTGTGTAGAGACATGCCCGCGACGGCCCGCACGGCGCGGCGTTGGCCCAGTGGTTGGCGAAGAGGGTGCCCTCCGCGGCCAGTGCGTCCAGCGCCGGAGTCTGCACCAGAGGGTGGCCCATGGCGGACAGGCTGTCCCCTCGCCACTGGTCGACGGTGATGAACAGGACGTTTCGGGCCATCGGATCAGTGCGTCGTGGACAGGTTCGGTGTCGGCCACCTCATGGGGTCGATCGAGCCCAGCGAGCTGTGCACCGCGCTCAGGTGGTCGAACCCGATGATCCGGCCCAGCGCCACCCCGACGGTCTCTTTGGCGAAGAAGGGGATGGAGGACGCGCCGGTGATCGGCGAGGTCCGGGTCGGCGTCGGGGAGGGGGTGAGTCCGACCGACGAGGCGGTGGCCAGACTGCGGGCCTCGTGGAAGGGATCGGTCACGATCAGCACCGTACCGTCCCCGCGGGCCAGCAGGACGGGTGCCGCCAGCGACAGGTTCTCCCACGAGTCGCTTCCCCCGGCCTCGAGGATGTCGTGGACCGGAATGCCGTCGGCGACCAGGTACCGGGCCGAGGCCTGCGCCTCGGTGAACAGGTCGCCCTTCTCCTTCGACCCGGTGACCATCACCGTTGTGGCGTAGCCCTGGTGCCACAGGAGGCCGGCCTGGTCCAACCTGGCCTTGAGGTCGGGCGACGGCACGCCGTTGTACTGGGCGGCCCCCATCACCACGATGGCTCCGGCGTGATGGGGCTGGTACCGGCGGGAGGTCAGCCATACCTGGACACCGGTCACCATCAGGTAGACCAGCACGACGCTGACGATCAGGGCGATCGCCCGAAGGAGAAACCGGAGCAGGCGCCACCCGGTCACCGTGGCGATCAGGCCCACGTGGTTCAGGCCACCTCGATCTTCGAGACGCGGCGGGTGGTCATCGACCGGAACCGGCCGCCAGGCGCTCCAGGGCCGAGCGCAGTCGGTCCAGGGTCTTGTCAGGCCCCAGCTCCTCGAGCGCCTCGAACAGGGGCGGGCCCACCCGTCGGCCGGTGACCGCCACCCGGATGGGAGCCTGGGCCTTGCCCAACTTGCGACCCACGCCCTCCCCCACCGCCAGGGTGGCGGCGTGGAGCGCGTCGCGCTCCCAGGCCCCGGTGAGCGACGAGTAGGCCTCGATGGCCGCCGCCAGGATGGTGCCGGCCAGCTCGTCACCGGCCACGGCCTTGGCCCAGGCCTCTTCCTCCACCACCGGCTGGTCGAGGAAGAGGAAGTCGACCATGGGCGGTACCTCGGAAAAGACCGCCACCCGCTCTTGGACCAGTGGGGCCATGGCCGCGAACACCGCCGGGTCGAAGTTGGCCTCGGGCCATGGGGCCAGGGGGCCGGTCAGCCACGGGCCGCACGCCTCGATGAACGACTCGAACGGCATGGCCCGGATGTACTCACCGTTCATGTGGGTGAGCTTGGCCACGTCGAAGAAGGCGGGTGAGTGGTTGACGTCCTCGAGCCGGAACCACTCGACCATCTGGGCGGTGTCGAACAGCTCCTCGCCACCGGGTGGGCTCCATCCGAGCAGTCCCAGGTAGTTGAGGAACGCTTCGGGCAGGTAGCCCCGGTCCCGGTAGGACTCGACCGCCACCGGGTCCCGGCGCTTCGACAGCTTCTTGCGCTGCTCGTTGACCAGCATGGGCAGGTGGGCGAAGACCGGGAGGCCCGGCATCGGCCGGCTGGGTCCCCCGGTCGAGCCGTCGGTCACCCATCCCAGCGTGGCCAGCGCCTCCCAGGCCAGCACGCCCTTCGGCGTGGTGGGCAGCAGGTCCTCGCCCCGGATCACATGGGTGATGGTCATGTCGATGTCATCCACCACATTGGCCAACACGAACAGTGGCACCCCGGTGGACTTGACCGCCACGAAGTCGTCCATGGCCGAGCACGGGAACTCCACGGGCCCCCGGATCACGTCGTGGACGACGGTGATCCCCTCGTCGGGGGTGCGGAACCGGAGGGCGTGGCCCTCGCGGGTCACCACGCGATCACGACAGAACCCGTCGTAGCCGGGCGTCTGGATGCCGTGCTCCTTGTTGCGGGCGTCGATCTGGTCACGGGTGCAGTCGCAGGCGTAGAGCCGGCCGCCCTCCCACAGGGCGTCGACGGCCTGGTGGTATCGGGCGGTGCGCTCCGACTGGCGGAAGGGACCCTCGTCGGGGTCCATCGACAGCCAGTGCATGGCCGAGATGATCCCGTCCACCCACTCCTCGCGGCCCCGCTCGGCGTCGGTGTCCTCGATGCGGAGCACGAACGTGCCGCCGGCCTGCCGGGCCACCAGCCAGTTGAACAGTGCGGTGCGGGCGCTCCCGACGTGGAAATAGCCGGTGGGAGACGGCGCGAAGCGAACCCTCGGGGCGTCCCCGGCCACTCCTTGGTTACTCGTCTTCGACGATGGTGATGGCACCGGTGGGGCAGCCGTTGGCCGCCTGGCGGACCTTCTCGCGCAGCTCCTCGCCGGGATGCTCGTTGAGCACGTACAAGAATCCGTCGTCACGCACTTCGAACACTTCGGGGGCGATTCCCATGCACACTGCGTTGCTGGCGCACTCGTCGTAGTCGACAACAATCTTCACGTGAAGCCTCCGGAAGCTCGGCGAACCAGGCCGAGTGTATCGGCCGCAGCGGGGGGTGCCGGGCCACTGCCGGATCGGTGGGAGGCCGGCGGCGGCGGAGCACCGGCGCGACCCCGGGAGTGGCGGCGGAGGCAGGCCGCCACACCCACGCCCGAGCTGGCGCACGTCGCCCCACCCGGGCCTTCCGTGGAGTAGAACTCACTCCATGGCCCCCACCGGTGACCCGACCCCCCGCCGACCCCGACACCGACGTCATGGCCGGTCGTCCCTGGTCACGACCCTGGTGGGCGCCGTCGCCGTGCTGACCGCCGCCTGTTCGTCGGGGTCCACGACCACCTCGACCACCGCTGCCGGGCCCACCGGGTCGACCACGGCATCGACCACGCCTTCGAGTACGGCCTCCGGCCTCCCCGCCATCCACCACGTCTTCGTCATCGTGCTCGAGAACGAGGGATACGCCAACACATTCGGCGATCCCTCGGCCGACCCCTACCTGGCCTCCACCTTGCCCTCGTCGGGGGCCCTCCTGTCCGACTACTACGGCATCGGGCACAACTCCAACGACAACTACATCGCCCTCATCTCGGGACAGGCGCCCAATCCGTCCAACCAGGCCGACTGCCCGGTGTTCGCCGACTTCCCGGGCACGGCGACCGTGGCCGCCGACGGGCAGATCTCCGGTTCGGGCTGCGTCTTCCCCTCCGCGGTGCCGACCGTGGCCAACCAGCTGACGGATGCCCACCTGACCTGGAAGGGGTACATGGAGGACATGGGCAACATCCCGACCCGGGAGTCGGCGGTGTGCGGCCATCCCGCCGTCGGGTCCCCGGACCACACCGAGGGTGCCGTCGCCGGCGACGGCTACGCCACCCGGCACAACCCCTTCGTCTACTTCCACTCGATCATCGACAATGCCACCCTGTGCGACTCCCACGTGGTCCCCCTCGGTTCGACCAGCGGGTCGTTGCCGGCGAGCGCCCCGCAGGGGGTGACCGGCCTGGCCACCGACCTGAAGTCGGTCTCGACGACGCCCAACTTCAGCTTCATCACCCCCAACCTGTGCAGCGACGGCCACGACGCGCCCTGCGTGAACCAACCCGGCAGCCCTTCGGGACCGACCAACGTCGACACCTTCCTGCAGACCTGGGTACCCAAGATCACCGGCTCGCCGGCGTTCAAGAAGGACGGACTGCTCGAGATCACCTTCGACGAGGCCGACGTCGACGGCGGCAACCCGGCCAACGCCACCGCCTGCTGCAACGAGATCCCCGGGCCGGCCGCCGCCAATCCGGGGATCGCCGGTCCGGGGGGCGGTCGCACCGGAGCGGTGCTGCTCTCCCCGTTCATCAAGGCCGGCACACGCACCGCGGTGCCCTACAACCACTTCTCCACCCTGGCCACCGTCGAGGGCCTGTTCGGACTGACCAAGTTGGGGCAGGCCAAGACGGTCACCTCCACGTTCGGCAAGGACGTGTTCACCAAGTCCGGCTGAGCGCCCGGATGGACGGACCGACCCGGATCGACCGGGTGGCCGGTGACCTCAGGCGGCGCGGTCCCAGACCGGATGCGCACGGGAGAGCGTCCCCGCCATCACCGCAATCGGCACCAGCACGACCACGGCGACCAGCAGGGCCAGCGGCTTGTCGGAGTGCAGGACGAGAGCGGCACCGACCAGGGCACCGACGAACATGGCTCCGGCCGACAGTCCCCGCCGTCCGATCTTCGATCCGACCCCGCCGGCCAATCGGCTGTCGAAGGCCGCACCGGTGATGGTCATGGTGAGCACCGTGGTGGTCAGATCGGGCACGGCCAGCTTGCGGGCCGTGCCGTTCTGCATGCCGGTGGCCAGGCCCAACAGTGCGATCAGGACGTAACGGGGTGCCCCGGCACCGGGGGTCGAGCTGCTCCATCCCACGATCAGGGAGCCAACCACCAGCACCACCTCGCAGGCGGTGGACACCGCCAGCATCCGGCCGCGCCCGCCTCCGAGGTGGGCCACCACCCTTCCACTGACCACCGCCCCCAGGGAGAAGGCCACCAGGGCCAACAGCGAGGCGGCGGTGGAGAAGCCGCTGGCGCCGACCAGCGCAAAGGCCAGGAACACCACGTTGCCGGTCATGTTGGCCACGAACACGTGCCCGAGTACCAGATAGCTGAACGCATCCACCAGGCCGGTCACCACGGTGAGGCCGAGCAGAAGCGGGGCGAGCGGCCCGTGTGGATCCCCGACCGGGGGGGCGAGCATGTGCCAGGCGTCGTTCACGGTGTCGCTCATCGGATGGCTCCTCGGCTGTTCGGGTCACGGATCACTGCCGGACCGACGGTAACGGGAGCAGCCAGGCATTGCCGGGACCGGACGGGCCGAGCCGGCGGGCCGAGCCGGCCGGAGGGAGCGGGCCACCACGGTGGCCGGTTCCCAGGGCCCGGTCGACGACGGGCCAGCTCCGACCCCGGGTCGGACCCGGCCCGTCGCTAGGCTTCGCCCGGTGGCACCGACCAGCGACCGCAGGCGGACGGTGGCGCGCAGGCGTGCCGTGATGCGCAGGCGGATGGTGGTGGTCGTCCTGATCGTCGTGGTGGCTGCGGCCGTGGTGGTGGTCGCCGAGACCACGACGGGACCCGCCTCGTCACCAACCACCGTGGCGACGAGGAGCTCGACCACCGCTCCGTCGCCGACCTCGACCACTGCTCCCTCCGCCCACGGTCCGTTCGCCGTCGGCTCCCTGTCGCTGACCGTGTCCGAGCCGGCCGCCTCCGGCCACGCCGCCCGCACCCTGACCGCCTACGTGCGCTATCCGGCCGTGCCGGGGACGGGTGGGTCGCAGACCCCGGCCACTCCCGATCGTGCATCGGGGCCGTTTCCCCTGGTGTTGTTCTCCGGCGGCTACGCGGTGAGCCCCGAGGAGTACTCGACCCTGCTCACCGCCTGGGCCGCCGCCGGCTACGTGGTGGCCGACCCGGTCTACCCCTTCACCACGCCGTCCTCACCCGGCGGGTTGGACGAGAGCGACATCGTCCACCATCCCGGCGATCTGTCAGCAGTGATCACCGCCCTGCTGGGCACCGGGGCGGCGGGTGGCCCGTCGGGCACCCTGGCCGGCGTGATCGAACCTGACGAGATCGCGGCCATCGGCCACTCCGACGGCGGGGATGTGACTCTGGCCGCCGTGGCCGATCCGTGTTGCCGGGACGCACGGATCCGTGCCGCGGTGATCCTGTCGGGAGCCGAGTACGCCCCCTTCGGGGGCACCTACTTCTCGACGCCGACCCACCTCCCGCTGCTGGTGGTGCAGGGAACCGGCGACGACGTCAATCCGGAGGGCTGCAGCGTCCAGCTCTACGACCAGGCGCCCCGTCCCAAGTACTACCTGTCGATGGCGGGCCAGTCCCACCAGGGTCCCTACCTGGAAGTGGGCACGCCCCTCGACACCGTGCGGCGGGTGACCACCGACTTCCTCGACGGCACCTTGAAGGGCTCGGCGGCGGCGCTGTCCGCCATGACCGCCGACGGGAATGTTCCAGGGTCGTCGACGCTCACTGCCGGCACGCCGACCGGGCTGTCGGCCGGATCCTGCCCCGGAGCGCCGGGGAACTGAGCATGGGGGCGGGCGCGTCAGCAGACGATGCGCCTGCGGATCGCCCGGACCCGTCCGCTCAGGGCTTGGCGCTCCCGACCACCCACATGGAGAAGAACTGAGAGCCGCCGCCGTAGGCCTGGCCGAGGGCCAGCTTGGCCCCGTCGACCTGGTGCTCTCCGGCCTGGCCGCGCACCTGCATGGCCACCTCGAGAAAGCGGAGCATCCCCGACGCTCCGATCGGGTTGGACGAGAGCACGCCGCCTGAGGCGTTCCAGGGGATGTCTCCGTCGAAGGCGGTGGCCCCCGATTCGGTCAGTTTCCACCCGTCGCCCAGGTCGCAGAACCCGAGGTTCTCCAACCACATCGGTTCGTACCAGCTGAAGGGCACGTAGACCTCGGCGCAGTCGAACTGCTCACGCGGGTTGGTGATGCCGGCCTGGGCGTAGACGTCGGCCGAGCAGTCGCGGCCGGCCTGCGGGTTCACCTGGTCCCGTCCGGCGAACATGGTCGGCTCGGACCGCATGGCCGTGCCATGGATCCACGCCGGCGGGTACTGGCCGGAGAGCGCGTCCTCGGCGGCCAGGACCATGGCGGCGGCACCGTCGGAGGACGGGCACGCCTCGAGGTAGCGGAGCGGGTCCCACAGCATCATCGACTCCTCGACCATCTTCATGTCGATGTCGGCCAGGTGCAGGTGGGCGTAGGGGTTGCGCATGGCGTTCTGGCGGTCCTTGACCGCCACCATCCGACCGATGTGCTCGGGGGCGCCGGACCGGCGCATGTAGGCCCGGATGTGCGGGGCGAAGTACCCGCCGGCGCCGGCCAGCAACGGGGCGGCGAAGGGCTGGGGCACCGACAGCGCCCACATGGCGTCCGAGTCGGACTGCTTCTCGTAGGCGACGGTCAGCACCCGCTTGTGGATACCCGACTTGACCAGGTGGGCGGCGACCAGGGCGGTGGACCCGCCCACCGACCCGGCGGTGTGGACCCGGAACATGGGCTTGCCCACCGCACCGAGGGCGGGGGCCAGGTAGATCTCCGGCATCATGTTGCCCTCGAACATGTCGGGGGCCTTGCCGATGACCACCGCGTCGATGTCCGACCAGGTCAGGTCGGCGTCGGCCAGGGCGGCCTTGGCCGCCTCACGAACCAGGCCGGCGATGGACACGTCCTCCCGCTTGGCCTTGTGGTGGGTCTGCCCCACTCCGATCACTGCACAGCGCTCTGCCATCACTCACCCTCCAGGACGCAGACGAGGTTCTGTTGGAGGCAGGGCCCCGAGGTGGCGTGGGCCACCGCCCGCTTGGCCTTGCCCGACTTGATGCTGGCTGCGGCTTCGCCGATCCGGATGAGACCGGCGGACATCAAGGGGTTGGCGGCCAGCGGGCCGCCGGACGGATTGATCGGGACGGTCTCGTCCAGGCCGAGCGCCTCGCGGATGATGATCTCCTGGTGGGCGTAGGGGGCGTGGATCTCGGCCACGTCGACCGGGCCGTCGGCCAGGCCGGCCACCTCGGCCGCCCTGGTCGTCGACGGGGACGAGGTGAGGTCACGGGCCCCGAGCGAGTGGGTCTCGATCCGGTGGTCGAACCCGGTGATCCACACCGGCTTGTCCGACCACTGGCGGGCCTTGTCGCCGGCAGCCAGCACGATGGCCGCGGCACCGTCGGTGATCGGAGGCAGCGCGTGGCGGCGCAGCGGGGAGACCACGTACTCGTCCTCCAGCAGCGTCTCCGCCGGGATGTCGTTGGCCACCTGGGCCTTGGGGTTGGAGAGGGCGTCCTTGCGGCTGCGGGCGGCGATGGCGGCGAAGTCCGCCTCGGTGGCCTTTCCCGCGTCGATGAGGGCCCGGGCCTGCAGCGCGGCCAGGCTGACCGTGTCCGGCCACATCGGCGCCAGGTAGTAGGGATCCAGCTGCAGCGAGAGGATCTCGTTGAGGTCGCCCAGCGACGAGCGCCCGAAGGAGTACACCAGTGCCGCGTCGATCTCGCCCTCCTGCAGCAGCACCCAGGCTTCGTACAGGGCCCAGGCACCGTCCATCTCCACGTGGCTCTCGGACCGGGGCGGCCAGACGCCCACCGCGTCGAGGGCCATGACGAAGCTGAACGGGCCGCCGATCAGGTAGTCGGTCGACCCTGAGCAGATGAAGTCGACGTCGTCCTTGGTGATGCCGATGTTGCCGAACACCTCGGCAATGACCGGCATGAGCATCTCGACCTCGTTGTGCTCGTCGTCCTTGCGCACGTTCTGCATCTGCGCGAACGAGGCGATCGACACCGGACGAGGGGTGCGGGCGGCGGCGCTCACAGGTACTCCTTGTAGGTCTCGTAGTCGGCGTCGGGCTCGTCCACCGGGCGGAAGTACCTGACCGAGGCCAGCGACGGCGTCAACTGGTCGGGCTCGACCCACACCGCCTCGACCCGCATGCCCATGCGGATCTGGTCGGTGGGGATCTCCTGCAGGAGGCCCATGAAGGACAGGTTGGCCCCGTCCAGCAGGATCTGGGCGCAGATGTAGGGGATCTCGATGGACTGGCCGGCGAAGGGGACGTTGACCACGCAGTAGGTGGTCACGGTGCCCACATTGGACAGCTCCACGTCTTCGGTGGTGGGGACGCCGTCGGTCGGGCACGATCCCCGGGACGGCACATAGACCTTCCCGCACACCGGGCACCGCTGACCCAGGAACTTGCCCTGCTCCAGGCCGCGGAGGAACTTCGACTGGGCGATGCCCGGGGTGAAGTCGAAGTCGAGCCCGATCGGGGTGGCCAGCATGGTCACCGGCCCTGGTGCGTCGGTCGTCTCGTCACTCATGCGCCGGCTCCTCCCTCGGGCACGAAGGCCTCGATGTCGGCCATGGCTCCGATGCGCTCGGAGGCGGGCCGGTACTTCACCGTGACACGGTCACCGGTGGCCAGCTTGTCCGGTCCTCCGGCATCGACCACGTGGAGCATGGCGGTGTCCGCCCCGTCCAGACGGATCAGGGCCCAGGCGAAGGGCGTCTGCAGCGGATGCTTGCGCAGCGGATGGGACACCCACGCCCATGACTCGACCACGCCGCCCGGACCGACCTCGACCATCTCGCCGGTGTCGTCCCCGGTGGTCGGGTCGTACTCGGTGGGCGGCACGATGACCGTGCCCCCGGCCCCGGTCACACCGAACAACTTCCCGTCACGGAGTCCGGTCAGGAACGCTCCGATGACCGGACCGACCGACCGTGAATACGGGTATTCGAGGTGATGCTCTGCATGCAGCGCTTCGCTCTCGGGCATCGCCGTTCCTCCCCCTGGCATGTCTACGGACGTGAACTCGCGAAAGTAGAACACATTTCACTTTTGGGCGCCAACATGGCCGGCGAGCCGCCGTACGAGGCCGGCGCTACCGTGGCAGACCATGGTCCAGCCCACCGGCAAGCGTCCCAACATCCTCCTCATCGTCTCCGATCAGGAGCGCCAGCGCTCCTGGCTGCCGTCTGAGGTCTCGCTCCCCTGGCGGGACCGCCTACGGGCCGAGGGACTCGAGTTCACCGACTACTTCACCCACTCGTCGCCGTGCTCCCCCAGCCGGGCCAGCCTGTTCACCGGCCGCTACCTCCAGGGCCACGGGGTGCTCGACAACGTGATCATGCCCGAGCACGACGAGCTCCCGACGTCCACCCCCACCCTCGGCTCGCTGCTCGACGGGGCCGGCTACCGCTCGTCCTACATCGGCAAATGGCACCTGTCCCACTCCCCCACCCCGGACATGGAGGCGTACGGCTTCGCCGACTGGGACGGGAACGACCGGCACTTCATGGGCTGGGCCGGCACCGGTGTCCACTTCGACCCGATCATCGCCTCCAATGCCGCCCACTGGCTCACCGAGCACGCCGGATCCGGCGCGACGGGTCCCGGCGGAGCAGAGTCCGGCGGAGCAGAGTCCGGCGGGCCAGAGGCTGCCCAACCCTGGTTCCTGACCGTGGCGCTGGTCAACCCGCACGACGTCATGTGGTTCCCGGTGGACCAACCTGGCTACCGGGAGGGTCACCCCGACGACGTGGCCGCCATCCGCCAGGTGCTCGAGTCCGCCGCCTGGAAGGACGACGACCCCCTCCCCGTCTTCACCGAGCCCTACCCCGAAGTGGTCGACCGGCTCCCGGCCAACTTCGACGACGACCTCCACACCAAACCCGAGGCCCACCGGCAGTGGCGCTGGGACCAGCAGCACGGGCTGTGGGGGTACATCGACCCGGCCGACAAGGGTGCCTGGCTCCGCCATCTCGACTACTACGCCCATCTCCACCAGATGGCCGACCGCAATCTCGGGACCGTGCTCTCGGCCCTGGAGGCCTCCGGGGCCTGGGACGACACCGTCATCATCTTCACCTCCGACCACGGCGACATGTGCGGCTCCCACGGGCTCCGCTCCAAGGGCCCGTTCATCTACGACGAGATCATGCGGGTCCCGCTCTACGTCAAGGTGCCCGGCACCACCTCCCCGGGCTCGGTGACCTCCTCGTTGGGCTCCCACGTGGATCTGGCCGCCACCATCTGCTCGCTGGCCGGCGTGGATCCGGCGGTCTGGGGAGCCACGGTCCAGGGTGCCGACCTCACCCCGGTGCTGGCCGACCCCTCGGTGTCGGTGCGGGACCACATCCTCTTCGCCCAGGACTCGGCTCAGACCACCGCCCTGAACAACGTGCGCTACGCCCTGCGCGGCTTCTTCGACGGGACCACCAAGTACGCCCGCTACTACGGCGTCGGCGGGGGCAAGCCGTCGACCGGACTGTGGGGCCGCTCACCCGGCCGGAAGCTGTTCGACGTCGACTGCGCCTTCGACGACAACGACCACGAGTGGTACGACCACGACTCGGACCCGCACGAGCTGGTCAACCTGGCCAACGACCGCTCCCGGCGCTCCGAGCTGGCCGACACCTACGAGCGCCTGCGCTCCTACGAGCGCGAGGCGTTCGTCACCTTCGGCTAACGGGTCGGTCGGCTGAGGACCTAGCCGACGAGTCGGTCGACCAGCCCCCGGCACCCGCGTTCGACCAGGGTCAGGCAGAGCTCGAAGTCGGCGTCGTCGCCGTAGTACGGGTCGGGGACATCGACGGCTCCTCCGGCACCAGGGTCAAAGGTGCGCAGCATGACCAGGAGGTCGTCGAAGCGGGTGTCCCCCGCCCGCCCCCTTCCCAGGCTCAACAGCGTCTGCTGGTGGCCCCGGTCCAGGCACACCACCAGGTCGGTCGACTCGAACCAGCGGGCCTCGAACTTCTGGGCCCGGTGGCCGTGGTCGGTGTAGCCCCGGCGCTCCAGGGCGGCCCGGGCCCTCGGGTCCATCGGCTCGCCCTGGTGCCATCCGCCGGTGCCGGCGCTGGAGATGGCGAGACGGTCGGCCAACGTCGTGCCGTCAGCCATCGTGGTGTCCGCGGCCAGCTGGCGGAGGACCACGTCGGCCATGGGCGACCGGCAGATGTTGCCGGTGCAGACGAAGCAGACGACCAGGCGGTCGCCCGATGCGGCGGCGGCGATCGCGCCGTCCGGCGGTCGGGTCATCGATGGCCGGTTCATCAGCACATTCTGCACTCGCCGGCGGCCTCCCCGGTACGCTGCGCACGACAGCCGCTGTACGGAGCGGCGAGCCGATGGAGCCGAGGAAGCCGAGGAACGCACCGATGAGCGAGCAGCCGCCACAGCAGATGGGCCACGGGGTCAAGCAGCGGGACCTGATCAAGATGACGCCCGAGGAGATCGACGCCTTCCTCCACGAGCGACGGCCCATGACCATGTGCACGTTGAACCATGACGGATCGATCCACGCGGTGGCCATGTGGTACGGATTCCTCGACGGCTCCATCGCCATCGAGACCAAGGCCAAGGCACAAAAGGCGGTCAACCTCGGCCGCGACCCTCGAGTCACCTGCATGTTCGAGGACGGTGAGTACTACGAGGAGCTCCGAGGGGTCGAACTGGTGGGCACGGCCGAGATCGTCGACGATCCGGACAAGATGTTCGAACTCGGGATCGACCTCTTCGAGCGCTACTACGGCGCCTACACCGAAGAGCTCCGTCCCTTCGTCGAGACCATGCTCAACAAGCGGATCGTGGCCAAGCTCAACGTGGTGCGGACCGTGTCGTGGGACCACCGCAAGCTCGGCCTCCCTTCCACCCGACCGGCCTGACTTGCCTGCCCTGGCTGCCTCTGCCTGCCCGGCTGCACCGTCGGACCGGCACGGCACGACCCCGTGCCCGTCGTCCGAGCTACCCGCTCACTGATCGGAGGCCTCCGTGCCCTTCCACCCGATGACCCAGGACGAACTGGTCGCCTTCCTCGAGCACCTCCCCGCCCGCACCGGCAAGCTGGCCACGGTCCGCTCCGACGGGCGGCCCCACGTGGCCCCGATCTGGTTCGCGCTCGACACGTCCACCGCCGGGGCCGACTCGCCCATCGGCGACGTCGTGTTCACTACCGGTACAGACACGCCCAAGGGAAGGTCGTTGGCCCGCGACGGCCGTGTCGCCCTCTGCGTCGACGACGACCGGCCGCCGTTCGCCTTCGCCACCCTCGAGGGCGTGGCGTCCATCAGCGAGGACCTCGAGGAGGTGACCCGATGGGCCGCCGTCATCGGCGGGCGCTACATGGGCGAGGACCGGGCCGAGGAGTTCGGCCGTCGCAACGGGGTCCCCGGCGAGCTGCTGGTGCGGCTCCGTCCCACCCACATCGTGGCCGTGGCCGACGTGGCCGATTGAGGTGGACGTGCCCATGGAGTCCGACGCGCCGGTGGTCCCGGTCGGTCGTCGCTGCCGGCCCGGCGCCGGTCCACCGCGCCTTCATCGCTGGTCGACAGGGGTGTATCCCCGTCGGACCGCTCGCGCCACCCCGAACACATGGCACACGGTGCTCCGGGGCTGCTAGCACTGTCGCCAACGAAGGGGGAAGCAGAACATGATTCTCGATCGATTCAAGATGACCGACAAGGTGGCCATCGTGACCGGAGCGGGCCGCGGCATCGGGGCCGCCACCGCCATCGGCCTGGCGCAGGCGGGCGCCGACGTGGTGATCTCGGCGAGGACCGCCGAGCAGCTCGCCGAGGTGGCCGCCCAAATCGAGGCGGTGGGGCGTCGGGCGGTGGCCATCCCCGCGGACCTGAGTGACCTCGAGGCGGTGGCCGGACTGGTCGACAACGCCCGCGACACGTTCGGACGGCTCGACCTGGTGGTCAACAACGTCGGGGGTGCCCTTCCCCGACCCTTCCTCGACACCTCGCCGGGACGCATGGAACAGGCCTTCCACTTCAACGTGGCCACCGCCCATGCCCTGCTGCGGCCGGCGGTCCCCCTGCTGGTCGAGAACGGCGGCGGCTCGGTGGTCAACATCTCCTCGGCCATGGGTCGGGTCTCCGGTCGCGGCTACCTGGCCTACGGCACGGCCAAGGGGGCGCTGGCCCACTACACCCGCCTGGCCGCCGCCGACCTGGCTCCGAGGGTCCGGGTCAACGCCATCGCCGTGGGTTCGGTGGCCACCTCGGCGCTCGACATCGTCATGCACTCCGACGAGCTGCGCACCGCCCTCGAGTCCGGGACACCGCTCAGGCGGATCGGTGATCCCGAGGACATCGCCGCCGCAGTGATCTACCTGGCCTCGGACGCCGGCTCCTACGTCACCGGCAAGATCCTCGAGGTGGACGGCGGCATCGAGGGTCCCAACCTCGACATGGGCCTCCCCGACGTATGAGCCGGCCACCCACCCCCGGCCCGGTCGGCCGAGCCCCCGCCCCCGCCCCCGGCTCCGCCAACCCCACGACGCCGGGCACAGTCCACTTCCTCACTCCCCCACTCCCCCATCCCCGACAGAGGAGCACCACATGACCAAGACCTACCGAGTCGTCGCCTGGAGCACCGGCAACGTCGGACGACACGCCATCGCCGGCATCGACGCCCGACCCGACCTCGAGCTGGTGGGCCTCTGGGTCTCCAATCCGGAGAAGGTGGGCAAGGACGCCGGCGAGCTGGCCGGGCTCGGTCGCACCCTGGGCGTGGCCGCCACCAACGACGTCGACGCCCTGCTGGCCCTGAAGCCCGACGTGGTGGTGCACACCGCCATGGCCGACAACCGCCTGTTCGAGGCGTTGGACGACATGCAGCGGATCCTCCGGGCCGGGGTGAACGTCGTCTCCAGCGGTCCCGTCTTCCTGCAGTACCCCTACGGCGTGGTCGACGACTCGATGTTCGAGCCCGTGCAGGCCGCCGCCATCGAGGGCGGCGTATCGATCTTCGTCAACGGGGTGGACCCCGGGTTCGCCAACGACACCCTCCCTCTGGTGCTGTCCGGGGTGAGCGAGCGCATCGAGGAAGTGCGGGTGGCCGAGGTGCTCAACTACGCCACCTACAACCAGCCGATGGTCATCTTCGACATCATGGGGTTCGGTCGGCCCATCGATGACATTCCCATGATCCTCCAACCCGGCGTCATGACCATGGCGTGGGGCAGCGTGGTCCGCCAGCTGGCCGCCGGCCTCGATGTCGAGCTCGACAGCGTGGAGGAGTGGTACGAGCGTCTGCCGGCCACCGAGACCTTCGAGGTCGACTCCGGGACCATCGAGAAGGGAACGGCGGCGGCGCTGCACTTCGAGCTCCGGGGCATGCGCAACGGCAAGGCGGTCATCGTGCTCGAGCACGTCACTCGGCTGCACGACGACCTCGCTCCCGAGTGGCCGCAGCCGGCAGGCCATGGCTGCTACCGGGTGACCATCACCGGGGAGCCCAACTACACGCTCGACCTCCAGCTCCTGGGCACGGACGGCGACCACAACACGGCAGGGCTCAAGGCCACCGCCATGCGCCTGGTCAACGCCATCCCGGCGGTGGTCGAGGGTGCTCCGGGTCTGCTCACCGCCCTGGACCTCCCCCCCATCACCGGTCGCGGCCTGGTCGTCTGACCACCCACCGCCGGCCAATCGCCGGAGGCCACCGGGCAGCTGACCCGGCAACGTCGGCGGGTCCTGAACGGAATGGCAGCCCGCAGGCGAACAGTAGGGTCCGAGACATGAAGCCCGAGATCGGACCATGTCGATGAGCATGCCCGGGCACGGCATGGGCGGTGGAGGCGGAGGCGGCGGCCAGTTCGTCGGGGTGATGCGCTCCATGCGCCGCGACGGCTCGGTGACCCAGCAGAAGGTGACCAAGGGCACCGCCCGTCGGATGGTCGCGTTCGCCCGCCCCTACCGGAAGATCCTGGCCTGGTTCCTGGTGCTGGTGGTCATCGACGCGGTGATCGGCGTGATCAACCCCCTCCTGTTCCGGTCGATCATCGACAAGGGAATCCCCCATCACGACAAGACCCTGATCATCGCCTTGGCCGGTGTGGCCGCACTGTTGGCCATCGCCGATACCGCCTTGTCCATCGGCATCCGCTACGTGTCGGCCAAGGTGGGAGAAGGGCTCATCTTCGACATGCGCTCCAAGGTCTTCGAGCACATCCAGAAGATGCCGATCGCCTTCTTCACCCGGACCCAGACCGGTGCCCTGATCAGCCGGCTCAACAATGACGTCATCGGGGCCCAACAGGCGTTCACCGACACGCTGTCATCGGTGGTGTCCAACCTGATCAGCGTCACCCTGGTGCTGATCGTGATGTTCTTCCTGTCGTGGCAGATCACCCTGATCAGCCTGGTGATCCTCCCGGTCTTCGTCCTGCCGGCAAAGCGGGTGGGACGCCGGTTGTCCGCCATCACACGTGAGTCCTACGGCCTCAACGCCCAGATGAACAACACCATGAACGAGCGGTTCAACGTGTCGGGAGCGCTCCTGGTCAAGTTGTTCGGCCGACCCAGTGAGGAGCGGGAGGCGTTCGAGTCCAAGGCCGGTCGGGTCCGCGACATCGGGGTGACCCAGGCGATGTACGCCCGCTTCTTCATCGCCGCCCTGACCCTCACCGCGGCCCTGGCCACCGCGGTCGTCTACGGCTGGGGCGGCCTCCAGGTGGTCTACGGCACCTTGCAGCTGGGAACGGTGGTGGCCCTGGCCGCCTACCTCACCCGGCTGTACGGACCACTCACCGCGCTCTCCAACGTGCAGGTCGACGTGATGACGGCGCTGGTCTCCTTCGACCGGGTCTTCGAGGTGCTCGACCTGCCCCCAATGATCGCCGACAAGCCCGACGCCAGACCGATCCCGTCCGGTCCCGCCCGCATCGAGTTCGACCACGTCGACTTCCGGTACCCGACCGCCGACGAGGTGTCCCTGGCCTCGCTCGAATCAGTGGCCGTCTTGGAGACCACCGCGTCGCAGCAGGTGCTGTTCGACGTCACCTTCAGCGCCGAGCCCGGTCAGCTGATCGCCCTGGTCGGACCCTCCGGGGCGGGCAAGACCACCATCAGCCAGCTCCTCCCCCGCCTCTACGACGTCAAGTCGGGGGCCATCCGGATCAACGGGCTCGACGTCCGGGACGCGACGTCGAAGTCGTTGACCGACACCATCGGCGTGGTCACCCAGGATGCCCATCTCTTCCACGAGACCATCCGGGCCAACCTCACCTACGCAAAGCCCGACGCCACCGACGGCGAGCTGGAGGCCGCTCTGGCCGGCGCCCAGATCGCCACCATGGTGGGCTCACTGCCCGAAGGATTGAACACGGTGGTCGGTGACCGCGGCTACCGGCTGTCCGGTGGCGAGAAGCAGCGCCTGGCCATTGCCCGGATCCTGCTCAAGGCACCCGAGGTGGTCGTCCTCGACGAGGCCACCGCACACCTCGACTCGGAGTCCGAAGCCGCCGTGCAGAAGGCACTGGCCACCGCCCTGGAGGGGCGTACCTCACTGGTGATCGCCCACCGTCTGTCCACGGTCCGTGAAGCAGACATGATCCTCGTGCTCGATCACGGGCGCATCGTGGAACGCGGGCGTCACGACCAGTTGCTCAAGGCCGGTGGGCAGTACGCCGAGCTCTACCGGATCCAGTTCGAGCGGCAGGAGCCCCCTGACTGAGTCGGCCCGCGACCCGTCATTCGCTCTCCAGGGTGTGGTGATCGGGATCGTTGGGCGGGGAGCGATGGGCGGGGTCGGCGGGGTCACGCAGCTGCCGGCGGAGGGTCTGGACCGATCCCGAACAGTCGCCTCTGGACGTCCGGCCTGAGCGGTGGTGGCCTGGTCGAGATCCTCTGACCGGTCGGGCGGACGAAGGTCGCCCTGCCTGCCTCGTGCATCTCGATCGACCAGCCACCCTCGTGGACGAGTCGATGGTGGTAGCCGCAGAGCAACACCAGGTTGTCAGGATCGGTAGGCCCACCCTTCGTCCAATGATGGACGTGATGACCGTGCAGCCAGCGGGTCCGGCCACAGCCGGCGAATCGACACCCGCGATCCCGTCGGCGCAGCTGTCGCACCAGCCACGGGGGAATCTGACGGGTGGTCCGGCCGAGACGGACGATGTCACCGTCCCCGTCTTCGGCCACCAACTGCCACCGACAGTCACACGCCAACCGTCGAGCGGTCTCCGCTGCGATGCGTGGACCGTCCTCCAGTTCGGCCATGGCGTCGTCGTCACCGCTCAACGCAGCCACGTCGGCGTGGACCACCAGGGTGGCCCGGTCCGCATCGGCGTCAGTGGCCACCTGGAGGGACGCCAGTTCGACCAGCGCATCGGCTGCCCGGGCCTCGTACGGTTCGAACACCTTGGTGGTGGGGTCCGCGGGCGCATCCGAGGCAATGCGGTTGAGCGCCTTGGTCAGCAGCGTTCCGGCATCGATCGGAAGCTCACCCTTGAGGTGGAGCATGTGCTGGTCACTCCACCAACGGAGACGTCGGTTCCGATGGGCATCGTTGGCGTCCTCGATCCGTGGCGCCCTGGCCCGGGCGGCGAGCTCCCGGGTCTGGGCCGCTGTCCAGCCCGGTCCCTGCTCGGCAAGGGCCTCGTCGGAATCGCCGTCGGCCATCCGGGTGAGCGGTGCGAGCTGGTCCCACGACAGGCGCCCCTCGGTAGCCACCGCCTCGATCGCCGGCAGGCCCTCGAGCGCATTGGCCACACGGACCCACTCGGATGCGGTGGTCGGCGACACGCCCAGGCGGGCCACCAGCCATTGGGCCATGGTGGCAGCGCCGTCCTGCATCCACATCCGGCACTGGTCATAGGTGCGGATCACTCGGAGCATCCTCAGGTGGACCGCAACCTCGGCCGCGTGGAGCTGGGAGATGGCTTCGGACAGATCGTCACTGGTCACGGGGCCCGCCGGGCCGCCTGGCGTCATGGGCCCATTGCACCACGGGGGTGTATCAACGGTCCGATCCTGCTCCGGCTCCGGCTCAGGTGCTGGCCCCGGCCCAAGGACCGGGCCCGGATTCGGTCGGCGGCTCAGGCCCGGTCGACAGCCCCGTCAGGTCCGATCAGTCAGGCAGCCTCACCGACGCACAGCGACGCCTCGCCCTTGTCGTGGCTGTCCCCCGGGTCGAGGATCCGCTCCGACGCCCGTTCGTTCCGTCGGGCCGTGGTGGTGGGTGCCGTCCATCCGTTCTGGTTCCGGTCGCCGTCACCGGTGCCGTCGTTCACTTCAGCTCTGTGTTCGTGTTCTTGCATTGGTTGTTCCAATCGTTGTCGGTGTTGTCGTTGTGGTTCGTGAGGTCCCGGACAGTTCGGCCCGGAGGTCGAGGTCTTCAGCTGCCGGCGCACACCCGGATCGACAGGGCGTCGGCGCCCAGGCGCTGTCCCGGCCCGTTGCCACCTCGACGGGGCTGACGGCCGGGGTGGCACCGCTGTCGACCTGATCGGTGGCGGGAGGCCGGGGTGGCGTCGACGAGCGCCAGGTGCGGGATCGAGGGAGCCGGAGCCGCTTTGGAGCGCTTCCCGGAGGCACGGTCACCGTGCCCCGAAATACGAAAAGAGCCGCTTCGTAAGAAGCGACTCCTCAACGGATCCAGACCTTGGTGGTGTCTGTCCTACTCCGTCGAGAGTGCCTCCCGAACTGCCTTGGCACTGGATACGAGGGCGTCCTTGCTACATGCCGTGGAAATACCGGCAATGGACACTGCCATGGAGGGGGGGCCGCAATCAACCACCTGCTGATCCTCTTTGGACCGAAATTTTGCTTCAGGCAACGTATCCCTGCTCCTCACACAAACGAGTGTAGCGGGCTTCATGGTCAATTCCGTGTCATTCATTGCACTTGTCGGTCAATACTGGCTCTCGCCGCCCGGTGCATCTTGAGTTCGGCGCATCGGCACGGTCCGAATCGGACGCCCATGGGCCGCCAGTACCGTTGACGGGTGGCCCGGTTCGTCGTCGACATCACCCCCTTGCGCAAGTACCGGCACTTCCGCCGCCTGTGGGCAGGCCAGGTGGTCTCTGGGATGGGCACGCAGCTCACCTTGGTGGCGGTCTCCTTCCAGGCGTACGCCCTCACCCATTCGACGCTGGTGGTCGGCCTGATCGGCCTGGCCCAATTGGTGCCGCTGCTCGCCGGGGCGCTGGTGGGGGGCACCTTGGCCGACGCCATGGACCGCAAGAAGG
The DNA here is from genome assembly GCA_017883065.1 of Acidimicrobiales bacterium. Classification (GTDB taxonomy): domain Bacteria; phylum Actinomycetota; class Acidimicrobiia; order Acidimicrobiales; family RAAP-2; genus Bog-756. Next base: position 16,752 of record JADGOG010000008.1, on the reverse strand, counting down.
TGCTGATCCTCACCCAGGTGGCCTCGGCCGCCGCCGTGTCCGGACTGGTGGTCAACGCCTCGCTCACCCATCCGGCGGTCTGGCCGCTGTTCGTATGCACCGGGGCCGGGGCCGGCTTTCAGGGAGTGGACTGGCCGGCCAGAAGGGCGGCACTCCCCATGCTGGTCGGCGCGCAGGACACGACCGCCGCCATCGCCCTGCAGACCACCATCCAGCAGTTGGCCCTGGTGGCCGGCCCGGCGCTGGCCGGCATCCTGATCGCCACCGTCGGGCTGGGCGCGGTGTTCGGGATCGACGTGGCCACCTTCGCCGTGGCCCTCCTGGCCGCCCTCTTCCTTCCGCCGCTGGTACCGAGTGGCGGGGGCACCCCGATGGGATTGCGGTCGATGGCGGAAGGTTTCCGACACCTCCGCCGGGAGAAGCTGTTGTCGGCTACCTACTGGATCGACCTCAACGCCATGATCTTCGGCATGCCCCGAGCCGTCTTTCCGGCCCTCGGCACCGGCCTGTTCGGCGGCGGTGCCGGAGTTGTCGGACTGCTGTACGCCGCTCCCGGAGCCGGTGCCCTGGTCGGCTCGTTGTTCACCGGCTGGTGCAGCCGGGTCCACCATCAAGGTCGGGCCATCGCTGCCTGCGTGATCGTGTGGGGGATCACCATCACCCTGTTCGGCATCATCCCCGTCCTGTGGGTCGGCCTGGCGTTGTTGGCTCTGGCCGGGGCGGCCGACGTGGTCTCTGCCGTCTTCCGCCAGGCGGTGCAGCAGCGGACCGTGCCCGAGCACCTCCAGGGTCGACTGTCTGGCACCTTCTTCGCGGTGGTGGCCGGGGGTCCCCGCCTGGGCGACGCCGAGACCGGGGTGGCCGCGGCCATCGGTGGACCCCAGTTCGCCGTGTGGTCGGGAGGGGTGGCCTGCGTGGCGGGAGTGGGCATTCTCTTGTGGCGCATCCCCGAGCTGTGGCGGGACCGTGATGGTGGAGCAGAACTGTCCGCCGGGGCACGCACCGACGCGGTGGCGGAGGTCACCAACGAGCTGGGCGAGGGAGAGCCGCTCTGACCCGTCAGTTCGGCCGGCCCACCGACGGGCCGGCCCGTTGGCAGCTCGGACAACAGGTGAGCGGGCTGCGCCACAAGGAGGCGGCCCTGGACGAGTTCGTAAGTGGAATCCCTATTCCACTTGTGATACCGTAACCGGAGTCAGAACTCCGGTACCTGCGGCGCCCCCTCGCCGCCGTGGCCCGGCGGCTCGCTGGCACACGCAGCCCTGTGACTTCCGCAGTCCCGTTGCATCCGCAGTCCCGTTGCACCCGCTGCAGCGACATCCCCGTCGAGTGGTGACGGCACCAAGGCCGCCACCTCGCCCATCCGCCGACCTACCAGGACAAGAGCCCATGATTCGTTCGATCAAGCGATCCGACTACCGCATCACCTACCTCGTCCTTCTCCTGGGCGTGACCGCCTACGCCCTCCTCCAGTCGCTGGTGACACCGGTGCTCCCCACCATCCAGCACGACCTCCACACCTCGCAGGGAACGGCGACGTGGGTGCTCACCGCCTACCTGCTCTCCGCGTCGATCTTCACGCCCATCCTCGGGCGGGTCGGCGACATGGTGGGCAAGGAGCGCATGCTCGTGGTAACCCTGTTGGCCCTGGCCGCCGGCTCAGTGCTGGCCGGGCTGGCCCATTCGATCGGTGTGCTGATCCTGGCCCGGGCCATCCAGGGGATCGGTGGCGCCGTGTTGCCGCTCTCGTTCGGCATCGTCCGTGACGAGTTCCCGGCCATCAAGGTGGCCACCGGGGTGGGTGTCGTCGCCGCAATGGCCGCCGTGGGCGGCGGGGCGGGCATCGTACTGGCCGGGCCGATCGTCAACAGCCTCAACTACCACTGGCTGTTCTGGATCCCGCTGATCATCACACTCATCGCCGCGGTGTGCGCCCACCTGTTCGTGCCCGAGTCGCCGGTGCGGACTCCCGGCAGGATCAGCTGGCTGGCCGCCGTGCTCCTGTCGGGGTGGCTGGTGGCCCTGCTCGTCGCCGTCAGTGAGGCACCGAGGTGGGGCTGGGGCTCGAGCAAGGTGATCGGGCTCATCGCCCTCGCCGTGGTCGTCGGCGTGGCGTGGGTGGTCGTCGAGCTCCGGGCGCGGGAGCCCCTGATCGATATGCACATGATGCGGGTCCCCGCGGTATGGACCAACAACCTGGTCGCCTTCCTGTTCGGCATCGGGATGTACTCGGTCATCGCCTTCCTCCCCCAATTCCTCCAGACCCCGAAGTCCACCGGCTACGGGTTCGGGGCGAGCATCATCCAGTCCGGCCTCTATCTGTTGCCGTTGACGGTGACCATGTTCGCCTTCGGCATGCTCTCGGGGCGGATCGCCGCCCGGTACGGCTCCAAGGCGGCGGTGATCGTCGGGTCGTTCTTCTCGCTGGGCGCCTACCTCATGCTGGCCTTCGCCCACTCCGAGTCGTGGGAGATCTATGTGGCCAGCACCCTGCTGGGCGTCGGACTTGGCCTCGCCTTCTCCGCCATGTCGAACCTCATCGTCCAAGCGGTCCCTCCGGCCCAGACCGGGGTGGCCAGCGGGATGAACGCCAACATCCGGACCATCGGCGGTGCCGTTGGGGCCGCGGTGATGTCCAGCATCGTGACCTCCACCCTGCTGCACAGCGGCTACCCGGCCGCCAGGGGGTACACCTACGGGTTCGCGTTCCTGGCCGCCATGACCCTCGTGGCCATCGTGGCGTCCATCTTCATCCCCACCTCCACGTCGACCGCGGCCAGGGACGACCACGAGCACCATTTGCAGAACGCGGAGTTGGCGCTCGTCGCAGGTGGCACAATTGCAGAAGAATGACCATTCGACCCGTACCCATCGCAGGCGGTCCGCCACCTGCTCAGGTGGCGCCTGCCACCGAGGTTCCCGTCCTGCGTCGGGACGCGGCCCGCAACCGCACGAAGATCCTCGCTGCGGCCCGTGCCGCGTTCAACGAGGAGGGTGTCGACGTCGGCGTCGAGGTCATCGCCCAGCGTGCCGGGGTCGGAGTGGGCACGCTCTACCGGCGCTTCCCCACCAAGGAGCTGCTGATCGAGGCGGTGGTCGACGAGCTGCTCGGGAGCGTCCTGTCGGCGGCCGAAGCGGCGCTCGAGCACCAGAGCCCGGCCGACGGATTCGCCGAGTTCCTCCGAGCGGTCGGGTGGCTCCAGTTCGAACACGCCGGCTGCCTGACCCGACTGTGGCGGGACTCGCCCAATGACAAACGGGACCTGATCGAGGAGGCCAGCCGACAGTTGCTGGACCGCGCCCAGCAGGCCGGCGCGGTCCGGACCGATGTGGTCTACGAGGACGTGATCATGCTGTTCTGGTCGCAGCGGGGCGTCATCGAAGCCACGGCCCTGGTCTCACCGGATGCGTGGCTGCGCCACCTCGACCTGCTGCTCTCCGCGCTGGCGCCGGGTCAGCGACCCCTCGAGCACGCGCCGCTCACCGCCGTGCAGGCCCGTGAGGCCAAGGCGGCGGTCGCCATGCGAAACTCGACGGTCCTGAAGTCGGCTCCGACCGCCTGACCACCGGCGAGCCGGATCCCGGCGAGCCGCACCTGGCTCGAGCGGTGGGGACTCAGACGTCGGCCAGGTGACGGAGCTGCAGGGAGAGGGCGATCTGCAGCACGCCGTAGAGGATCAGCCAGATCCCGATGATCACGGCCAGCACGCCCAGGGTCAGGTGAGGAACCACCAGGGTGACCACTCCGGCGGCGAAGGCCAGCACGCCCATCACGATCCGGAAGCCACGTGCCGGTGACCCGTGGTCGCTGTAGGCGGTGAAGAACTCGATGAGCCCGCCGACCACCCAGAACAGGCCGATCAGGAAGGCCAGCGTGGTCACCGTCTGCTGGGTGTGGCGGAGGAAGAGTATGCCGATGATCACCGACAGCAGGCCGAGCACGGCTATGAGCCACCGGGTGCCGGTGGTGTCCTCGCTGTCCGCGATGGCCACGACCATCCGGAACAGCCCGGCGACGAACAGCCAGATGCCCACCACGATGGCGAAGGCGTAGATGGTGTCCTTCGGCCGGGCCACCACCAGGGCTCCCAGGATCAAGGTCACGATGCCGAAGAAGAGGACCCACCCCCACGACTTGCCGACCACCCTGAGGATGTCCCGCTCCTCCGGTGTCACGTCCACTCCCCCTGCACTCGCCATGGTTCACTTCCCGTCGCTCGAGGGGTCCCCTGGTCGGGCATCCCTGCCGTACAGGCCAACCATAGGACTGGGTAGGTGCCCGCACGGGGACCGGATGGGAACGGTGCACCGTGCACCGGTCGGTCGGAGCGTTCACCAGCGCGGGCCGGGACCTCCGGACACCGAATTGACGTCGAACCGGCCGCTGCCGCTCAGACCACGCCGGAGAGGATCTCCACCAGCTGGGCATGGAGCACCGGGGCCGCGGCCACGAAGCTCTCGGCGCCCGCATCCCACTCCCGACCCGTGGCATCGGTGACGACTGCACCGGCCTCACCGGCCACGAGGGATGCCCCGATCAGGTTGGCGGCGTCCCGACCGAACTGCCAGAAGGCATCCAGCCGACCGGCGCCCACGTCGCCGATCTGCCATGACGTGGGGCCCAGGTTGCGAACGGCGCCGACCTTGGCGAGCACAGCGGCCAGCGACCGACCCGATGCCTCGGCCACGCCGGGCTGCCCGGTGACGAAGGGGGGATGGCTGGTGCCGACCACGGCGATCCCCAGCTCGCTCTTGCCCGACGGTCGAATCGGCGCACCGTTCCGGGTGGCGCCCTTGCCCCGCACAGCCGCATAGGTCTCGCCGAGGGGCGGAGCGTGGAGGACAGCGACAGCCGGTCTGCCCTCGCGAACCAAGGTGACGCTCACCGACCACTGAGGCAGACCCTGCAGGTAGTGGACCGCACCGTCGATGGGGTCGACGCACCAGAGTTCACCGGACGGCAGGTCCACCTCGAACTCGTCCACCCAGGCCGCACCGGGCCGCAGGCGCTCGAGTGCGGCGCGCAGTCGGTCGCTGGCCGGGGAGTCGACACGGTCGAACTGGTTCCTGAACTCAGGCCACGTCCTCCACGGAGTGACATGCACCTGCTGGGCGGCCAACCACGTACCCACCTCGGCCACCGTGGATGCCACGGCCACGGCGAGGTCGTCGTCGCCGGTCGTCACGGCCCGGCTTCCGTGATGCCCCGGATCACCGGGCCTCGCCGGTAGCCGTGCCCACCAGTTCCTCGCTGATCGACCAGAGTCGCAAAGCGGCAGCCTGGTCCCGGGCCGCGGCTGACGGAGCCTTCTGGCGGCACTTGACGAAGTACTTGCCCGTCACATCGGCCACCTCGGGCGAGGACGCCAGGTAGACCGAGGTCCGGGCCCCCTTGTCGGGGGTGAGGATGAACGGCCTGATCAACTTGATCCCGAAGGCCATCACGCCGGAGGTGTCGTCGTCCTGTGCGAATCTGGTGGCCACCACACCGGGGTGGAGTGCGTTGCTGGTGACCCCGGTGCCCGACAGTCGGCGAGCCAACTCGCCGGCGAAGAGGATGTTGGCCAGCTTGGACCGCGCATAGGCCCGCATCTGCGAGTAGCCGCGCTCCGACTGGAGATCGTCGAAGTCCAGGCCAGTCCGGGCAGAACTGTGCGCGGCGGAGGAGACGGTGACCACCCGGGCCGGTGCCGAGCCGACCAGTCGTTCGGTCAGCAGCTGGGTGAGCAGGAACGGCCCCAGGTGATTGGTGGCGAAGGTCGACTCGTAGCCGTCATTGGTCTCGATCCTGTCCGAGAGCACCAGGCCGGCGTTGTTGACCAGCACGTGGACGTCCTTGCAGCGAGCCAGCAACTCGGCCGCCCCCTGGCGCACCGACGCCAGATCAGCCAGGTCGAAGACGACCAGATCGACGTTGTTCGAGCCGCTGGACCGACGGATGTCGGCCAGAGCCTGCTGGCCACGGGATTCGTTCCGCGCGGTGATCACCGTCCGAGCGCCGGCGGCAGCCAGCGCCGTCGCCGTCGCCTTGCCCACCCCCGAGTTCCCGCCGGTGATGATCACGGTCCGGCCGTCCATCGGGGTGACGCCGTCGTTGGGTGCTGGGGTCATGGAGATCCTTCCGCTCCCTCGGGTGTCCCGATCGTCGGGCACCCTGCCCGACGCTATTGGTTGGAGCCCACCCGCGCCGCGCCCCCGGGATCCGGTACGTCGTCGGTCCCCTCCGGCGGGGCATCGCTCGCACCGTCCGGGAGCGGTGCCCCGACGACGACACCGAACTCGGGCCCGGCCGGCATGTCGACATCCGTCGGTACGGCCGATGTCGCTCCTCGTCGGGCCCGCCGGCCCTTGGTGATGAACAGGGTGGTGGCCACGGACAGGTAGGTGACCCACGCGATCACCTGGAGCGCCGTGGGGCGGTCGGCGTAGCCGAGGAGGCTGTGGAACAGGTCGCCGGCGGTGCTGTGCTCGCTCAGGAGGCTGCTGGTGTTCCACATGTGCCCCTCGAGGAAGGGCAGCCAACCGAGTTCCTGCATGTTCTGGACCGCGTCGGCCAGCAGCCCGGCGGCGAACACCATGAGGACCACCCCGAGGATCCGGAAGAACAGGCCCAGGTTGAGGCGGCGTCCGAGCTTGAAGATGGCGTAGGCGATGGCCAGGGACACCACGAGACCGAGCATCGCCCCGAGGAGGAGCCCGTTGCCTTGGGCGTTCGTAGCCGCCTGGGTCGAGGACGCGAAGACGATGGCCAGGGTGAACACCATCGTCTCGACCCCCTCGCGGCCCACTGCCTGAAACGCCAGCAGGCCCAATCCCAACCGGGCCTTGCCGTTGATCGCCTCCTCGGAACGACGCTGGAGGTCGGCGGACATGGTTCGGCTGTGGGACTGCATCCAGAACGTCATGTAGGTGAGGACGGTGGCGGCCAGCAGGTAGGTGACCGTCTCGAACACCGTCTGGGCGGTCGATCCGCTGTACTGCTTGATGAACAGGTAGGCGGCGACACCACCGGCGACGAGCAGCAGGACGGCCGCGGCGACGCCGGCGAACACGTCCCGGAAGTACCGGCGCTGCCCGATCTTGTCGAGGTAGGCCAGCAGGATGGCCACGATCATGCTCGCCTCGATCCCCTCGCGGAGGAAGATCACGAAGGTCGGAATCATCGAGAAGCCGTGGTCAGGTCACTCATAGTTCAAATATTAGGTAAGCCTACATTTGACGGAGTGTCAACCCTCAGACGGCGAGCACGGTCACCGAGGCCAGCGAGCAGAGCCGGTCGCCGGCCCCGACATCGTGGATGGCCACCCGCACCACCCGGTGGTCGAACCGATGTCCGAGCACCTGGCACCGGGCCTCGACCGGACCTACCTTGACCGGACTGAGGTAGTGGAGAACGGTGTCGGCGGCGGCCACCGGTCCTCCCTCCCCGGGGAAGCGGGCCGACTCGACGGCCCGGCACGCGGCCACGTCGGCCAGCATGGCCACCGCCCCGCCGTGGAGGATGCCCCACGGGTTGCGGAGACGGTCGGACAGCTCGAGCCGGGTCACCGGTCCGCGCCCGGCCGCAATGCAGAAGAACTCCTCGGGGGCGGCCGCGTCGGGATCGAGCGGAGGCATGGGCAGGGACAGCGGTCGGACGAAGTCGAGGTCCATGGCGCCGGGGTCGAGCACGGCGCAGGTCATGACCACTGCAGCCACCGACCGGTCGTCCCACCCCTCGTCCACCACGTCGAGGGCGGACACCACCGAGCTCCGTCCCCGACGCAGGACGCGGCCGTGGAGACGGAGAGGACCCCGATGCTCGAGGCGGGCGACGGTGGCCATCATCGAGGTGGTCACGATCCACTGGGGCCGGACCGAGATCCCCGAAAGGATGCCACCCAGCGAGTCCACGCTGGTGAGGATTCCGCCGATGCGCAGCCCACCCCCGGAGCCGCGCAGGTGAGCATCCACCGGGGCCCGGCCGCCGAACTCCGACGGCTCCTCGCTTCCCGGTGGAGGGGGGATCTCCCACCGCTCCAGCCGGAAGTACTCACTGACGTGGTGTCGGGGATCCGTCGTCGTCGCCGGCCCGCCCACTGGCTCGCCCACTGGCTCGGTCACCTCATCCTCTGCCGTCGGCCGGCGACGCTCCGGCGGATGCACGCACGTGCGCCGACCCCGGGCCGACCGACCGCGCCGCCACGTTGACCACGGTGGTCAGCCGCCCGTCGGATCCGGAGTCGATCAGCTCGACCACAGCGCTGCCGGGACCGTCGGCGGCCACCGGCGCCAGAACGGTGGTCGCTGAGACGATGGGTCCGACCCGTCCCTGGGCCAGGTAGGCCACCTGCAGACCGTCGACCATCACCGAACCGGGGGCGGCATCCCCGGCCGCCTCGAGTGCGGCCACCGTGGCCACGTCTGCGTGGAGGGCGACGACCCCACCCTGGACCGCTCCGAACGAGTTGGCCAGGTACTCATCCACCGGCAAGGTGACCGTGCCGGAAGCGGCGTCGGACACCCGGAAGGCCAGTGTCTCGACCACCGGACGGTCGAGGCCGTCTCCGAGGAGGGCCGAGCGCACCGGAAACTCGTCGGACACATCGAGCATCGAGGTCTCGGCCCGCCCGGGCAGCACGGCAAAGGTCATGGTGGCCAGGGCCACCGGGCCCGAGGTGCCGTCCTCACCGACGACCTCGACACCGTGCTCGTCCACATTGGCCACCTGGGCCTCGATGACCAGAGTGGTGCGACCCTTCCGGAGGACCGCGCCGCGCGCCTCCACGAACGGACCGGTGGCCGACCCGACCAGTTGGAGCGAGAGATCGGCCGTGGCCATCCAGTCCGGGAGGACCGCACGCAACGCCACCGCCCCTCCCAGGATGTCCACCAGCACTGCCAGAACCCCGGCCCGGACTCCTCCGTCGGCTCCGGCAATGTGCGGCGTGGCCCGGAGGCGGACCGCGGCGGTGGTCGGCGAGGTGACCTCGATGTGTACGCCGATATCACTCAGGATGTGGCGGGCCGGTGGGTAGCCGGCGAGAGCCACTCAGCGTTCCTGTTCGGTGGGGCGGATCAACACTTCGTTGACAGCTACATGGCGGGGACGGGTGACCGTGAAGACGATGGACTCGGCGATGTCGTCGGCCTGCATCAGTTCGGTCTGGCCGAATGAGGCACTGATCCCCTCGAGCACCTCGGGCCGGTTGTGGGAGGCCAGTTCGGTCCTCGTCGCTCCGGGCTCGATCAACGACACCCGGACATGCCGGCGGGTCACCTCCTGGCGGAGCGACTCGGAGAAGGCCCCCACCCCGAACTTGGTGGCGTTGTAGACACCGCTGCCCTGGCGGGCGAACCTGCCCGCCACCGAACTCACGTTGACCACGTCGGCCACCCGACGGGGATCGGTCTCGGCCGCCTTCAAGAGGTGCGGGAGCGCGGCATGGGTGGAATAGAGCAGTCCCAGCAGGTTGATGTGGACCATCCGGCTCCACTCCTCGACCGGTGCGTCGACGATGGGGCCGAGGAGCATGACCCCGGCGTTGTTGAGGAGGATGTCCAGTCGTCCGAACTCACGGACGGTGGCCGCCACCATGGCCCGGGCGGCCGCCTCGTCGGTGATGTCCGTCTCGATGACCAGGACGTCGGTGTCGTTGCCCAGGCGCTCCTCCAGCGCCTCGAGCCGGTCCCGTCTGCGGGCCGCAACCGCGAGGGTGGCGCCCTCTGCGGCCAGCGCCACCGCGGTCGCCTCTCCGATACCGCTCGACGCCCCCGTGACAAGGGCCACGGTTCCCTCAAGTCGACCACCCACGGCCCTAGACCGCCGTCTTCACGGGTCGGGGGCAAGCAACATCATGATCGGTCATCGGACACCTCGTCGAACTCGGCGGACGACCCGCAGTGTACCGACGTGGCTCGAAACCGGACCAGGGAGGAACGAGAAGAAGCCATCGAGAGCACGGAGGCCAACCGGCACCGCACACCCGTCACGGTCGGTTCAGGCCGCCGTCCTCCGGGCCGCCTTGGTGGCCACCGACTTGTCGGAGGCCGACGAGTCCCCTGACGAGGCCCGTGACGACGAGGACGACGTCGCCGTCGGCACGCCGCCGGCGGTGGTGCTGGTCCCGGCCGTGCTGTTCGAGGACGTGGCCGTGGTCACCCGTCGCCTCGACGACGAGTTGCGTCGGCGTCCACGCTGGCGGGTCGAGGTGTCGTAGGGGCGCTGGGTCGATGCCGGGCTTTCGTGCAACGCACACCACTGCGTGCTGTTGTAGCGGGACAGGCGAGCCGTGCACTGCGGCTCGACACAGACCCGTCCCGTGCCGAACTCGGCGGACGGGGCACTCCCCGTCAGCCCATCGGCCAGGAACGAACCGTCCTCCACCGTGCGCCTCTCCACCATCTCTGATCAACCCCTCTCATGCCCGAACAATGCTGTCAAGAGGGATGTCGGCAGGAACGGACGCAAACTGTAACGGCAGGTGGACCGGTGCGTTGCTAACGTCCCCGGCATGTCAGAGGTCGAGGTGTCCGAACGCATCGAGGCGCGTCCGCAGCGGGTGTGGGGCCTGATCGCCGATCCCACCTCGATGGACGACCTGACCGCGGAGTGTACGGCCATGGAGTGGGCGTCAGGATCGACCGGTCCCGTCGTGGGCGCCCGCTTCCGGGGTAAGAATCGGTCAGGGTGGCGCCGGTGGACGACCACCTGCACCATCGTCCGCTACCAACCCGGAGCGGAGATCGCCTGGGACGTCGCCTACGGGCCGTTGGCCGTGGCCCGGTGGGGCTACCGGATCGAACCGGGCGACACCGATGAGACCACCGTGCTCCACGAACGGTTCGAGGACCACCGTGGCGGGCTGATGCGGGCCGTCGGGCCACTCGTCCGCGGCACCAGGGACGCCGAGACGCTCAATCGGGGCCACATGCGCACGACGCTGGAGCGGATCAAGGACAAGGCGGAGGCCTGACCGTCCCGGGGAGCCGCAGCACACCGGCGAGCGGCAGCACGCCCTGGTGGCAGGAGGCGGTCTTCTACCAGATCTATCCCCGCTCGTTCGCCGACAGCGACGGGGACGGGGTGGGCGATCTGGCCGGGATCCGGTCCCATCTGGTCGACCTGGCGTGGCTCGGGGTGGACGCACTGTGGATCTCCCCGTTCTACCCCTCCCCCATGGTCGATTTCGGCTACGACGTCAGTGACTACTGCGGTGTCGATCCACTCTTCGGCACCCTCGAGGAGTTCGACCGCATGATCACCGATGCCCACGCCCTGGGACTCAAGGTGATCATCGACTGGGTACCCAACCACACCTCAGACCAGCACCCCTGGTTCGTGGACGCATCGAGTGGTCGGGACAGCGGGCGGCGGGACTGGTACGTGTGGAGGGACGGGGCGGCCGACGGTTCCCCGCCCAACAACTGGGTGGCTGCGTTCGATCTCTCCGCCCCCGCGTGGACGTTCGACGACAGGTCAGGGCAGTGGTTCCTCCACCTGTTCGAGGAAGCCCAGCCCGATCTCAACTGGGACCAGGGCGAAGTGGTCGGCGCCATGCACGACGTGCTCCGTTTCTGGCTCGACCGCGGCGTCGACGGCTTCCGCGCCGACGTGGTCCACTGCATCGGCAAGGATCCGGACCTCCCGGACGACCCCCCCGAGGTGGCCGGCATCCCCCACTGCGCCCTCAACGACGTACCGGTGACCCACCATCGCCTGCAAGCGATCCGCTCCCTCATCGACGAGTACCCCGGCGACCGGGTCATCGTCGGCGAGGTCTACCTGCTCTCCACCGCCGCCGTCGCCACCTACTACGGCGACGGGGACGAGCTCCATCTGGCCTTCAACTTCCCGCCGCTCTATGCGCCGTGGACGTCGGAAGCGTGGAACGGGTGCATCGGCGAGACGGTCGATGCCCTGGCGCCGAGAGGAGCCTGGCCCACCTGGGTGCTGTCCAACCACGACAATGCGCGGCACCGCACCCGTTACGACCGGGCGGCCCGCCTCCACGGTGAGGACCCGGCGGTGACGATGCGTCGGAGCGAGGCCAGGGCGAGGGCGGCCGCCGTGCTACTGATGACCCTGCGTGGCTCGCCGTTCCTCTACCAGGGGGAGGAACTGGGACTTGCCGACGCCGCGATTCCCTCGGACCGTGCCGTGGATCCCGGAGGTAGGGACGGGTGTCGGGCACCGATCCCATGGACCGACGCCGACGACCATGGCTGGCCGACGACCGGTGCGGCCGGACCCTGGCTGCCGTTCGCTCCGGAGGCGGCCCTCCGAAACCACGCTGCCCAACGGGCGGACCCGTCGTCGGTGCTCCACCTCTACCGGCGGTTGCTCGCCCTTCGGCATGGCCGGCGGGCCCTGTCCGTGGGCACCTTCACGTTGCTCGACCTGCCGGTCGGCCTGGTCGGCTACGTCAGGGAGCACGACGACGAACTGGCCGTGGTGCTGGTCAACTTCACCGATGACCGGATCGAGCTGCCCGGCGGAATCCGTGTGCCCCACGAACCGGGAACCGGTCCATCGGCGGAACCGCGGGACCCGCTGGAGATCGGCGGCCTGCAGGTGCTGCTCACCAGTGATGGCATTGCCGAGGGAGAGGCCTTTGTCGGCGCGGTACTCGCCGACCAGGCAATGGTGCTCGGCTACTGACCGGTGCCGTTCGATGCGGTCCGCCGACCGGTCTCGACGGTGCGGTCCGGTCACCTACAGCCAGATCTCGCGCCAGTAGTCGTCGGAGCCCTCGTCGCCCAGCGACATCGAGTGCCCGTCCTCGTGGCCACTTCGTCTAATGCAGCACACCAGCGTTCCCAGCCACGGTCCTGACTCGATGCAGTGGACCGCGCCGCAACGATGCCATTGCGGCTCTGCCGGTAGCGCCAGATCGTCCAGATCGAAATCTGAGTCTGACCACTCGCTGAACCTGCGTACGTGAAATGGGTCGATCGTCACTGTCGTTTCCTGCCCCTTTTGCTTCGGAACCCTCTACAAGATGATCGGAACTAGTTGGCCGTAGCTGTAGCGAATTTGCGGAGAACCCGACCGGTCCGAGGATCCAGGTCTGTCGGTCAATCGACTCCGGATCCACCCCTTGACGCCCGAGGACGGTCATCATGGGTGTGGAGGCAATCCCGACGGGGTTGCCTTTGACCAGGCATCCCGAGTTCGACTACGGCGCTCACTTCCCTGTTCATTCGTTCATCACCACGGAGACTGGGGAACGAGCCGAGCGGCATGTCAACAGTGTGCTTCGGCCGCTTGAGTCGAGGGCAAATGTTCAAATTTCTAACAAGGAAGTACGATAGGACGATGAACGGCGATCCCTCGAAGAGCATCGAAGACATCGTGCGTCGGAATGTCGCCGCGCTCCGGTCCAAGGCCAACCTGACCCAACAGGGCCTGGCCGACGAGATGCTGTTCCGGGGGATCCCCTGGACGCGGGAGACCGTGGCGCAGGTGGAGACCACCAACCGCCGCCTCGGGTTCACCGAGGCCATCGCCGTGGCTGCTTGCTTGGACGTGCCCGTCGCCCGGCTGACCGCCACCGGGGCGGAGTCCGTAGGCGTGGGTGAGAGCGAGTGGTCGGCCGCCTACCTGGGCGCCGCCGTTGCCGGCACCGCCGGGGACATCTTCCCGCCGGAGAGCTACGCCGCTCCCGCCCCCCGTGCCCCCTCGGCTCCTCCGCCGGCCACACCGTCGGCCCCGGTCTCGCCGATCCCACCGTCTGCTCCTGGGGCACCGATCCCGCCGGCCAGTCCCGTTCCGCCGGGGGCCGGTACGGCCGTGCTCACCTCGGTTCCGCCCGACGACGATGCCTCGGGAGGGCGACGAGGACCGGCCGAGCGCCGGACCGTCGAGGTCGGCGAGCCCGAGCGGTTGGGACGGCGTTCGACAGACCAGATGCCTGCGGCACCGGCTCCAGCTTCAGCTCCAGCTCCAGCTCCAGCTTCAGCTCCGGCTCCGGCTCCGGCACCGGCACCGGCACCAGCACCGGCACCAGCACCAGCACCAGCACCAGCTCCGCAGAAGGCGGCTGAGCGCATCGAACGGCGGATGCGGCTCCGGGTCACGGCCAGCGACGTCGATGCCACCGCCCAGCACCTCTGGTCCCGCAGCCTCGAGAGCGAACGGGAGCGGCGGGTGACCGATCGACACGCCCTGACCGGTGGATCATTGAAGACAATTCGAGGTCACGTCTCCCGCGACCTGGACCGTGAGATCGCCCACGAGATGGAGCGGAATCCCGAAGGGGCCGACACCCCGGTGGTCGAATCCGTGGAGATGAGCCCGGAGGAGGCGGCGTGGGAGGCCACCCGCCTCAACATCATCCTGGCCAACAAGGGTTACAGCGACAGTGATGTCACCCGGTGGTGGAACTTCACCCGGCATCGCGAGCTCGACGACCAGACCATCGCCGAAGCGTGGAACGCTGGCTCCTACGGTGCGGTCAGTCGGCTCATCGAGTCGCTTCCCGACAAGCACGGACCGAGCAACGGCTACTACTTCGACGAGTAGGGCGCATGGACCGCGCCCGCCTCACCCCGTTGCTTGCCGCTGAGCGGACCGAGCACCGCGCACGCAACCCCGGCTCGTGGGAGCAGTTCTCCCGAGCCACCCACCTGTTCACCGGCGTCCCCATGACCTGGATGACCAATTGGGCCGGTGGGTTCCCCCTGGCACTCGCCGGGGCCCGTGGCGCTCGGGTCACCGACGTCGACGGTCATGAGTACGTCGACTTCGCCCTCGGTGACACGGGCGCCATGGCCGGGCACTCGCCCCTGCCCGTCGTGGATGCCATCCGTCACCGAGTGGAGACCCTCGGCGGGATCACCGCCATGCTCCCGAGCGAGGACGCCGAGTGGGTGGCCGACGAGCTCACCGACCGGTTCGGGGTCTCGCAGTGGTCGTTCGCCCTCAGCGCCACCGACGCCAACCGGTGGGCACTGCGCCTGGCCCGCCTGGCCACCGGCCGCCCCAAGATCCTGGTGTTCTCGTACTGCTACCACGGCAGTGTGGACGAGACCTTCGTGGTGACTGCCTCGGACGGCAGCACGCTGTCCCGCCCCGGGAACGTGGCCCCGGCGATCGACCCGTCGGTGACCACGGTGGCTGTCGAGTTCAACGACCTCGACGCGGTGGCCCGGGCCCTGCGCACCGGCGAGATCGCCGCCGTGCTCACCGAGCCGGCACTGACCAACATCGGCATCGTGCTCCCCGACGAGGGATTCCACCTGGGGCTCCGCTCGCTGTGTGACGAGACCGGCACCCTGTTGATGATCGACGAGACGCATACCTTCTCCGCCGGTCCCGGCGGGGCCACCCGGGCGTGGGGCCTGTCCCCTGACATCGTCACCATCGGCAAGGCCATCGCCGGAGGCATCCCCATCGGCGCCTTCGGTCTGAGCGACTCGCTCGGCCGGTCGATCCTGGCCATGGTCGAGGACGACCAGGCCGACATCGTCGACGTCGGAGGGGTGGGCGGCACGCTTGCCGGCAACCCGCTCAGCATGGCCGCGGCCCGGGCCACCCTGTCACGCGTGCTGACCGCCGAGGCGTTCGACCGCATGATCGCCCTGGCCGAGCGGCTCAGCGACCAGGTGGAGACGGCCATCACCTCCCACCAGCTTCCCTGGTCGGTGGCGCGGGTAGGGGCCCGGTCCGAGTACCGGTTCGCCAGTCCGGCGCCCCGAACCGGCACCGAGTCGGCCCAGTCGGAGGACGGCGAGCTCAACGAATACCTGCACACCTTCCTCAGCAATCGGGGGGTGCTGATCACCCCGTTCCACAACATGGTGCTGACCTGCCCCGCCACCACCGCAGCCGACGTGGACCTGCACGGTCGGCTGTTCGACGAGGCCCTCGACCACCTGGTGGGGTGATCTCCGGGCCGGATTCCCCTCCGGCCGGTCAACCCAATTAGGCTCGCCTCCGTCCAACCGCTGTCGGTACTGAGAGGGAATGTCATATGAGCGATGAATGGGGTCCCCTCGGGGCACTGGCCGGCGAATGGGAAGGCTCGGGTGGCCTCGACACCGCGTATGCACACGCCACGCACGAGGTGCGGGGCACCCCGTACCTCGAGAAGTGCACGCTCAAGCCGTTCGGGCCCGTGGACAACGGGAACCAGCACCTCTACGGCCTCGATTACCGGAGCGCCATGTGGCGGAACGACGAGGAGAACCCGTTCCACACCGAAGTGGGCTATTGGCTGTGGGACGGTGCCACCGGCGAGATCATGCGGGGGTTCGTCGTGCCCCGTGGCATCACCGTGCTGGCCGGAGGTACGGCCGAGGCCGGCGCCACCGGGTTCACCCTCAAGGCGGCCAAGGACGGCGGCCTCTACACCATCGGTGAGAACAAGTACCTGGCCGAGAACGCCAGCTCACTCAGCTACGAAGTGGTGATCACCACGAGCGGTGACTCGTGGTCCTACGACGAGACCACCATGCTGCGCATGAAGGAGTTCCCCGAGCCAATGGCGCACACCGACCACAACACCCTGCACCGGGTGGGCTGACCGGGCAGCTACCCGCGGGTTGACCCAGGCGTTGGACTTCTGTCGCGCTCCGAGATGGCACCAATGCTCTCGCTCGGTGCCGCCCCCACCACCGGTCGAGTCCGGAGGCGGCCCGATCCTTCGCCCGGGATCGCCGCTCTGTTACCGTTCGTGGACCAACTCGAGCGGAGGTCACCAGCATGGGCGGAATGCGGTTGTTCGGACGTGGTCCGATCGCGGGATGGCCTGACCGGAGACGACGGTGGCC
>JADGOG010000156.1 GCA_017883065.1 Acidimicrobiales bacterium | reverse complement strand
GCTCCCCGAACCTCGAGCCCGGTGGGACTGACCCGGACGGGAAGTATCCGGTAACGGGGGTCGCTTGCTGCGATGCGGTGCTCGAGCGCCTCCCTGGCCGGCCGGGTGGCGCTCAGGAGGGTGACCGAGCCGCCGTCCCCGCCGGCCCCGTTCACCTTCCACCCGAGGGCCCCGTGCGCGGCCGCCACCTCGATGACCCGACGTGCGTCCGCACCGACGACGTCGGGGTGCAGGGAGTCCTGGGCCTCGGTGTTGGCCCTCATGGCCCGGCCCAGGGCAACGGGATCCCGGGCCAGGACGGCGCTGCGGGCCGCCACCGCCGCATCCCGCAGCCGGGCGAACGCCTCTGACCCGCCGCGCCCCACCTCCTCGATGACCTGGCGGTGCACGCCCGACGAGTCATGGGCGCGACCCACGAAGACCAGCGTGAGGCGACGGTCGAGCTCGGCCCAGGCCGGCAGGGCGTCCACCGTGGCCTCCGGGTACGGCTCGACCTCCAGGTAGTTGATCCCCCCGAACGCCGCGCTCAGCTGGTCCTGGATGCCGCTCTCCCCACCGAGCACGTCGACCTCGAGCCGGTGCGCGGCGTAGGCCGCGTCACGCGCCGCCAGATCCTCGGTGCGCAGCGCGGCCAGCGCCCCCAGCAGGGCGACGGCGACCGCCGCCGAGGTACCGGCGCCACAGCCGGCCGGCACGGCGCACCGGACGCGGATCTCGACGGCGCCGTCCTCCGGGGGAGGGAGGGCGTCGACGGCCGCCTCCACCAGCGGGTGGCGGGCGACCCGGGATGACCCGGGGACCATGGGGTACCGGTCGCCGAAGCTCTCCACGTCCAGCACCACCGGGTCCGGGCCGGCGGTGGCACGGATCGAGACCTCGACCCCGGGAGTCACCGCCATGTTCAACACCCGCCCGGGGCCGCCGAACCAGGTGTCCGTCCAACCGCCGATGTCGCAGATCCGGACAGGAGCCGATGCCTCGATCATGGTCACGTGCCTCTGCGTTGTTGGTGGAGGTCAGGCAACGCGCGCCATCGTCGCAGATCCGGGCCGCCGAACCCCGGTGCGCCACAACCGGGGGCTCGAGACCGTGCGTTTGGCGCGAGGCACCCGCCGATCCTGCCACGCCCTCGTCGTTCCCGAAGGCCGGGGCATCGGCCGCACCGGCCCGGAGTGACCCGCCCGGCGGACCGAATTCGAGGACATCGGGGCCCGGAGGGATCGGTAGGCTCCGGCACGTGCCCCTGCCTCCCCAGACCGCGCGCAGCGAGCGCACCCGGGACGCCCTCCGTCGGGCGGCCCAGGTCCGGTTCCTGGCGCAGGGATTCGAGGAGACCTCGGCCGAGGAGATCGCCAACGACGCCGGTGTGACGCTCCGGACCTTCTACCGGCACTTCGCCTCCAAGCAGGATCTGCTCTTCGAGGACTACGACGTGAGCCTGCAGTGGTTCCGGTCCGCGCTGGAGTCCCGTCCCCCGGGGGAGCCGATCACCCAGGCGGTACTGGCCGCCATCGACTCGTTCCCGTTCGACCGGGGCAACATGTTCGAGATCGCCGAGCTCCGCACCCGCGAACTGGACCGGACGCGGGTGGAGAGCCACATCAACCAGGTGCAGGCGGAGTTCGCCGCCGAGGTCGAGCGCTACCTGCTCCGCCAGGGCGCCCCGGCCGGAGGCGACGCCGACTTCCTCTCCTCGGTGACCGCCCAGTGCGTGGCGGCGGCCACCTTCGCCGCGCTGGACACCTGGATGCGGTCGGACCACGACGACCTGGGCGAGCTGACCCGGCTGACCGAGTTGGCGTTGTCCCTGGTGGAAGAGGGGTTGAGCCGCTTCCGGGTGGCATCGCCGGGCCGCGGATCGTCAATTTAGACAAAACTGGGAGAGCAGCAGTACCGTGGCCGGGATGTCGGACTACGACGCAATCGTCATCGGAGCCGGCCACAACGGCCTCACCGCGGCCACGGTGATGGCCCGGGGTGGGATGCGGGTGCTCTGCCTCGAGAAGAACCACTTCATCGGCGGCATGGCCACGACCACCGAACTCGCCCGCGGCTACCGGTTCGAGTTGGCCGGGTCGATCCAGTTCCCCATCCCGAACGAGATCTTCGAGGACCTGGGCTTCGCCTCGTGCCCCATCTACGAGCCGGAGGTGCAGTCCGCCAGCATCGGCGCATCGGGCGAGCCGCCGATCCTGCTCTACAGCGATCCCGACCGGCTGTTCGAGCATCTCAGCGACTCGCTGGGCCTCGACGCGGTGCTGGGCATGGCCGAGGTGGCGGCCTGGGCGGAGGCGCCGGCGCGGGCCATCGGGAGGTTCGACGTCCGCAAGCCGCCCAAGTCGCTCGACGAGATGTGGGCGAGCGCGTCGGACGAGAAGGAGCGCCAGGCGATCCGGACCGCCATGTTCGGCAGCGTCATGGACGTCATCGACCGGTTCCTCCCCGACCCCGACAAGCACGCCCAGGTCCGCAGCATGTTGGCCTTCCTGTCGGTCAACTCCACCTACCGGGGGCCCTACTCGCCGGGGAGCGCGCTCTGCCTCGCCTTCGCCCTGGCGTCACCGGGGGACGCCACCATGTCGAAGGTGCGGGGCGGCATCGGCACCATGTCCGAACACCTCCTCGGACTGTTCGAGCAGCACGGGGGCGAGCTGCGCCGCCACGTCAAGGTCTCGCACATCGTCACCACCGGCGGCCGGGTCGAAGGGGTGGCCCTGTCCGACGGCGAGGTGGTGGCCGCGCCCGTCGTGGTGTCGAACCTCGACCCCACCGCCACCTTCACCCAGCTGCTCGACCGCCAGGCGCTGCCTGCGGAGTTCCTCGAGCGCATCGACGCCATCGACCACCGGGCGGCGTACTTCCAGATGCACTTCGTCCTCAACGGCCTGCCGGAGTACGCCAGTCCCTACGAGGGGCTCAACGAGGGCGATCTCCGCAACAACGTGACGTTCTTCGGGACCCCCGACCAGATGCAGCGCGACTTCGAACGATCCGTCCGCGGGCTGGTCCCGGAGTCACCGTCGTTGAACCTGTCGATCCCTTCGTTGCGGGATCCCGGGCTCGCTCCCCCCGGGAAGCACGTGGCCAGCACGTTCGCCTTCTACTCCCCGATCGGCGCCACCCACGCCGAACAGGCCCGGTTCCGGGACGAGATGGCCGAACGCATCGTGGCCAGGATCACCTCCTCCGCCCCCAACTTCCCCGACCTGATCGAACGCCAGTTCAACTACCCCGCCTACACCTACGAGCGGATGTTCGGATGCACCGGCGGCGACTTCACCCACGGGCTGCTCCAGCCCGAGTTCATGGGACCGTTCCGCCCCGGGCCCCGGGGCTGGCCGGACGCCCCGATCCCGATCGAGGGTCTCTACCTGTGCGGCGCAGGCTGCCACGGCGGGCCCGGCGTCACGTTCATACCCGGCTACAACTGCGGGTACGAGGTGCTCGACTCGGCAGGCTCGACCCGGCTGTAGCGGATCTGCCGCTCGACGACGGCCAGGTAGAACGCCACCGCGAAGGCGAGACTGGTGAAGAGGCTCACCACGAAGAAGATCCACGGGATGCGCACTCCCCGCCTCCGGCCGTCGGTGATCGACCACAGCGGGAAGAGCACGACGTTGACCATGATGTAGTCCTGGGCGGCCGAGTCGGACGCCCAGTTCGAGAAGAGCGCCTTGGTGTAGCCGACGTAGGTCGCCTCGTGGCCGTACTGGTGGACGTAGCGGACATTGAAGTACCAACCGAGGCCCAGGGACACCACGCCGAAGACGTAGTAGAGGCCCTCGAGAACCGACACCCGCCCCGCCCCGCCGGCACCGAAGAGGCGCCGGTTGACGTAGAACGCAACTGCCGTGCTGATGACGCCGAGGGCGCCGTAGAACAGAAGTGAAGTCGTCATTGCTCTCCCCCGGATCCCCTCCGATGAGTCGTCACGACATTCTAAGTGTCAATTTTGACATTTGGCGGATCCTCGGCACCCGGGCGGCTCAGGCTCCCATCAGGTACTGCGGTCCCGAACCCAGCCCGGCGGCCGCATCGCCCGGATTGGCCAGGGCGCAGGTGCGCAGGGAGAGGCACCCGCAACCGATGCAGCCGGTCAGCCCGCTCCGCAGCGCCTCGAGCAGGGCGATGCGCTGGTCGAGACGATCGCGCCACCCGGCACTGAGCTGCTTCCACTCCTTGCTGCTGGGAGCCCGGTCGACCGGGAGCCTGCCCAGCGCGGCGACGATCTCGTCGAGCGTCAGTCCCACCCGCTGCGCGATCCGGATGAAGGCGATCCGCCGCAGGACGTCCCTGCGGAACCGGCGCTGGTCGCCCGGCGTCCGTTCCGCATGGATGAGGCCTCGACGCTCGTAGAAGCGGATGGCCGACGCGGCCAGGCCGCTGCGCTCGGCCACCTCCCCGATACTGAGCAGTGCGTCCATGGTGTTCGCTCCTCCGAGAGAAACCTCTTGACTTAAACATTACTTTAACCTTTACCCTGCCTCTTGAGACGCGATTCGACGTCGGAAGGAGAGGTGCGGGAATGCCGGTTGCCGTTGTCACTGGAGCATCACGAGGATTCGGACGGGCGCTGGCCGTCGACCTGGCCGAGGACGGGTGGGACCTCGTCGTCGATGGTCGTCACCGACGACCGTTGGACGAGCTGGGTCGGGAGATCGACCGATCGCCATCTCGCCGGGCCTGCATCGCCGGCGACGTGACCGACCCGGCCCACCGCGCCGCCCTCATCGGGGCCGCCGAGGGATTCGGGTCGCTGGACCTCATCGTCAACAACGCCAGCACGCTCGGTCCCAGCCCGCTCCCGAGGCTCGACGGCTATCCACTCGACGAGCTCCGGCTGGTCTACGAGACGAATGTGGTGGCGCCCCTGGCCCTCGTGCAGGAGGCACTCCCCCTCCTGCGTCGGTCCCGAGGAACCGTCATCTCGCTGTCGTCGGATGCCGCGGTCGAGGGCTACCGGGGTTGGGGCGGCTACGGCTCGTCCAAGGCCGCCCTCGACCAGCTCCACCGGGTGCTGGCCGTCGAGGAGCCGGGGCTCCGGGTCTACGCGTTCGATCCGGGCGACATGCGCACGGCCATGCACCAGGCGGCGTTCCCCGGCGAGGACATCTCCGACCGGCCGGAACCCGAGACCGTGGTTCCCCTGCTCCGGAGACTGCTCGACTCCGGGGCTCCGAGCGGTCGCTACCGCGCCGAGGAACCGGTGGGTGCGGCGTGACGACCGCCACCTCCCCGTCCGGGCGCTTCACCTACGACCTGCCGGAGTGCCTGGAGGCCTCGGAACCACCCGAGGCCAGGGGACTCACCCGTGACGCCGTCCGCATGCTGGTGTCCTCCACGAGCACCGGTGACCTGGTCTCCAGCACCTTCGTCCTCCTGCCGACGTTCCTCGACCCCGGGGACCTCCTGGTCGTCAACACCTCGGGCACCATTCCGGCGGCCGTCGACGCGCTGGCCGACGACGGGACCGCTCTGGTCGTCCACCTCTCCACCCAGCTGGACGGGACGAGGTGGGTGGTCGAGCCCCGTCGGGTGGACGGCCGCACCACGGTGCGCTGGCACGGGCGGCCCCCGAGGGGTCGCCTCCAGCTCCAGGGAGGTGCGTCGCTGACCTTCGTCGAGCCCTACGGGGAGGCGGGTCGGCTGTGGGTGGCCGAGCTCGACCTCGGGCAGCGGACCCTGACCTGGCTGGCCGAGCACGGCCGGCCGATCCGGTACGGCTACGTCGATCGGGTCTGGCCCATCGAGCTCTACCAGAACGTCTACGCCGCCGAGCCCGGAAGTGCCGAGATGCCGAGTGCGGGGCGCCCGTTCACGCCCGAGGTCATCACCCGGCTGGTGTCGAAGGGGGTGGACATCGCCCCGGTGGTGCTGCACACCGGCGTCGCCTCCCTGGAGGCCGACGAGCTCCCCTACCCGGAGCGGGTGATCGTGCCCGA
>JADGOG010000063.1 GCA_017883065.1 Acidimicrobiales bacterium | reverse complement strand
CGGTCCACCGTGACCTGCGGCGCCTCCTCGAACCAGGAATCCGGCAGGCGGCCGATCAGCCAGCCGGCGAGCCCGTCGGTCGACGGACGTTCGTCGCCGCTCCCGCCTCCGGGCCTCGGACCGCGGCTGCGACGCGGTTCGCCTGGGCGTCCCGGTCCGTGTCGTTCACTCGCGGACTGTCCACTGCTGCTTCGAGCTCCCATGACCTGTCTCCTCTCCGACGCCGGCGTCGCCGACGTCGCCGGCTGCGGCACTCATAACGATTACATCATTACATTCTTGATTGTAACAGTGTAATCACCATCGTCGATCGCCACTGGTGGCGATCGACGAACGGCGGTGACCGGCGTGGGCCCACCGGTGGCGACGCCGACGGATCCAGGGTCGCCCGGTCAGCGGGAGAGAGCCGATGCCACCAGGGCGCCGACCTGGTCCGTCTCCAGCAGGAATCCGTCGTGCCCTGACTCGGACTCGATCACCGTGACCGGGCGCGCCCCGGGGATCAGCCGGGCCAGTTCCCGCTGGAGCCGCAGCGGGTACAGCCGGTCCGAGGCGATGCCGGCCACGGTCACCTCGGCCCGGACTCCGGAGAGGGCCTGGGCCACGCCTCCGCGGTTCCGACCGACATCGTGCTGGTTCATGGCTTCGCTCAGCACGATGTAGGAGTTGGGGTCGAACCGGCGGGCCAACTTCGCGCCGTGGTGCTGGAGGTACGACTCGACGGCGAACCGTCCCCCCTTGAGGGGGTCCTCGGAGGCCTGGGCATTCCGGGCGAACCGGTGCTCGAACTCGAGCTCGGTCCGGTAGCTGACCTGGCCGATCCCCCGGGCCAAGGTGAGCCCCTCGACCGGACCGGCCACGCCGGCGTAGTAGTCACCGCCGGCGAACGACGGGTCGGACCGGATGGCCCGGACCTGCAGTGAGCACAGTGCGATCTGCTCAGCGGTGGCCGCGGCTCCCACGGCCAGGACCACCGCCCGCTCGACCCGATCGGGGTGGCCCACGCACCACTCGAGCACCCGCATCCCACCCATCGAGCCACCCACCACCCCCGACCACCGGGCGATCCCCAGATGATCGGCGAGGGCCACCTCGACCTCCACCTGGTCGCGAATGGTGAGCAGCGGGAAACGCGACCCGTAGGGTGCACCGTCGGGCGAGGTGGAGCTCGGACCGGTGCTCCCCTGGCATCCGCCCAGGACGTTCGGGCACACCACGAAGAACCGGTCGGTGTCGACGGGCGCACCCGGTCCGATCAACCCGTCCCACCACCCGGCGTCGGGGTGGCCGGGGCCGGACGGGCCGGTGGCGTGGGAGTCACCGGTCAGGGCATGGAGGACCAGCACCGCGTTGGACGCGTCGGCGTCGAGATCGCCCCACGTCTCGTAGGCCACGGTGACTTCGCCGAGCATCCCGCCGCCCTCGAGCGAGAGACCCGTGCCCTCCCCGAACGGTAGTTCCACGAATTGTCGACGACCGGGCTCGTCGCCGGCCTGCCACACCCCAGAGAGCAGCGTCCGGGTCATGCTCCCTTGATCGACCGGAACCCGGATCCGAGGTCGGCGAGGATGTCCTCGATCGACTCGAGACCGATGCACAGGCGGACCAGATCGGGGGTGACCCCGGTGGTGATCTGCTCAGCTTCGGTCAACTGCGAGTGGGTGGTGGAGGCGGGGTGGATGGCCAGGCTCCGGACGTCGCCCACGTTGGCCAGGTGACTGAAGAGCTCGAGGCCCTCGATGAAGGTGCGTCCGGCCTCGGCCCCGCCGTTGATGCCGAAGGCCAGGATGGCTCCGCCGCCGTTGGGGAGGTAGCGCTGCTGACGCTCGTGCCACGGGCTGGACTCGAGGCCCGGGTAGTTCACCCACTGCACGTCGTCGCGGGACTCCAGCCAGGTGGCCACCGCGGTGGCATTCTGCACGTGGCGTTCCATGCGGAGGCTGAGCGTCTCGAGCCCCTGCAGGAAGAGGAACGAGTTCAACGGAGCGATGGCCGGACCGATGTCACGCAGGTACTGGAGACGGGCCTTGAGCACGAACCGGGCCGGGAACAGTGCCTCGGGAAGCTGGCCGAAGACCAGGCCGTGATAGCTCGGATCCGGCTCGGTGAACCCGGGGAACCGCCCGCTGCCCTCGTAGTCGAAGTTGCCGCCGTCGACGATGATCCCGCCGATCGAGGTGCCGTGGCCGCCGATGAACTTGGTGGCCGAGTGGACCACGATGTCGGCGCCGTGGCGGAGGGGCTGGGCCAGATAGGGAGAAGCCAGGGTGTTGTCCACCACCAGCGGGATCTTGTGCTCGTGGGCGATGGCCGACACGTTCTCGAAGTCGAGCACGTCACCTTTCGGGTTGCCCAGGGTCTCTGCGTAGAAGGCCTTGGTGTTGGGCCGGATGGCGGCGCGCCAGGCGTCGAGGTCGTCGGGATCCTCGACGAAGGTCACCTCGATCCCGAACTTGGGCAGGGTGTAGTGGAGCAGGTTGTAGGTCCCGCCGTAGAGCGAGGAGGAGGACACCACGTGGCCGCCGTTCTCTGCCAGGTTGAGGAGTGCGATGGTCTCCGCGGCCTGGCCGCTGGCCACCGCCAGAGCGGCGACCCCTCCCTCGAGCGCGGCCACCCGCTCCTCGAAGACCGCCTGGGTGGGATTCATGATGCGGGTGTAGATGTTGCCCAGCTCCTCCAGCCCGAACAGAGCGGCGGCGTGGGCCGTGTCGCGGAAGGTGTAGCTGGTGGTCTGGTAGATGGGCACCGCACGGGCCCCGGTGGTCGGGTCGGGTGCGCCTCCGGCATGGATCTGGCGGGTCTCGAATCCCCAGTCGGACATGGCAGTCGCCTCCTTGGCGGGATCCTCCGGGCGTCGCTCGCCGGGCGGGAACTTCGTTCGTCACCGTCGATCTTGTCAAATATGACTGATTTGGTCAACTACTTGGAGGGGACCTGGCCCACGATGCGCGCCGGGGATGGCTATCTTGGGCGACGCCTGTGCCCCGACCTTCCGACAATCTGAGGCGCGGCGGGCGACCCGCCATCGGACCGTTCCGTGCGAAGGTGGGACTCGTCCTGCTTGCCGTGTGCTCCGTGGTGTTGCTCGGGGTGCTGGTCGCCCGCAGCCCGGCCGCCGAGACGTTCATCGGCCAGGCCCCAGGTCCGAAGCCTGGCTCGCCGACCAGTGCCATCGACGCCGCAGTGGCTGCGTCGGCCGACATCGCCGCACGTTGCCCCAAGCTGGAGGCGGCCATCGAGCATCACGAGCCACCTGCGGTCCTGGCCCGAAGCGTGGTCGGCCACATGACCCTCGCCGAGAAGCTGGGCGAGATCGTCCTGGTCGAGACCTCCGAGAACGAGAACATCAACTCCGGCGTGGCCCGACTGTGCATTCCACCGCTCACCCTCCAAGACGGCCCCCAGGGGTTGGCCTTCGGCTCGGTCAACGTGACCCAGTTGCCGGCGCCGCTCGGTCTGGCCGCCACCTTCGACCCTTCGCTCGCCCGGGCCTACGGGCAGGTGGAGGGCGCCGAGGCCGCCGGCCAGGGAATCGACGTCCTCCAGGGGCCCACCCTCAACATCGACCGGGTGCCCCAGAACGGTCGGACCTACGAGGGCTTCGGTGAGGATCCCACCCTGGTGACGGCCATGGGGGTGGCCACGATCGAGGGCATCCAGTCGACCGGGACCCTGGCCATGGCCAAGCACTTCGCCGTCTACAACCAGGAGACCGATCGGGGCGTGCTCAACGACGTCGTGCCGCAACGGGCCCTCCAGGAGATCTACCTGCCGCCGTTCAAGGCGGCGGTCACCCAGGCCCACGTGTCCACGGCGATGTGCGCCTACCCGCAGTTGAACGGGACCTTCCAGTGCGAGGATCCCCAACTGCTGGCCGTGCTCTCGCAGTGGGGATTCACCGGATTCGTCCGGTCCGACCTGGGCTCGGTGCACGATCCGGCGGCGGCGCTGGCGGCGGGCACCGACCTGATCAAGCCGGCCCGGTCCCGGGCCCTGGCCACCCTTGTCCACAAGCGCCTGCTTTCGGTGTCAGTGGTCGACGCAGCGGTGACCAAGGTGCTGACCGAGATGTTCGCCCACGGTCTGGTGGGGCGGGCTCCCACTGGCACCCCGGACAACCCGGTCGACTCCGAGCAGCACACCGACTTCGCCCTCTTGACCGCCGAGCGTTCGGCCGTCCTCTTGAAGGACGACCACGCCATCCTGCCTCTGACCGCGGCCAAGGGCCGCACGATCGCGGTGATCGGCGCAGACGCCGGCCCCGTCCCGGTCACCACGGGCTTCGGCAGCTCGCGGGTGCTCGCTCCCTTCACCAGCTCGCCCCTCGCCGCCCTCCGCCGGCGCGCCGGTGCCGGTGCCGGTGCCGGTGCCGGTTCCAGGGTGACCTTCTCGGACGGTGGGAGCACCACCAGCAGGCTCCCCGCCATCCCCGCCGCGTTCCTCACCCCGGCGACCGGCACCGGGCACGGGCTCACCCTCACCCTGAGCCAGACCGACGGGGACGGCGGCCGACCGGTCATCCAGCTCAACGAGCCGACAGCCGACATCTCCCTCAGCCCCTACCCGTCGGTCAACCGCCTCTTCCTCGGGACCTTTCCCGTGGCGCCGGTGGAGCGATCCCGCCGGTCCCTCCCCTTCCGCCGTCGGACGTTGGGCCTCGGATCGTCGGTCTCCCCCACCCGCTCGCGGGTGGTGCTGCCCCCCGGG
The DNA here is from genome assembly GCA_017883065.1 of Acidimicrobiales bacterium. Lineage (GTDB taxonomy): Bacteria > Actinomycetota > Acidimicrobiia > Acidimicrobiales > RAAP-2 > Bog-756. The sequence goes on along the minus strand of JADGOG010000063.1, from coordinate 12,955 downwards.
TGGTCGGACGTCTCCGCCTCGTTCACCGGCACGCTCACGCCACCCCGGACCGGCCTCTACACGCTCTCGCTGCAGGGATCCGGCGCCTCCAGCCTCACCCTGGACGGAGCGCCCGCCGTCTCCGACACGCTCAGCCACAGCCTGGGTCGGTGGTCCCAGACGGTGTCCTTGGTGGCCGGCCACCCCTACCGGGTGCATCTCCAGTGGGAGCCTGTCGACAAGACCACTCCGACCGGGGAGACCGCGGTGGAGCCCGGCACCGTCACGCTCGGCTGGCAGTATGTGAGCGACAAGATCGCCGCAGCCGTCCGTGCCGCCCGGCACGCCGGCACGGCAGTGGTCTTCGCCGGCGACTTCAACTCCGAGGCGTATGACCGCCCGTCGCTCTCCCTCCCCGGGGACCAGAACGCGCTGATCGCCGCGGTGGCTGCCGCCAACCCCCGGACCGTGGTGGTCCTCAACACCGGAGGCCCGGTACTCATGCCGTGGGTCGGCAAGGTCGCCGGGATCATCGAGGGTTGGTATCCGGGCGAGGAGGATGGCCACGCCATCAGCGCCCTGCTCTACGGGGATGTCGACCCGTCCGGGCACCTGCCGGTCACCTTCCCGGCCACCGACGCCCAAGGGGCCGCCACCACCCCCGCCCAGTGGCCCGGCATCGCTCTGACCTCGACGTATACCGAGGGCATCGATGTCGGCTACCGGTACGACCACGCCCTGGGCCTCCAGCCCCTCTTCCCCTTCGCCTTCGGGCTGACGTACACCCGGTTCGCCCTGCAGTCGCTGCAGGTGCACCGGACCCCGACAGGGATCGACGTCTCGGTGCTGGTGACCAACACCGGTCGGCGGTCGGGCACCGAGGTGCCCCAGGCCTACCTCACCGATCCGGTCGCCGCCGGTGAGCCCCCGGCCCGGCTGGCCGCCTTCACCACGGTCACTCTGGCCCCGGGCCGGTCGAGGCGGGTGACCATGACCGTCCCCGCCTCGGCCTTCCAGGCCTACCTGGGCACCTCGTGGACCACGGTGCCTGGTGTCTACACGGTGTCGGTGGGTGACTCCTCATCGTCTCTTGGCCTGTCGTCCCCGGTGGCTGCGCCCTGATCGGACGGAGCGCTCTCGGGACCCTCCGTCGACCACGGCGGCACCGGGGCCGGGATCCTTGCCATCGACGACCCGGTCTCACCGAATCGATCCGCACCGGCGTTCCATGCGGTGACCGCCTCGACAATCTCCTGGCGGCTCCGTCCGACGAAGTTCCACCACATGACCAACGGCGACTCGAAGGGTTCCCCGCCCAGGACCAGGAGCCGGGCGCTGCCGTTGCTGGCCACGGTCAGCTCGTCCCGACCAAGGCCCAGGTAGGCCAACGCACCCGGAGCCACCACCTGGCCATCGACGACGGCCGACCCTTCGAGGACGACCATGCAGTGCTCGAACATCGGTTCCAGCGGGACGGTGACAACCCCGGCGCGCACCTCGAGGTCGACCCCGACCAACGGGGTGTCGTGGACCGCGGGCGAGACCACGCCGTCGACGCTCCCGACCAGGACCGAGGCCCGGCCGTGGGCCAGGTCGATCTCGGGCTGCGCCGCGTGGTGCTCGAAGCCGGCGTCGCCGTGACGGGTCACCTCGGGTTGGGCCACCCATAGCTGGATGCCGTGCAGAGCTCCGGAGTACCCGTCGACCGGCTCCTCGGCATGGCTGACCGCGCCGCCGGCGGTCATCACGTTGAGCTCCCCGGGCCGGACGACCTGCTCGGAGCCCAGGCTGTCCCGGTGGAGGAGGGCGCCCTCGAGCAGCCAGGTCACCGTGTGGATGCCCGTGTGCGGATGAGGCCCGACGGCCATCGGATCGTCGGACGAGGCGGGAATCGGGCCCATGTGATCGGCGAAGCACCAGGCACCGACCGTCCTGTGGGCCCTCTGGGGTAAGGCCCGTCGCACCCGGGCGCCACCCACTTCGGCGGTCCGGCTGGGCGAGATCTCGACATCCGGTCTCCGTGACGGCAGAGCCACCTTCGGGATGCTACTGATCCGGACCCCCGCCGCCGCCCGCGGCACCGATCCTCGACTGGGGTGGGGGCTCCTCCGCCCGCCCGGACCAACCGATCAGATCGGCTTCCCGCCCGAGCACCATGCGTTGGAGGGCACACCCGCGCACGGGTTGGGCATGGTGGGAATGCCCTTGGGCAGAGGCTGCATGACCACGCCGGTCGTGGCCGGGTAGACCGCGTCGGCGGCACACGGGGCACCCCCCGTGTCACAGAGGACCTGGGCGAGGAGCGGGCCACCGGTGTTGCCGGCCGTGGTGGTCTTGCCGCAGACCGGCTGGAGCTGCTCGAGATTGGCCGGGGTGCTTCCGCTCGGAGCGGTGTTGCCCACGTAGCAGTTCGACGGCTGGCCACCGGTGAGGGTGATCTGCCCGTAGTCGCCGTTGCTGGGATTGCCGAAGCTGCCGTTGTGGCTGAACGTGTTGTGCAGGAGCGCGTTGTTCATCGGGTCGTAGACACACCCGAACGTACCCGACTCCACCCCGCCGGTGCCGGTGCAGCTCTGGTTGTACTCGGGGGTGTTGGAGTCGGGGTACGGCACCATCAAGAAGCCCCAGGCATTGTTGTTGGCGAAGGTGTTGTCCATGACCGTGTCGTTGCGCCCTCCCGACAGGGTCATACCCGTGCCGGTCGGGCCCTGGCTGGCGGTGCCCGCCTGGGGGACGTTCGGATTGTTGTTGTCGTGGACGTTGTTGTGCATGAACACCCAGCACGAGTGGGTGTGGGTGATCGGGCTGGTCCCGTTGTGCGGGCAGGCCCCGTTCTGCGGTGCGGGCGGATCGCCGTTGATCTGCGTGTTGGTGTCGAACCCGTCCTTGTTGTTGTCGAACTGGGAGTTCTCCACCACGATGGCCCCGCCCGAGTTGGTGCCCGAATAGCCCAGGGCGCTGTACTCCATCCATGCGTGGTTGATGGTGATCCCACAGACCCGCTGGCACGCACCGACGTACATCCCCGAGTCGTTGAAGTTGCTGGCGTAGGTCTGGTTCCACACCGCCGGGCCAGCCGCGTCGGAGGAGAAGATCCCGTACTGGGCAGCCGACTTCTCGTCCCCGTAGTACGAAGAGGTGGTGGTGAGGTAGCTCCCCGAGTAGCCGTGCAGGCCGATCTTGGCGCTGTCGGCTCCACCGTTCCACCAGATCTCGTTCCCGGAGTCGCCGCTGCCGGCGAGGAAGTTGCAGGCGGTGAGGTTGTCGATGCTCACGTTGTCGGCTTTCCACACCACGATGCCGTTGCGTCCCACTGTCTTCCCGTCGCTTCCGGGTGCCCCGAGGTTCTGGGCTGTCGGGTCGGAGCTGCAGGCTCCCGCAGCGCCGTTCTTGGTCCCGTCGACGACCACGGTGGAGCGGTTCATCCCCCGCAGGTGGATGTCGGACGTGGAGATCATCACGCCGCCCATGTCGCCGTGGGCCGGATCGGTCTTGACCCCCGATTCGTCGGCGGTCTCGTGATAGTCCCCGGGCGCCACCAGGATCCAGTCGCCGGACTTGGCCGCGTCGACCGCGGACTGGATGGTCTTGTACTTGCCGGCGTGGCCGTTGAAGGTGCCCACCAGCAGGACGGTGCCGCTGCCCGATCCCGACGGGCCCGTGGTTCCCGAGGACGTCGACGAGGAGCTGCAGGCGGCCAGCATGCCGCCGCCGATCACTGCGGCGCTCACCAGGACCCCGATCCGGCTCATGCCCCGCCGGTGCCCTCCCCCGACGATCCGATCCGGCCGGCCACCCACCACAGCGTTCCTCATGGTTCCCTCCACGGTCCCACCCCACCGGAGATCGGTCGGGCGCCCACGACGGAGCTGATGGTAGCTGTGCCGCCCCGCCAGGTTGAGAATGACCCGGAAGCCCAGGTGCCAGCGCCACGCCAGGGACGCGATGGTGCCGGTCGGCTACCATGGGGGCGTCGTCACCGGGTCCCCGCCGGACCCGCACCGCCGTGCTCTGAAGGATCATCCCCGGAGCCGACCGGAGCCCGCCAGCAGCGCGGGAGTGCACCAAGCCCGGCTCCGCTCATGTAGCCGGTCCCAACGAAGGAGCCACCATGACCAGCGAGCACGATCGACCCGACTTCAAGGTTGCGGATCTCTCTCTCGCCGAATTCGGCCGCAAGGAGATCGAGCTGGCCGAGCACGAGATGCCGGGCCTCATGGCCATGCGCTCCGAGCACGGTTCGGAGCAGCCGCTCCGGGGTGCCCGCATCACCGGATCGCTCCACATGACCATCCAGACGGCGGTGCTCATCGAGACGCTGACTGCCCTCGGGGCCGAGGTCCGCTGGGCCAGCTGCAACATCTTCTCCACCCAGGACCACGCCGCCGCGGCGGTGGCCGTCGGACCCGACGGGACCGCCGACGATCCCAAAGGTGTCCCGGTCTTCGCGTGGAAGGGCGAGACGCTCGAGGAGTACTGGTGGTGCACGGAACGAGCACTGCTGTGGCCGGGCGAAGGTCCGACCATGATCCTCGACGACGGCGGCGACGCCACGCTGTTGGTGCACAAGGGCGTCGAGTTCGAGAAGGCGGGCGCCGTCCCGGATCCGTCAACCGCCGACTCCGAGGAGTTCGCGGTGGTTCTCTCGGTACTGACCGCGAGCCTGGCCGAGGACAAGACCCGGTGGACCAGTATCGCCAACGGCATCAAGGGGGTCTCCGAGGAGACCACCACCGGCGTGCACCGGCTGAACGAGATGGAACAGAGTGGCGAGTTGCTCTTCGCCGCCATCAACGTCAACGATGCGGTCACCAAGTCGAAGTTCGACAACAAGTACGGATGCCGGCACTCACTGATCGACGGGATCAACCGTGCCACCGATGTCCTCATCGGCGGCAAGGTGGCCGTGGTCTGCGGCTTCGGCGACGTGGGCAAGGGCTGCGCCGACTCGTTGCGCGGCCAGGGGGCCCGGGTGGTGGTGACCGAGATCGATCCAATCTGCGCGTTGCAGGCCGCCATGGAGGGCTACCAGGTGGCCACACTCGAGGACGTCCTCGGCACCGCCGATATCTTCGTGACCACCACCGGCAACAAGGACGTGATCACCGCCTCGCACATGGAGCGGATGAAGCACCAGGCCATCGTGGGCAACATCGGTCACTTCGACAACGAGATCGACATGGCCGGCCTGACGAAGATCGACGGCGTGGAGCGGGTCAACGTGAAGCCCCAGGTCGACAAGTGGATCTTCCCCGACGGTCACGCGGTGATCATCCTCTCCGAGGGCCGGCTGCTCAACCTGGGTAACGCCACGGGTCACCCCAGCTTCGTGATGTCCAACTCCTTCACCAACCAGACAATGGCCCAGATGGAGCTGTTCAACAACGCCGGCCAGTACGAGAACAAGGTGTACGTGCTGCCCAAGCATCTCGACGAGAAGGTGGCCCGACTCCACCTCGACGCCCTCGGGGTCCATCTGACCACCCTGACCAAGGAGCAAGCGGAGTACATCGGCGTCTCGGTGGACGGCCCGTACAAACCCGACACCTACCGCTACTGAGCAGGGCACGGATCGTCGCCGACGCGGCCCGGGGATCCAGCGCAGGGGACGCGCCGCCGCTGAGCGCCACGCGTCCTGAACGGCCCGTCCGTTGAGCGCGCCCGACCTCCCGGTGACCCGGTACGACGTCGTCCAGCAGGTCGCCACCATCACGCTCGACCGACCCGAGCGCCTCAACGCCTGGACGGCCCAGATGAACGCCGAGTACCGCCTGCTCCTCCACCGGGCCGCCATCGACCCCGGGGTGCGGGTCATCGTGGTCACCGGTGCCGGCCGGGGATTCTGCGCCGGGGCCGAGTCCGACGACCTGGCCGGCCACGTGGAGCGGGGGTCCTACCAGTCGTGGGACGCATCCGATCCGGACCGGGCCCTGGCCGCGCCCGGCTACGGCGTCCGTCCGGAGTTCGACGCCGAGCTGGCCTACCACTTCGGGATTCCCAAGCCGATCATCGCCGCCATCAACGGCCCGGCGGCCGGCATCGGGTTCGCCCTGTCGTGCTACTGCGACCTGCGGTTCGCCGCCGCGGGGGCCAGGTTCACCACCGCCCACGGAAGGCTCGGGCTCCCCTGTGCGTTCGGCCTGGCCTGGCTGCTGCCCAAACTGATCGGCCTGCCGAGGGCCATGGACCTCATCCTCTCCAGCCGCACCTTCGACGCCGACGAGGCGCTGCAGCTCGGGCTGGTGTCCGACGTGGTTCCCGGCGACCAGCTGGTCGGACGGGTGACCGAGTACGCCCGTCGGTTGGCCACCACCGTGTCGCCCGCCTCGATGGCCGCGTCCAAGCGACAGGTCTACGAGGCGTTTCACCTCAGCGCGGCCGAGTCGGTGCGGGCCGCCGAGGCGCTGCTCGATCCGATGATGGCCGGGCCCGACTACCGGGAAGGCGTTGCCGCTCTGCGTGAGAAGCGGGCACCGTCCTTCGTCGACCTCCCGGAACAGATCTGAGCGCTGCCGACCGTAGGAGGATCCTGACTTCCCCGTCCGCCCGGTTGCCCGACCCTCAGCTGTTCGACGGCCCTCTCGTCAGTGGTCGGCGGTCTCCAGCTCGAGCAGGTGGGCGAATCGCTGCTTGGCTTCGATCCTCCGAGTGGGCACGTGCTCGGTCGGCACCTCGGCCGGCTTGTACCCCTTGAGGGTCTGGCGGGCCACGGTCACTTTGTGCACCTCGTCGGGGCCGTCGTAGATGCGGGCGGCCCGGGCGTGGCGGTACATCGACTCGAGCGGGAGGTCAGTCGAGAAGCCGAGCGCCCCGTGGATCTGAACGGCCCGGTCGATCACGTTGTAGAGGACGCCGGCGCCGTAGTACTTGATCATGGCAATCTCCACCCGGGCAGCCGACGCGCCCTCGGTGTCCATCTTCCAGGCGGCGTAGAGGGTCATCAGGCGTGCCGCGGTCATCTCGGCCAAGGAGTCGGCCACCCAGTTCTGGATGGTCTGCTTCTCCGCCAGCAACGAGTGGTGGGTCGTGCGGGACACCGCCCTCTCGCAGAGCATGTCGAAGGCCCGCTTCGACTGGCCGAGCCACCGCATGCAGTGGTGGATCCGACCGGGTCCGAGGCGCTTCTGGGCCAGCAGGAATCCTTCGCCCTCCACGCCCACAAGGTTCTCGTAGGGCACCCGAACCTCGTGGTAGAGGATCTCCGCGTGGCCGCCGAACTTGCCGAAGTGCTCAACGGGGTCCTCCATGGTGGCCACGTCGCGCACGATCTCCACGCCCGGCGTATCCGCCGGGACCACGATCATCGAGCACCCCTGGTAGGGGTGGACGTCCGGATTGGTGACCGCCATCACGATCAGGAAGTCAGCCACCGAGCCGTTGGTGGTGAACCACTTGTGGCCGTCGATGACCCATTCGTCTCCGTCCCGCACCGCGGTGGTGGCGATCATGGTGGGATCGGCCCCCGCTCCCGGCTCGGTCATCGAGAAGCCGCTGCGCATCCGTCCGTCCAGCAGGGGGAGCAGCCACTTCTCCTTCTGCTCCTCCCTCCCCGATGACTCGATGCCGATGGCCAGCAGCTCGGCGTTGCCCGAGTCGGGCGCATTGTTGCCGAAGGCCACCGGTCCGTACGGGGTCTGGCCGAGGATCTCGTGCATGAGACCCAGCTTGACCTGCCCGAATCCACCGCCCCCCAACTCCGGCGGGAGATGTGAGGCCCACAGTCCCCGGGCCTTGACTTCCTTCTGCAGGGGCCGGAGCGCCTCGATCATGGCGTCATGGCCCAGGTCGAGGGTCTCGAGGGGGAAGATCTCGTCCCGTACGAAGTGGCGCATCCATTCCAGCTGCAGCTCGAACTCAGGCTCGGTCGAAAAATCCCACGCCACGTTGGTCCCCTTGTCGTCTTTTCCGTTCGGTGTCCCGGGCCAACTACCGTAACGGCATGCCCGGCGACACCACTGCCACCCCCATCCGTACCACCGTCACGCTGTCTGCGCCCAACCGCGGCAGGACCCGTCCCGAGCCCGAGCGCCCGGCCATCGAATCCGGCGACGCCCGTAGGCGCCTGCGGGCGGCCGAGATGGCCCTCCTCGACGAGCATCGGCTCCTGACCGGCGAGGAGCTCGCTGGCCTGGCCGAGCTGCCCGACCAGTGGGTCACCTCGCTGGCCGCCCTGGCCCACCAGGTCCGGCTCGACTGGTGTGGCCCGGAGGTCGAGGTGGAGGGAATCCTGTCCGCCAAGACGGGCGGTTGCCCCGAGGACTGCCATTTCTGCTCCCAGTCGTCCCGGTTCGACACCCCGGTGAAGGCCACGCCATTCCTCGATGCCGACGAGGTGCTGCAGGCCGCCGAGGAGACCAGGGCGGCCGGAGCCTCGGAGTTCTGCATCGTGCTGGCCGTCCGCGGCCCAGACGAGCGGACCATGCAGCGGATCCTCGAGCTGGTTCCGATGGTGCAGGAGAAGACCGGCCTCAACGTGGCGGTCAGCGCCGGCCTGCTGACTGACGACCAGGCCCGACGCTTCGCCGCGGGCGGGGTGCACCGCTACAACCACAATCTCGAGACGTCCCGATCGTTCTTCCCCAACGTGGTGACCACCCACACCTGGGAGGAGCGCCAGGACACCTGCCGACTGGTGCGCGACCATGGCATGGAGCTGTGCTGCGGCGCACTGATCGGCATGGGGGAGAGTGACGAGCAGCGGATCGAGCTGCTGGTTCAGCTCCAGGAACTGGATCCCACCGAGGTCCCACTCAACTTCCTCAACCCCCGTCCGGGGACGCCCCTGGGCGACGGGCAGCCGGTAGCCGCGTGGGAGGCCATCCGGTGGATCGCCCTCTTCCGGTTGGGCCTTCCCGGAGTGATCCTCCGCTACGCCGGCGGACGAGAGGTCACCCTGCGGGAACTCCAGTCGATGGGCATGACCTCGGGCATCAACGCGCTGATCGTGGGCAACTACCTGACCACGCTGGGCCGCTCCGCGGACGAGGACCTTCAAATGCTCTCCGACCTGCGCATGCCGGTCGGCGCGATCACCGGGGTCCTCTGAGTCCGTGCCGATGACCGGCGAGTCGACGGCCAAGGTGGCCTTCTGCACCGGCTGCGGGTCGATGTCGGCGTCGTGCCCGGGGTGTGGTCGCACCCTCGACCCTCCCCGGTTCTGTCCCACGTGCGGCCGCCGCCTGACCGTGGCCGTGACCCCCGGCGGCTACCGGGCCCGGTGCCGCGAGCACGGCGACCTCGCCCTCGACTGACTCGGGCCGTCCGCCCCATCGACGCTCCGGACCGGGCGACGACGCTACGTTGACCAGATGACGGCGCTCGTGGCTTCGGTGGTGCCCCTGGCCATCGGGGCGGCCATCAGCCCCACGCTGTTGGCCCTCCAGCTGCTCGTCCTCACCGGCAGGAAGAGACCGCTGGCACGAGCGTGGGCCCTGGCCGCCGGAGCCGCCCTGGTGCTGGCCGCCTTCTCCGTGCTCGGGCTGACCGTGCTCGGCCACCTGCATCCGGCCGAGCACGGACGCCACTCCCTGCGGGGTGCGGTCCTGATGTTCATCGCCGCCGCCCTGATGGCCGCGTTGGCGGTGCGGTCGCTGCTGAAGCGGCCCACACCGGCGGAACATCAGAAGTCACGAACGGCGGGGCGGCTCGACTCGGCCCCGACCGGTTGGTTCGTCGGCGTAGGAGCACTCGGAATGGTGGTGAACTTCTCCACACTCGTCCTGTTCCTGCCCGCTCTCCACGAGATCACCCGAGCCCCGGTCGGCCTGGTGGGACGCGGTGCTTCCTTCGCCCTGCTCTTCGTCATCACGCTGCTTCCGGTCCTCGCCCCGGTCGTCGTGGTGTCCGTGGCGGGCGAGCGCGCCGCACCGGCCCTCAACGCCACCCACGGGTTCGTGACCAGACACGCCCGTCAGATCGGGATCGTGATCGAGGTGGTCTTCGCCGTCTATCTGGTGATCAAGGGAGTCGCCGAGCTGCCCTGATCACGGGGCACACTGAGAGCGGGGGTGCAGGCACTGGGTAGTCCGGCCTATCTAATTGGTGGAATTGGCGTACGCCGTACGCTGGTTTCGGAGACCGGATCGCCGATGCCACCCTGTCTCCGTCCTCGTGGACCACGGCCCGAACGTCCTCGAATTCGGCAGTGACAAGAACGCTGGGGGCCGCCGGATCAGCCAGCCGGGACCTTCCAGCCCCGGGCCTCGGCGATCTCCTTGCAGGTGGGACAGATCGGGTACTTCTTCGGATTTCGTCCGGGCACCCAGATCTTCCCGCAGAGGGCCTTCACCGCCGTGCCGTTGACCATCCCCTCGACGACCGACGGGCCCGCCGAGATGTAGTCGCCCTTCTCCGGCTTGAACCCCTCCAGGACGATGTGGGACATCCGTTCGTGGTCCCCGTCGAGCTCCGGGTCGGCCAGGGTGGGGTCAAGGGTGATGCCGGTCTCGGTCATGGCACCAGGATCGCGCAACTGCCGGTCGGGCACACGCCGAAGGAGGTCGACCCGGTTCGGTGACACTCACCGGTGGGAGTCCCCCTACGCTGTTCCCCGTGGCCGAACGATCGCTGGTACTCGCCTCGGCCTCGCCGGCCCGTCTCCGGGTGCTCCGCGACGCGGGCTTCGATCCCAAGGTCGTGATGAGCGGGGTGGACGAAGACGCTGTCGAGGCCCCTGACACGAAGTCGCTGGTCACCGTGTTGGCCACCCTCAAAGCCCGCGCTGTGGCCGATCGGACGGGAGACGCCGTGGTCATCGGGTGCGACTCGATGCTCGAGTTCGACGGTGAGCCCCACGGCAAGCCGTCGTCGGTCGACCAGGCCCGGGCCTGGCTGCAGGCCATGCGGGGCGGATCGGGCACCCTGTACACCGGACACTGCGTGATCGACGAGCGGACCGGGCGCGAGGCGTCCGGTGTGGTGGCGACCGTGGTCCGGTTCGGCGTGACCTCCGACGCGGAGCTCGACGCCTATCTGGCCACAGGTGAGGCGATGATGGTGGCCGGGGCATTCACCCTGGACGGGAGGTCCGCCCCCTTCATCGACGGCGTGGACGGCGACCCGGCCAGCGTGATCGGTCTCTCGCTGGCCAAGGTCCGAGCGCTGTTGGCGACTCTCGACATCTCGATCACCGACCTGTGGGCCACGGTGGCGTCGTGACCGTCACCCTCCCCACTCCGGGAGCGCCGACCGGACCGCCGACCGGACCGCTGACCGGACCGCCGACCGGGACAGGAACGGTGGACATGCCCGTCCTGCGGCTGGGTGGCCTCACCGTCGACACGCCGGTGGTGCTGGCCCCGATGGCCGGCGTGACCAACAGTGCCTTCCGACAGCTCTGCCGCGGCTACGGGGCCGGGCTCTACGTGAGCGAGATGATCACGGCAAGGGCACTGGTGGAAGGGAACGCCAAGACCCTCACCATGGCGTCGTTCGCCGACGATGAGCCGGTGCGCAGCGTGCAGCTGTGCGGTGTGGACCCCGGGGTGATGGGTGCGGCGGTGCGGCGACTGGTCGGCACGATCGGTGTCGACCACATCGACCTCAACTTCGGTTGCCCGGCCGGAAAGGTGACCCGGCAGGGGGCGGGCGCAGCCCTGCCGATCCATCGGTCCCTGTTCCGGTCCATCGTCGGGGCCGCCGTGAGGGCAGCCGGATCGGTCCCGGTGACCGTCAAACTCCGGAAGGGCGTGGACGACGACCACCTCACCTATCTCGAGTCCGGGCTCATCGCCGCGGACGAGGGCGTCGCCGCCATCACCCTCCATGCCCGCACGGCCGAACAGCTGTACTCCGGCCAGGCCGACTGGAGCGCCATCGCCCTGCTCAAGGAGGCGGTGACCTCGGTCCCCGTGCTCGGTAACGGCGATCTGTGGGAGGCGTCCGACGCCTTGGCCATGGTGCGTGCCACCGGGTGTGACGGCGTGGTAGTCGGCCGGGGCTGTCTCGGGCGACCCTGGTTGTTCAGGGATCTGGACGATGCCTTCGCAGGCCGTTCACACCAGTCGCCCCCTTCACTGGGCGAGGTCGCCGACATGATGCGGTCGCACGTCGGACTGCTCTGCCGCTCCTTCGGGGAGGACATCGGTGTTCGCCAATTCCGCAAGCACGCCGGTTGGTACCTGACCGGATTCCCGGTCGGCTCGGCGGTGCGACGATCGCTGGCCCAGGCCGATTCGCTGACCGAGGTACACCAACTGGTCGACTCGCTCGACGCCACGTTGTCGTTCCCTCATGAGGCCCTCCGCATGGCGCGTGGCCACACCAACGGGCCCCGTCCGGTCCGGCTGCCATCCGGGTGGCTGGACGACGTGGACGATCCCACGCCCCCCGCCGGTGGGGACATCCTGGTCTCGGGAGGATGACTCCGGCCGACGGCCCGTCCCCGGATGGCGGGCCAGGCCTGGTGCGACAACGGGTAGCCGTGGCCGGGGCCAACGGCTTCGTGGGTACCCATCTCCTTCCCCACTTGGTGAACCTGGGCTTCGATGTCAACGCCATGGCACGGAGCGCCGATTCCGTCGAGGCGCGTCCCCATGTCGACATCCACTCGGTAGACGTCGCCGACACGGCGCGGCTCGCCGGTGCGCTGGAGGGCTGCGACGTGGCCTACTACCTGGTCCACGCCATGGCCGGTGGCGTCGGATTTGCCGATCGCGACCGGGCGCTGGCCCGCTCGTTCGCCGAGGGAGCTGCCGCAGCCGGTGTCGCTCGCATCGTCTACCTGGGCGGCCTCGGGCACGGCGACCTCTCGGAACACCTGTCCAGCCGCCAGGAGGTGGGCCAACTGCTCGGATCCACCGGCATTCCGGTGGTCGAGCTGCGGGCCGCCGTGGTGCTCGGTGCCGGCAGCATCTCCTTCGAGATGATCCGGTACCTGACCGAGCGCCTGCCCATGATGGTCTGCCCCCGGTGGGTGAGCACGCGTGTCCAGCCCATCGCGCTGGTGGACCTGCTGGCCTACCTGGGCGAGGCGGCC